>NZ_CP017659.1:4838333-5146666 GCF_015326965.1 Paenibacillus sp. JZ16
GCGGTCGCGGGAGCAGGAAGCTCCGTTCTTTTTGTTTGCGTCGTACAATGCGCCGCACTACCCGATGCATGCGCCGCAGGAATATATGGACCGGTTTGCGCATTGGCCTTGGGATCGGCAGGTCATGGCCGCCATGATTGCCGCGGTGGACGACGGCGTCGGGGAGATCGTGAAGGCCTTGAAGGAAGCCGGCTGTTACGAGGATACGGTCATTTTTTTCTCCAGCGATAACGGACCGTCCTCCGAGAGCCGGAACTGGCTGGACGGAACGGAAGACGTGTATTACGGGGGAAGCGCGGGGATCTTCCGGGGGCATAAAGCAAGCCTGTTCGAAGGCGGCATCCGCGAACCTGCCATATTGAGCTGGCCGAACGGTTGGAAAGGCGGACAAGTGCGCGATGAGGTGGCGGCCATGATGGACATCGCACCGACCTTTTTGGATCTGGCCGGCGTCGATCCGGCGGCAGGACCGCTTCAAGGCGTTGCACTGGACGGAAGCAGCCTGAAGGAGATGCTGCAAATGCACGAGCCGTCGCCGCATAAGCAATTGTTCTGGGAGTATCAAGGCCAACTGGCTGTTCGGGAAGGGGATTGGAAGCTGGTGCTGAACGGGAAGCTCGATTTCGACCACGTGATTCCCGATCAGGTTCACCTGTCCGATCTGTCCAGGGATCCCGGGGAGCGCACCAACCTGGCGGACCGTTACCCCGAGATCGTGGAACGGCTTAGCCGGGATGTGCGAGACTGGTATGAGGAAGTGCAGCGTCATGAATCCTGAGCGTGAATAGAGCATATCATCTATGCCTCAGCGATAAATGTAAAAAGAGTCCCGGCAACCGGGGCTCTTTTTGTTTGGGATGAATGGTATGAGCTGAAAAGCAGCTTTGATCCTTAAAAAGGATTCAGCACATGGTAGAACACGTTTGGCGAAGCCATGCGGTAATAATGGCTGCACCAGCCGACTCCCTTGTGATTGTCGCGGTTGGTCGTGCTGAACACCAGCCGTTCCTGCTCAAGCTCCTCGATCCGTGCCGTCCGTCCTTCCACGTATTCCAGAATGCGGAACGATGCTGTGTCCAGGCGGGTGATGACGCCGCCATAACGGATGTCGATGACCTCCCAGCCAAAGGGCTTGAACATCCGGTGCCACTGCGTGCGGTGGGCAATGCGCAGCTCTTGAACGGCTTTGGAGATGGCAGGGAGCACGTTCTTGGCCATATGCCTTAAGGTATCGGCGTCCTTGGCATCATAGGCTTGCTTCAGCAGAATGCCGATTTCGCTCTTGCGTTTGAGGACGGCGCTCAGCTTCTCCGGCATCTCGAACAGATAGTCCAGCTCGGCCGTGCTATCGCGCTTCGCGCGCAGGTTTTGCTCCAGCTCGGCATAGTGGTTCGATAGGTCCAGGCCTTCGATCTGTTTGTCGAACATCCCGAGGAGCACATCCTGATACAACAAAAATTTGGACGGGTTGCTCTGCTTGGCGTTGTTTGGCTCCTGGCCGGGAATCTCGTCCAGATCCTTCAGCAGGAGGAACGCCTCCATGTCGATGCCCGTACAGAATTTCACCCGTTCCGCCAACTGCGCCGGGGAAGGCTCCTGTTCCGAGTAGGCATGCTCGGCATAAAGCTGCAGACCGAGCAGCGCCGCGAACGGATTTCCTTCGTTGCCGTCGTCGCCCCACATCGTGGCGTATACCTCGCGGATTCCTTCCCGCTTGCACACTTGAAGCGCAACATTCGAAGCGTTCAGGGACAACCCGTAGTTGACGCCGAATGTGTTAAAGATCCAGACGGCTCCGGCAAACACGAGGTTGCAGCCCAGCGGGCGGTGATTGGCGATGAGCTTCTCATAGTCCTCCGGCTCCATGTGGGTGTAATCCCAGTACACCATGTCCACATCCTTCGGGATGCGGCGGGCCATATCCTCCGGAATCGAGGTGTCCTTGTCGTAATACGCCGCATCGCCGCCTCCGCCGGCAGCGAGCTTCAGGAACATGTCGCTCCACATCATCGGCTTCAGGCCGCGCTTGCGGGCGGCAGCCAGGACTTTGTCCAGATGGGCGATCATAATGTCGAAACGGCTCACATAACCGTTGTGATCCAAATATTTACCACGTCCGAGCTCCTCCGCTTCGTCCATCCCGATATGAATCTTGTTGCTGCGGAACGGAGCGCTGGCAGCCTCGATCATCCGTTCAATCAGGGAATCGGTCTGCTCGCTGCCGACGAGCAGGGCACCCTTCGTATCGCGGTAATGCTTGATGGGCTCCCACTTCAGAAACTCCTCCAGGTGCGCCAAGGTTTGGATGCTCGGAAAAGCCTCGATGCCGAATTGATCGGCATAATCGTCTATCTCTTTCAGCTCCGCCTGCGTGTAGCGACCGCGCATATAACCGAAATACGGTTCGCCTTCGATCTGGTAGGTGTCCTCCATGTATAACATCACGCTGTTCATCCCCATCAGGGCCATCTTGTTCAGCATGAGCTTGAAGCTGTCCAAGGTCAGCACGGCGTTGCGGGACAAGTCGAACATCGGGCCAATTTGGTCAAATTGCTGGCGTTCGTGAAGGTGGAACGTATCGTTTTGGCGGCTATGTTGAACCAGCAAGCCGAGTCCCCTGAAAAATTGATGTTTTCGTCCATAACGAATATAGGCGTGGTCTCGGTCCTTGCCGACCTCCAGATCGCCATCGGACAAGGCTACCTCAACGGGGAAGCCGTTTTCCCCAAGTTCGACGCCAAGCTCATCCAGCAGCAGCTCAATGCCTGGCATGACATCCGTAACAGCGCCCTCAAAACGAAATTCCATATGAAATCCCCCTGCATTCATGATTTTACGAACATTAAACATTATATCATTATAATGTTTAATGTTATGGGAATCCTCGCGGGAAATCAATCCTAAGTTTGCGATCCCCGCTTGAGCCGAAAAATTCATGATGAAAACAGGTCAAAATGTAGTTGACGAGAAGGAGTCGTGATACTACAATAATTGATGCAAACGTTTCCATTGTAATCGCTTTCGTTTATATTTGTTTCATTCTATATTTCGAACATATTCTCTAACCATTGTCAGTAATTGTCGTACTTTACTTGATGGAAGCTCAAACCTGTTTATGCAAGCGTTTGCGCAATGAGTGGCATCAACATCGTATCAGCTGTACCTAATCCAAGAACAGAAGGAGGCTATTTGTTTCATGAGAATGACGGTTTCAAGCAAACGAACGTGGTCCATCTTCATGATTGTTTCGCTGATTTTCTCCATGCTCAGCATTCCGCCATCAACGGCCAATGCCAATAGCGCGCCAAGCCAGGTTACGCTGGTGGGGACTCTGCAATCCGAATTAGGCCATAGCGGGGATTGGGATCCGGCTGCTGCCGCGACAACCATGCACGATATGGGGAACGGAGAATACAGGTTCACCGGCAGCTTGCCCGCGGGATCGTACGAATACAAGATCGCGATCGACGGAAAGTGGGACGAGAATTACGGCTCCGCCCATTATTCCAATCCCAGCGGAGCAAACAAGGATGGCAACATCCTCATAACGCTCGCTCAAGATTCCCAGGTTACCTTTTATTACAATCATGGGACGCACCGGATCGCGGATTCTACATACTATGCTCCGATCGAGGCGGATAAGCTACCCCGAGTGATTGGCAGCTTCCAATCGGGCATCGGCGAAGCGGCTAACTGGTCGCCTGCGGATGCGAGATTAATCATGCAGGATTCTGATTATGACCATGTATACACGGTGACGGCCGACGTCTACGAAGGGGATCATGAGTACCAAATCGTTTTGGGCAGCGAAGCGGCAAGCCCGGTTCACCCCGCTAATCGGGAAAAGCTTCAGCTGCCACAGGATGTTAAGGTTACGTTCAGCTACGATGCGGCCAATCACGGCGTTGCCACTCATTTCACGGTACCCGCTGATCCGGAAACGCCGGTGCCGGCTAACCATCTGCGCGTCCATTACAACCGGGCTGACGCGAATTATGGCAGCATCGGACTGTGGATATTCGATGACGTCGCATCCCCGTCCGCCAATTGGCCGACTGGCGCAACGCCATTCCCTGGCGGGCAGCAGGACGGCTACGGGGCCTTCGTCGACATTCCGCTCAAGGACGGCGCCCAAAAAGTCGGCATCGTCGTTGTCGATCGTTTCAACGGCAATAAAGACGGCGGCGACAAGAAATTCACCCTAGCCTCGCCGGACATGAACGAAGTATGGCTCAAGGAAGGCTCCGATACGGTATACAGCTTTGAGCCTGTTGACCTGCCGGCGGATACCGTGCGCATCCACTATCAACGGCAGGATCAGAACTACGATCCGTACGGTTTGTGGATATGGGGCGACGATGTCGCTGCGCCTTCGAAGGATTGGCCGACGGGGGCTACCATGTTCCCATCAGGCCAAACCGACCGATATGGCGCATACGTGGACGTTCCGATGAAGCCGGGGGCCCAGAAGATTAACTTCCTCGTGCTGGATCCGGCCAAAGGAGACGTCGGCAAAGACGGAGGCGACAAAGGCTTCACCCTGGTAGACCGATACCAGCATCTGTTCATTCAAGAAGGCGACAACACCGTCTACACATCTCCGTATGGGGAAGTGCCTACCGGGTTGGTCTCTGCCGAGGTATGGGCTCCCGGAAAGCTCCAGCTCGGATTTACAATGACCGATGGTTTGGAAGCGGATACGCTGAAGAATGAGCTGCAGATTAAGGATAAGGACGGCCATACGGTTGCCATTCAAAACGTGAAGATTACCGGAAACACGACCATCGAAGTGTCGGCATCATTTCAGCTGGATCAGATACCGCTAAGCGTAACTTACGCCGGAAAAACCGTATCCGCCTCCACCGGCTGGAGAATGCTGGATGAGATGTACGCTTACGACGGCGATGACCTCGGGGCGACTTATCAGGCTGGAGGAACCGAGCTTAAGCTGTGGGCACCGACGGCGACCGACGTCACCGCAAATGTGTACGGCAAGGATGATGCCACGCAGTTTATCGGCAACGTCGCCCTCCAAAAGGGAGACAAAGGGGTATGGTCGGTTCAGTTGAATCCAGGAGACCTCGGTATCCAAGATTTTAGAGGATATTTTTATCAATACGAAGTGACCAACAACGGCGTGACGAAAACCGTGCTGGATCCATATGCCAAATCCATGGCGCAATTCAGAGTGAACACCAAGGGCGAAGTTGAACCGGACGGCGATGCCGTCGGCAAAGCCGCGATTGTCGATTTGAGTCAAACGGATCCCGTCGGATATGATTTTGCGGACATTCCGGACTACGAGCAGCGGGAAGACGCCATCATCTGGGAGATTCACGTCCGGGATTTCACATCCGATCCGACGATTGAGAACGACCTGCATAACGCGACTTGGGGATCCTACGATGCATTCAAAGAGAAGCTCGAATACATCAAGTCCCTGGGCGTCACCCATGTTCAGCTGCTGCCCGTGATGGCTTGGTATTACGGTGACGAAGCGGCCATGAAGAACAGGGAGCTGGATTATTCGGCCAAAGACAATGAGTACAACTGGGGGTATGACCCGCACAGCTATTTCTCCCCTGACGGTGCTTACTCCGAAGATCCAACGGATCCCGAGCTTCGCATCAAAGAACTGAAGGCGATGATTAACGCCATTCACGAGGCGGACATGGGCGTCGTATTGGACGTGGTCTACACCCATATGGCCAAGGCCGATTTCTTGAATGATATCGTGCCGAACTATTATGCGTTCCAGGACGCCAACGGCAATTTCATCGGCGGCTTCGGCAACAATCTGGCGACCAACCACAAGATGGCCGAGAAGCTGATGGTGGACTCCGTGAAATACTGGTTCGACGAATACAAAATCGACGGCATGCGCTGGGACATGATGGGCGACGCCACCTACGAAGCCGTGCAGAACGCTTATGATGCGGCTGCCGCCATCAACCCGAACGCCTTGTTTATCGGCGAGGGCTGGGTCACGTTCGGCGGTCATCTGTCGGATCCTTCCTTGGCAGGCAAGGGCGCAGACCAGAATTGGATGGATAAAACGGATAACGTCGGCGTTTTCTCCGATGAGTTCCGAAACGAGCTGAAATCCGGCTTCGGCAATGAAGGCGAGCCACGATTCATTACGAGCGGCGCGCGCGACATCCAAACCATTTTCAACAATATCAAGGCGCAGCCGAGCAACACGAAGGAAGACGATCCGGGTGACATCGTTCAATACATTGAAGCCCATGATAATCTGCCGCTGTACGACATCATTGCGCAGTCCATCAAAAAGGATCCGTCGATTGCAGCGAATGACCTCGAGATCCATAAGCGCATTCGCCTGGGCAACCTGCTCACCTTGACCTCGCAAGGAACGGCGTTCCTCCATGCAGGACAGGAGTACGGGCGGACCAAGCAATGGCTGGGCTCGGGGGTACCCGAGCAGAAATACCACGAATTAGAGGATGAGGCAGGAAACCGTTTCGGTTATTTCATCCATGACTCCTACGACTCCTCCGATGCCATCAACATGTTCGATTGGGAGAAGGCGACGGATGAAGCCAAATATCCGGAGAACAACAAAACGCGGGAATATACGACCGGACTGATACAGTTGAGAAAGTCGTCCGATGCATTCCGCCTTGGCGATCAGTCGATGGTGAATTCGAACGTGACGCTGCTGCAGATTCCCGAAGTAAAAGCGCAGGATCTGGTCATCGCCTATAAGAATAAAGCGACGGACGGAACCGGCGATTATTATGTGTTCGTTAATGCCGACAACCAGTCGAGAACGTTGACACTTAATGAAGATCTGACTTCCGGCACGGTGGTGGTCGATAACGATGAAGCAGGCACGACCGGCGTCAAAGCGAAGTCCGGCTTCACGTTAACCTCCGGCTCGATGACGCTTGAGCCTCTGACGGCCATTGTGATTAAAATGAATGCGAAGATCGATGACGGCGGCAGCGGCAGCAACCCCGGCAGTGGAAACGGAGGCGGGGGAGCAGGCGGCAATCCGCCAATCGATCCGGGAACGAAGCCAAATCAGGGTCAGCGGATCGTTAACGAAGAGTCGCTGCGTGGCGGGCAAGAGAAGGTGACAATTCAGCTCGGTGCCGAGGATATCGAAGTTCTCCTGCCGCTGACGGCAGGGGACATCCTGGGGACGAAGCCGCTGGAACTGAAGCAGGACGGCGTGATGGTACAGCTTCCGTCCGCTCTGCTCAAAGCGCTGCGCCAGCTCGTACCGGCCGAGCAGGCTAAGGATGCAGTCATTTCGTTTAAGCTCGAGGAGGTTGGATCGCAGACAGCTGCCTCTCTCGTAGCCAAAGCAGATGCTGTCGAGAAGGCTAAACTGAAGCAGGGCAGCAAGATGTACGCATTAGATCTTAACGTCCGCACAAAAGACGGCAAGGCATATAAGCTGGAGTATTTCATAGCACCTGTAACGATTGCTTTTCCTGTCGACAGCGTCATTCACGGCAAGCTGGCCGGCATCTACCACATCTCGGATCAGGGGCAATTGAAATATGCTGGCGGCAAGCTGGTAAACGAGTTATTAACGGCTGAAGTCAGTCAATTGAGCTATTATGCCGTGTTGGAATATGACAAATCGTTTGCCGACCTTGCTGGCCATTGGGCGGAGCAAGCGATAAATGAGCTGGCAGCCAAGCATATTGTGAATGGCACCAGCGATACAATATTCAGTCCGAGTCAGCAGCTGACTCGTGCACAATTTGCCGCAATGCTCGTTCGTGCCCTGGGCCTTGAAAGCACGCAAGACACGGCCTTCACGGATGTGGACGGCGATGCATGGTATGCTTCGGCGGTTGCGGCGGCTTACCAGCACGGGCTGGTGAACGGCAGAGGCAAGGGCACGTTCGCACCGAACGAGGCGATCACCCGCGAGGAGCTGGCTGTCATGCTCTACCGTGCATATGGAACCAAGGGGAGCGCCTCTCCTTCACCGGAAGCACCGGATCTGAAGGATAGGAAGCAAATTTCTTCATGGGCACTTCAAGAGGTGAATGAAGCTTTGGCCCTTGGCTTAATGAAGGGGCATGCCAATGGCACGTTTACGCCTCAAGCCAAGACCACCCGTGCGGAAAGCGCGCAAGCCATGCTGAATCTGTTGGACCGGCTGCAGTAATTCCGCCCATCCCGCCGATTCGCGCAACGCTGGAATGGGATAGAGCCGGTTGCGGCGGGAATGACATGGGATCGAGTCGCAATATAGCAATCTCTCGGAAACGCAAGGAGCCTGGACATGGATAATGGCCAGGCTTCTTTTTCGTCGATATGGTCGGGTTTCCAACATTAACTTTGGAGCAGTTTCAATCTTTTCCTAGATGACGGCAGAGGGGGATTGGAGGCGGATGATCTCCTTCATGAGTTTTTTCAGCATGACGGAGGCTTTGACCTTAATGGGCAGGCTGTCCGAGACATGAAGCTGGTAAGCGCCTTGCATAATGGCACTTTTAAGCTCGTCGGCGGACACGCAAGGCACGTGCAGCTCGTTATAGACGCTTCCGAATTGAAGGCATTGATGCGTATCGCTTCCCGCCGTAACAGGTTTGCCGAGATCGGCAGCGAACCGTTGAACCTGATCTTGATTGGCTTCGCAGCCGTATTGGTACATATCCTTGGCATTGAGATCAAAGGCGTCCAGGCGGCTCAACTGGCTGCGGGTGAGATGGTGGAGCGGTGTGCTCTCCCGGAACGGATGGGCACCGATCTTGAGCAGCGGGAAGGCTTCGGCTAAGTCCATCAGGTCATCAAAGGGAATGAAGGAGCCCTTCTCTGTATATCCATCCAGCTGGCGGCGGGTCTCCAGAATATACTCCTTCCGGCCAATCAGCAGAATGTGACCGGTCTCCCGAATGTCCACTTCCATGCCCGGAAAGATTTTCAATCCGTCTGCATCGTAGTATTCGCCATTGTAAGGAAACATCCGGTCAAGCTGCTGGTACACTTCTTCAAAATGGCGCGTATTGAAATGCTCGGTCAGAGCGAGCGCATCAAGGCCGTTGTCCAGCGCCTCCCGGATCATCTCCTCATAATAATTTATAGAGAAATCGGATGCTTTGGACAATTTGGCATGGGTATGAAGATCAATTTTCATATTCAAACACTCCTTGTATAAGTCAGTGGTAAGGTCAGCCGATCCAGAACAATAATGCGGTATATGCTGCCGTACCGGACAGGAACAGCACATCCCTCGCGGACAGGGTCAGGTGGGACAGCTTCAGCTTCTTGGCGGTCGGATTCTTCATGCCGTAGGAGAACCCGCGGGTCTCCAGCGCTTCTACCGTCGTGCGGGAACGTTTAGCAGTTGCCAGCATCAAGGGGAAGAAGGATAGCACCAGCAGCTTTATATAATAGGCTGCGAGCCGCCAGTAGAGAAAACCGGTGCGTTCCGGCGCTTTTCCCCGCAATCGGTAAGAGAGCATTACATTGCGGAATTCTTCGAATAATACGGGGAGTATCCGATAACCGTATGACAAGCTGAACGAGAAGGCGGCAGGCATGCCGAGCGCAAGCAGGCCGTCGCTGATTTTCTCGGGATCCATGCCGGAGAAGACCGTAATGCTCGCAAGCGATACAACCGACAGCTTTAAGGTCAGCTTCAGCAGTGGCAGCGCGGAACTGATGTCCCCACCGAAAAAGAGGGACACAATAAACAGCCAGCCGACCTGGCCGATCAAGCCCAGGCATAGCACAACGATAATAAACGGCGTTACCCGCGACAGAACGGTGGTAACCACCATCATCAGAAACAATCCAGCCAGCACGTTGATGCTGGAGATGAACCAGGGTGCGATAGCGAAGAACAGGTACCAGATCAGCATGCATCGAGGGTCCAACCGGGAAAGGGATGCATGGCCGCTTCCGTAGGCGGTATTCATCAACTCGAGTTGAATCCGTTCAATCGTAATCTTGTTAAACCAGTTGCGGACTAACTGCATGGTGGTGAAGCTCCTTTCCACTCAGAATGCGGTACATATACTGCGCAAACTCGGCCGGCGAGCTGGTTGGGGGCATGACGCCCAGCCTTGTCGATAAATCCATCATTTGGGTCGGTGCAAGCCCGGCCCGGGAAATAAGCTCCGAATCGGCGAAGATCTCGGAGACGGTGCCGTCGCCGGCCACGACGCCTTGATTTAAGACGATGACTCTTGTCGCCCATTCGTGAACCAGCTGCATATCATGGGTAGCGATGATAACGGTGCGGACATGGCCCTCCAGCTCTTGCAGCGTATTCAGCAGCTCCTCGCGAGTGGACATGTCCAGATTGGCCGTTGGCTCATCGAGCAGAATCAGCCGGGGCATCATGGCGGCTCCTATGGCTAGGGAAACGCGGCGCTGCTGGCCTCCGCTGAGGAGACGGGCGTCCCGTTCCTTGAGAGGCTCAAGCCGGAAATGGGTCAGCATGCGATGAACCCTGTCCTCAGCCTCCGGGTGGCGGCGGCTCTTTAAGCCATAGGCCACTTCTTTATACACATTATCTTCAATGAACATATCCTCGGGATTCTGGAAGACGTAAGCCACGTTAGCGGATATTTGCTCCATCGATAAATCCTTGGTATTCCTACCCATAATCGAGACGGAGCCGCCGGAAGGCTTGGCGATGCCGGCAATCAGCTTCAGGAGAGATGATTTGCCCGCGCCGTTGTTGCCTACAAGCGCGATGCGCTCCCCTTCATACAGGCGAAGATTAATGCCCTGGAGCACCTCATGCTCCGCCTTATGAATCGTTCGGTAGCGGAGTACGGATCGGTTAAAATGTACGAGCGTGCTATGCTCCATTTGGCGTTCTGTTTCATGCTCCTGTCGAGGACTGTGCTGGTCGGAATCCGGGTTCTTCACGGTTGTGTCAGCCGGTGAAGCATCGTCAGCTCTCGCGCCGGTTGGTGTATGATCAAGCAGCAACGGGGTATCCGTGTGCCTGTGCAGAAGCTCTCCAAAATAGACTTCTGCTTCCTCAGCCGTAATAGGGTAAGGCTGCATCAGCCGATATCCGGACAATCCCATAGACTGAGAGCCGGAGCCGACCGTTATCGAGTGTCCATCCTGCGGACTGTCGGGGGCCATGCCTCCATTCAGCAGAATCGCAGACAGCTGTACCGCTGCTTTGGTCACCTGGGGAGGCTGGATGCCCAGCCGCTCCAGATCTTGAAGGCTGTTCAGCGCTTCGATGACCGGGCGCTGCCACAGTACTTTCCCCTGCTCCATCAGGCACACTTCCTCGCAGTAGTCGGCAATAAACTCCGTATGATGCTCAATCACGATAATGGTTTTTCCATGAACCTGATTCAATTGGCGCAGCACATCATACACCTGCCTGGCGTGCTGGGGATCGAGCTGGGATACCGGCTCATCCACCACGAGAATATCCGGTTCCAGCGAGAGGGCTCCCGCCAAGGCGAGCAAATGCTTCTGCCCGCCGCTCAGCTCCCAGATATAGCGTTCCTTCAGATGGGTTAATCCGCACATATCGAGTGCCCTCGCGCCCAAGGCCCGGTAGTCCGGGAGTCCGTAATTGAGCGGAGCGAAGTTGGCTTCATCCATGACCGTCGGACGGACAAGCTGGTTATCAAAATCCTGATAGACATACCCCACCATCCGCGACAGCTCGGAGACTGTCCGGTTCTCGGCGGAAACCCCGCAGATTTCAACGGTTCCTGTGAAGTCGCCTGAATAATAGTGGGGAATCAATCCGTTGAACAGCTTGCAGAGCGTGGATTTGCCGCAGCCGTTTCCTCCGATGATCGCCGTAAAGCTGCCGCGGCGAATATGCAGGGACGCCTCATTCAGTACGGGCTGCTCCGAACCGGGATAGACGAAGGTGACGCCTGCGATTCGGATTGCCGGGTTGTCATGAACGAACGGTTTAGACATAAGGCGGGTTCTCCGACATTTTCTTTTCTTGAAGTCCGCGGTTTCTTCTGGCCCGCATGAACGTCAGAACCGCAATGGCAACGATGGCGGCTGCACCGATGCTGATCCAGATTGCGCCGATGCCGAACCGGTCTGCAAATCCGCTGTCCCACTCGCCGAAGTTCCAGTCCGTTTCCGAAAGGGACTCCGCTCCGAAGGCAACCAGCGCCAAAGCGATTCCAGCCAGGATCAGCTTGGGCGAGATGATGCCGGCGGCTTCGTATTTCGTAAGCTTCTGGCGGGGTTTAATGCCGAGCAGTGGCTCGATTTTTCCATACAACCTTGGAACCAGATATAATGTAGGCAGAAGAGCGAAGAGAATGCCGGAGAACAGCACATCGTTCAGGAAACCGATGCCTTCGACAAGCACCACGCTTTGTGCAAGCCCGGGCACGGCTTCGAATTCCTCGACGCCGATCCAGACCTTGCCGATGTCTACCAGAGAGCTGCACAGCTGATGGATGATGACGCCCGACATGGCGGCGATGCCTACCTGGGCGCGATTGAGGGGATTTTTGACCATACGGCCGGCGACGTACATGGCGAAGGAGAAGGTAAGAAACTTCTCCAGCTCACCGAGACCGCCGAATTGTCCGAGCATGAGTTCGCCGAAGATGACCTCGCCGAGCGCAGCCCCCACAGCCGCGTAAAAAGGATGGAACAGCATGCAGAGCGTCAAGGGGATGAACGCGAAGTATTCGACGGAAAGCTCGATCGGACCCAGGCGGAACGCGGGGATGAGCTCAGTGAACATGTTGGATAGGCCGTACAGCGACATGGACAACACAAAAATCATCATTTTCTGCGAAGACGTTAGGGTATAGACCCGTGAATTGCTTGCCATTAAAAAGAAGCCTCCTTGGAAATGGATTTGTTATCAGTATAGGAGGCGATTATTAAAATGAACGGAGTACTATGTCAACGCATTGTAATATTTTTTACATAGATGTTACCATGGAATAAAATTTACATAACAATCACGGCGTATGATGTACTCATACCGAACGAAGAAGACTGATCGTATAAGGAGTGCAGCAGCATTGAAAAATTGGTTTCCCGATAAATCCGGATTTTCGCCGAGTCAGCTCAAAATTGCCGATTTTATCGAACGTTATCCCGAGGAGATGCTGTTCATGACCGAGCAGGAAATCGCCGATCGGCTTGGCACCAGCATCGCGACCGTATCCCGGTTTTGGCGTGCCGTCGGTTACGACAATGCCAAGGCGTTTAAGCTCAAGCTGCGGGAGTCCTCGGATTCGACGCCTGCGGTGAAACTGGAAAAGACGATATCCCGGCTGGACGCGTCCAGCTTGCCGGTGAAAATGCTGGAGCAGGCGAAGCATCATCTGCAAGATACGATAAAGAGGATCCATCCCGATGAGCTGGAGGAAGCAGCCGGGCTGATGGCTTCGGCAAGACGCGTCTATATCTATGCACCAGGTCCATCCCTGTCGCTGGGCGAGCTGTTATCGTACCGCTTATCCCGGTTCGGCATGTCGGTGCGGATCATGGCTGGGAGCGGCCATGAACTGCTGGAATCGCTGGCACACCTGGAAAGCGAGGATGTCGTGCTGATCTTCAGCTTCACCCGGATGCTCCCGGAAACGGAGGTCATTCTGGACTGCGTAAGCCGCGTGCAGAATGCGGCGATCATGATCACTGACCGGGAGGACTTTCGTTATGGAACACCGGCGCGAATCTCGTTTTATGTCAGTCGGGGGGATATGGGCGAGTTTCATTCCATGGTGACGCCGCTATTGCTGATCGAGCAGCTCATTCTGAGCATCGGCATGCTGAATAAGGAGAAGGTGCTGCGCAAGCTGGATTATTTAGGTGAACTGCGGACTCGGTATGCGGATAAGCTGCCGCGAGGCAAAGCTTAAAGCCTGCTCGATAGTTGCCCATCTATTAATAGCAGAAGTCTTTCAGGCAATCCCTGAAGGACTTTTTTTGCGTCTTTTGTCGCAGAACCATTGGATTATTTATGTGATTTTGTTATAGTTACCCTGATCTAGCTTGCCTCAGCTCGGCCTCCTGTTCTTCCAGCAACTCTCTGCGTCTGCACCTGGCGTTCAAGGCACACGACGAAAGTGTGAACGTCATCTTGACCAGGTGAGGTTCTGGATACAAAAGTTGGAGTGGATTGTAAAATCGGCAGGTCTATCGCGCGAGGAAAATGCATCTAACTTCGATTTGAGACGTAGTATGTGTTATATCCTTATGTATCTATGTTTTACGGATGTTTCAAAAGGCGGTTATAGGTCGAATCAGTCATCGCTCTATAGGAGTAGGGGAGGTGTTAATTCTTGAATGGCTCGAAATCCGTGAAGCTGCTCCTGCTTATGGCGGTTATCGCGATCGTGAATATTGTCCTGGTCTCGCCCGGGCTGCTTGGATTCCAAATCGGCGGCGACAGCGCCTTCCAGTCGGCATTGGTCATCACCGTATGGGTTGTCAGTGTTCTTGCACTCTTTTATGGCAGTTATGTCTTGTTATTCAAGCCTCCGGCTGCGAAGGCGATCCAAACGATTCAGACCCGTGAGGATTACATAGACGCGCTTCACCATTATCGTAACGTGAAAGTGCTGAAGAATGATATCGCTCTTGCCCTGGACCAATTGGAACGAATCGAGAAAAAGAGAAATGCGCTGCTGAATGTCCTGGGTCAGCGTTTTGAACAAACGGAGCTCAGTTACAAGAAATTCATGGCGGTCATCGATGAGGTGGAGAAGCTATTCTATCTCAATATCCGGGGGATTCTGAACAAGCTGGGCGTCTTCGCCGCATCTGATTTCACCCGCATGGCCGATCAGCCCAAAGCCTCCCAGCTATCCGGCAAGGTGGCGCAGAAAAAAACAGCTCTGTACCAAGAGTATCTGGCTTACGTAACCGGTTATTTGGAGGCGAATGAGGAGATCATGCTCAAACTCGATAAACTGCTGCTGGAGATTTCCTTGCTTGGCAGCACCGATTACCGGGATGTGGAGGAGATGCCCTGCATGAAGGAAATCGATATGTTAATCAAACAAACCAAACTATATAAGCAATAAGAGAGGGAGATGATTATGCGAAGCAAGGGTAGTGCCTTTGTTGTATTAGTGGCCATTGCAGTGGTCGTGTTTGTTCTGGTGTACGCGGGGATCGCGTTAACCTCGAACCTGGGCAAGAGCGAAGCCGAGGTCGATTCGGAAGGCGCGGCTAAGAAAATCAACAAAATCTACAAGGACATTATGGTTACGACGGCGGACCCGATAAAAGGTCAAGTCGATCTGGACCCGGTGGCCGTAGCAGACTCCCTGCCCGATATATCCAAATTCCCGATCTCGGTTGAGAATACAACGGACTTATACGTCGAAATATTCTCTTCTCCCGAGAAAGCAGGGCCGGGCATTGACGGATGGCTGAATGAAGTGGCAACGGAGTTCAACAACTCCAAGCCGGTGGTGAACGGACAGCCGGTATCCGTGAAGATCCGCAATATTGCTTCGGGAACCGCAACCGATTACATAACATCCGGGAAGTACGTGCCGGACGCTTTTACCCCTTCCAATGAGCTGTGGGGGGAGATGGTTAAGGAATATGGCGTCAAAGCCGAGCTAGTATCCAAGCGTCTCACGGGGAACGTGACCGGCGTTGTCACCCGAAAGGCCAAATACGACGAGCTGGTGGAGAAGTACGGCTCCTTGAACGTCAAGACGCTGACGGATGCGATATCGAATAATGAGTTGGCGATGGGGTATACGGATCCTTTTGCCAGCTCGACGGGTCTTAACTTTCTGATCACGGCCCTTGAAACGTTTGACAGCTCGGATCTGCTTAGTGAAAAAGCGGTACAGGGTTTCGAAAAATTCCAGGCGAACGTCCCTTTCACGGCTTCGACCACGATCCAGATGCGCGATGCGGCGAAGTCCGGTATGCTGGATGCCTTTGTTCTGGAGTATCAGACCTATGTCAACGCGGCGGATATGAAGAGCGGTTATGTCTTTACCCCGTTTGGCGTAAGGCATGACAGTCCTTTGTATGCGCTCGGGAAATTGCCGCAGGAGAAGCTGGAGATCATTAAGAAATTCGCGGCGTTTGTCGAGCAGGACAAATACCAGAAGATGGCCGACAAAAAAGGGTTCAATGGTCTGAATGATTACCAATCCGAGCTTGAAGTTGTTGACAGCAGCCTGCTGCCGTCCGCCCAGAAGCTGTGGAAGGAGAAGAAGGACGGCAACAAGCCGGTTGCGGCCGTGTTTGTGGCGGATGTGTCGGGGAGCATGGACGGTGAGCCGTTAAACCGCCTCAAGCAATCGCTGTTGACGGGACAGAAATATTTGGGCCGGGACAACAGCATCGGCTTTGTATCGTACTCCACGGATGTCACGATTAATCTGCCGATCGGCAAATATGACTTGAATCAGCAATCGATGTTTGTCGGGGCGATCAACAGTCTTGAAGCCAGCGGGAATACCGCCACCTTTGACGGCATTGCGGTGGCGATGAAGATGCTTCAGGACGAGATGGCGGCGAATCCGGACGTGAAACCTCTGATTTTTGTGCTGAGTGACGGAGAGACGAACGTTGGCCACTCCCTTGACGATATTCGGGAACTGATCCAAGCCTACAAAATCCCGGTGTACACGATTGGCTATAATGCGAACATCCAGGCGCTTCAAAGTATCTCCAGCATCAATGAAGCCGCCAGCATCAACGCCGATACCGATGATGTCGTATACAAAATCAGCCAGCTGCTGAATGTGCAGATGTAGCATCAATACAAGCGATATAAGAGTTAACAAGAAACTTGGAGGAGGGGTTATATTGTCATTTACGATGGAAGTCATAAGTCCCGAGGAGATCAAGACGGCGATTGAGGAGCAGGTGAAGCCTGAGCCGGAAGAAGTCACGCAGCTGAAGGAGCTGGCGGCTAACAATGTGCAGGCCATCATGGAACTGGATATTGAATCGCTCGAGAAGCGAAGACAGGTGCTGCAATCCATTGAAAGCTTTGGCATCAGCACGATGAGATCCTCCTCGGAGAAGAATGCGCTCCTGCAGGTTCAGGTGGGGAGATTATCGAAAACCGGGGATGAAGGCGGTCAAGTGGCTAAAGGGTTAACGGAGCTGCAGCTGCAGCTGAAGGATCTGGATCCGAGCGTTGTGGATTTTGCGAAAAGCGGTCTCCTGGGCATGGTATTTAACCCGCTGCGCCGATATTTTGCCAAATTTCAAAAGGCGGATGCCGTCATTTCGGACATCATCATTTCTCTTGATAAAGGAAAAACCGTACTAAAGAATGACAACACCACGCTGGAGATTGAACAGCAAACCCTCCGCGAGCTCACCAAAAAGCTGCAAAAGGAAATTCAGCTGGGCATGCTCATGGACGCAGAGATCGAATCCCAGGTCGAGGCGGCTAAAATACGGCAGGAGTCGGAGGATAAAATCCGGTTTATTACTGAAGAGGTGCTGTTTCCGCTGCGCCAGCGCGTGATGGACCTGCAGCAGATGCTGGTCGTGAACCAGCAGGGGATCATGGCTATTGAAGTGGTCATCCGGAACAACAAAGAATTGATTCGCGGCGTGGATCGGGCGAGAAACGTAACGGTAACGGCGCTGAAAATCTCGGTCACGGTGGCTAGTGCCCTGTACAACCAGAAGATTGTCCTGAAGAAAATCGAGCTGCTGAACGAAACCACGAACAACCTGATCAGCGCCACTTCCAAAATGCTGAAGGATCAGGGCGCGGCGATTCACAAGCAATCGCTGGAAACGAGCATTTCCGTCGATACCTTGAAGCAAGCGTTCACGGATGTGCTGTCAGCGCTTGATTCCATCAGCACATATAAGCAGGAGGCTCTCCCGCGGATGCGTGAGACGATCCACCAGTTCAGTGAGCTGGCGGTAACGGGCGAGCAGCAGATCCAGCGCTTGGAGCGGGGGCAGAAGCTGGGACTGTAGCGTAGGCGGGGACATCATCAAATAAAGAGTGTGCGGTTACGAGACTGCACACTCTTTTTATATGGACAAAGCCTTAGGCTCGCAAATAATTAAGCAGGATCCGCTTGAGAATCGCAAGCTGTTTCTCCGGGGCGAGGTCCGGCTCGACCACCAGGATGTTTTTCTGGAGGGACAGCTTTCTGGCGAAAATGCCGAATGTATTCACGATGGTGGACAGCGTCTCGGAAATCGGAAGATCGGCTTGAACCGATCCGTCTTCAACGCCTTGCTCCACAATGGTCGAGAACACCTCGGATATGTTCCGATAGACGGCGTTAAATAGCTCGATGTCCTCAAGAGGCTCCGTGAACTGGGCAGCATAGCTCTCGAAGTTCTCAAGCAGCTTGACGTTTGAGCTGGCCGGCTGCTCCAGGAGGGAAATGAAGTGGTCGAACAGCAGCTCCAGCTTCTCCATGCAGGAAATCGGCCGTTCCGCGATGGAACGGAAGGTTTCGAGAACGGTTTCCAGGTTTTTCGTAGCGACGGCAACGACGAGTTTCTCCTTCCGCGGAAAAAATCGAAATATGGTGGCTATGCCCATTTTGGCCTCGGTGGCGACATCCTGCATCGTGGCTGTTTCAATGCCTTTACGGGTAAATACGCACTCTGCTGCTTCGACGATGCGTTGGGTCCGGGCTTTTCGGGTTTCGGGATTCATAATCGGGCCTTCTTTCAAACATGAGAATGTAGTCTATCTCCACCGTATTATAATCCTCCTGCCAATTGGTCCACAACAACTTATACATTAGCAGAAAAAGCGACCCGTAAATGGTCGCTTTTTATTACGTTATTTCAATGGAATATTCTTTAATAAGGGACGTAAGTTCTTGAAAGGTGAATTTGTGATTAACCATATCGACCGTGAGATTCTCTGCTTGTTTTTGACCCATGATAAATCGATATCCGTTATAGCGTAAAAACAGGAGAAGAGCCGTGAAGGCGGTTCTTTTATTGGCGTTTTGAAATGGGTGATTTTGTCCCAGTGATTCAAATAATGCAGCTGACTTTTCCCAGATAGATAAATAGGCGTCCTCTCCAAAAGCTGACGATTGAGGCCGATGGAGGGCCGACTCAAGCAAATGCGGATTCTTTACACCGATATGCTCGCCGACACTATATTTCTGTATCATAGCGACGTTAATGGCGATAACCTCTTGGGAGGTTAGATAACGTATAGGGGTCATCGATCTTTTAACCCTTTTAAGGTCTGGTCGTATTCGCTCATGATCTCAGACAAAGTATCTAGGAAATCAGGGCTGACGCCGTCAGGAAGGGAGACCTTATTAGCTTTTTTAATGATGATCTCTCCATTTGTTTGATTAACATCAATTTGCACCGTATCACCTAAATCTAAGCCGATCTGTTTGAGAGCATCCGTCATCGTAATTCCCAAACTGTTACCGAATTTAGTTACTTTCCGTTCCATTTCGTTCACCCTGCTCATATAAAGTTTCCTCCTTATCATATTATTCAACTGTTATAACAATTATACATTGACTGAGAAATAAGATAAATCTCGATTCTTGTAGTAGCGGTTAAATGAAGGAGCCGGCTATCCATATGCAGAAATCAATGGTCAATGAATGTTTGATCACCCGAATGGTGAAGGGAGGCGATGCAATTGGAACGAAGAAGGGAACTTATGGACGCCGCTGTAAGCAGGTTCAGACTCTTGGAGCGGGATCGACTTCAGACGCATTTTTCCGAACACAGCCTTGTCTGTTCTTATCGAAGGGGTGCGGAGACCGTGTATGTACGCTTGACCGACGAGTCCCATAAACCGTATGCAAAGATTGCAGGCGAGGTGCAGTGGGTGGAGTTTCTCGGGAGTAACGGCGTTTGCGTTGCGAGGCCGCACTACTCGGCGGCAGGAAATCTTGCGGAGCGGATTCGGACGGAGGATCATGACTATACGGCGGTCTGTTATGAGGAAGCCAAGGGGCGTCCGGTCGGGGAGAACGATGCCGATGAGAGCTTACACAGGCGAATGGGCCAATTCATGGGTCGCATGCACGGCATCGCCAAGGGGTACATCCATCTGGATCCCGTCACAAGACGGCCTGATTGGTCGGATGAGGCGGAAAAAGTCCGGCGTATTGATTTACCGCCATCCGAGAAGGAGATCACCCTTGGTTATCAGGCATTGTTCCATTATATATCGGACCTTCCGGTTGCTGAGGACGCTTATGGACTGATCCATGCGGATTTCCATTACGGCAATTTTTTCGTGCATGAGGATTCATTGTGTCTGATTGATTTTGATGCGAGCCGATATTCATGGTTCGTGGATGACATTGCGGTGGCTGCGTTTTTCTCAGGTTTAACCGAAGGAGCCGATTCGGACCCTGACAGGTTTCTGATCCCGTTCCTGGAAGGATACCGTCTGGAGCATCATCTGGAGGAGAAATGGCTTCGAGAAATCCCGTATTTCATGAAGCTGAGAGAGATGGGTCGGTATATCAAGCTATTCCATGCCTGCGGCGGAGCATTCGACAAACTCCATCCGTGGGGGCAGTGGTATATGAAAGGGCGTAGGGAAAAGATTCTGCAAGGCGATCTGCCACTTTAATAAACGCAGCCTTGGTTAGAAAGACGGAACCAGGGATTTTTTATATTTAGCGGGAGGGCTGGCTGCGAAGGTTGATGCCATGGAGAGGAACGAAATCCTTGCATGTTGAATCTATTAATTTTCGTGAACAGGAAATTAATTCTAGCACGATCAATTATTGCATTGACAGCAAATTCCGAATCCATTAGTATGTGCATAACTTATTAAACCTACCAGATAACTTATAATTTAGGGGTGCGTTCGTTTCACGAGTTTTGACAGAGCATGATGCATACATTTCATATGCAAATGTCTACTACATGGGGGGATTACAATGAAAGCCAGAAAGTTAGGTTTACTCTTATCGTCGATCGTGCTGATGCTGTTGATCGCGGCATGCGGCAGCGGTTCCGATCAGGCTGCAGAGGGAGCAGCTGAAGACAATGGAAGTGAAAAGCAAACCGAGCAGAAAGAGTACAAAGACGAGCTGAACATCGCGCTTACGGCTCAGCCGCCTACGTTGGATACGGCCTTGACGGTATCGGCGGTTGCGCTGGATACGGCAGGCAACATCTTCGAGCAGTTGTACACGCTGAACGCAAACTATGAGCCTGTACCTGCTCTGGCAGAGTCCGTCGAACGAAGCGAGGATGGATTAACGTATACGTTCGCCCTTCGCCAAGGCGTGAAGTTCCACAACGGGAAAGAGATGACGTCCGAGGATGTTGTAGCATCGATGAACCGCTGGCTGGTGACTTCGTCCCGTGCGAAGGTGCTGCTGATGAATGCTAAATTCGAAGCCGTCGATACGTATACCGTGAAGCTGACCGTAGAGGCGCCTACGTCGGACGTGTTGATTCTTATTGCATCGCAAGCGCAGTTCCCTTCCATCATGCCGAAAGAGATTGTAGAATCAGCGCCGGCTGACGGGATCAAGGAGTACATCGGTACGGGTCCTTATAAATTCCAGGAATGGAAGCAGGATCAGTACATACATTTGGTGCGAAACGACGATTATTATCAGGTGGCGGATACGGAGCCGAGCGGATTTGACGGGCGAAAAGAAGCTCCTACCCAGAATCTGTACTTCCATTTCGTCACGGACCACTCCACGCGGATTGCAGGCGTGAAGACCGGACAGTACGATGTGGCGGATAGCATTCCGATCGAAAGCTACGATGAGCTTGCTGCCGACAACAATATCAATTTGCTTTCGTTCCCTGGTGGTGCACTGACGGCATTTTTCAATACCAGCGAGGGATTGTTACAGGACGTGAAGATTCGCCAGGCCATTCTCGCCGCGTTTAATAATGAGGAGATCATGTTGGCGAGCTTTGCCAAGCCGGATTTATACTCCTTGGCACCGGGTTACCTGAATACGAACCAAGTCCAATGGTCGACCGAAGCCGGAGCGGAGTATTACAACCAGTCGAACCCGGAGAAGGCCAAGCAGCTGCTGCAAGAGGCCGGTTATAACGGCGAAGAAATCACGCTGCTGACGACCAAAGACTATAACGAGATGTACACGGCCACATTGGTCATTCAGGAGCAGCTTCGTCAGATCGGCATGAACGTAAAAGTGGAGAACTTCGATTTCCCGACGTTCCTGGAAACGAAGAACGACCGCTCCAAGTGGGACATTTTCGTTGCGAGCACGGGCTATCAAATTACGCCGCCGCAGCTGTTGGCCGTCAATCCGGATTGGGCCGGACTCGACAATGAAACGGTCAAGCAGGCACTGATCGATATTCGCGGGGCAGCCACGCCGGAAGCCGCCAAGCAGGAATGGGAGAAACTGCAGGGCTTCCTGTACGAATTTGCCTCCTCCACCGTGATCGGACATTATAATGGCGTCGTCGCCACAACGAAGAAGCTTGAAGGCTTCGAGCTGTTTGAAGCGCCGGTGGTCTGGAATGCCAAAGTAGCGAAGTAAGCATATATGGAGGGTGTTACAAGTTACCGAAGTAACTTCGATAACACCTTCCTTTTTTGAAATTGGATTCATAGACCATGTACAAATGAGGGATTTGTAGTGCTGGCTTATATTACGAAAAGACTTTTGTCGCTGATTCCCGTGCTGGCCGTTGTCACCATCGCTATTTTTCTGATCATCCACATTACGCCAGGAGATCCGGCAGCGGCGATATTGGGCATGGAGGCGTCGCAGGAGGAAATACAGAAGCTGAATCAAGATCTGGGCTTAGATCGCCCGATTCTCGAACAGTATACAAGCTGGGTAGCCAACGTATTTAAGGGAGATCTGGGGGATTCGATCTTCATGAATCAGCCGGTTAGCGAAGCCATCGCGGAGCATATCACCCCAACGCTATCATTAGCCATTCTGGCGCAGGTTATCGCAATTATACTGGCGATTCCCTTCGGGATTATCGCTGCTTACAAGCGAGGGTCCATCGCAGATTATACGCTGATGGGGATGTCCTTGCTGGGCATGGCCTTACCCAGTTTTTTGCTGGGATTGTTCCTCATGCTGTTTGTTGGCGTCAAGCTGCAGTGGCTGCCGGTCGCTGGATATGAACCGCTGAGCAGCGGGCTCTGGGAACATATAAAGTATCTGATTCTTCCCGGTATTTCGCTTGGGACCATACAGGCGGTCCTGATCACGCGAATGACCCGTTCGTCCATGCTGGAAGTGCTGAATTTGAATTTCATCAAGACAGCCAGATCCAAAGGCCTGCATGAAATGAAGGTGCTGTTCAAACATGCGTTCCGGAGCGCGTTTCTGCCCATTCTGACCGTTATTGGACAAACATTCGGCACTTTGGTGACAGGGGCCGTGGTCGTGGAGGCGATATTCAATATTCCCGGATTGGGTCAATTGATCTTAAATTCCATTGCCAGAAGAGATTTTGCAGTGATCCAAGGCGTGGTGCTTGTCGTCACACTCATGTACGTCACCATCAACTTGATTATCGACTTGCTGTATGGCGCGGTTGATCCGCGTGTTCGTTTGGAACGCAAATAAAAGAGGTGTGATTGGATGGCAACTGTTCAGGAAAAAGAATACGTCGCTCAAGTCAGTAAAAAGCTGAAAAAAGAGCAGCGTGCACTAGGATATCGCCGATTGAGGTCGAACTACGGGCTGTTGATCGGAGCGACCATCTTTGTTTTATTGGTAATTCTGGCGCTGATCGGACCGCTCTTGACTACCTACGGCCCGTACGAGATGAAAGTTGTAGACCGTTTAACGCCGCCAGGGGCCGAGCATTGGCTGGGTACCGACGAATTTGGCCGGGATTTGTTAACCAGGCTTCTCTACGGTGCCAGGGTATCGATCAGCGTAGGACTGGCGGTTGCGCTGCTGTCCTCGGCATTGGGGCTCGTGATCGGCGTCTATGCGACGTATTATAAAACGCTGGATCATATTCTTATGCGCATCTGTGACGGGTTGATCGCGATTCCGGGAATCCTGCTCGCCATTGCCTTAATGGCCGCACTCGGCGCATCCGCCATCAATGTCATCACGGCGCTAACCATCGTGTTCACGCCGAATATTGCCCGGGTCGTCCGCTCGGCCGCGCTGGTGGTACGCGAGCAAACCTACATCGAGGCGATGCATGTCCAGGGAGCAAGCGCAACGCGCATCATATGGCAGCACATCGTGCCGAATGTAATGTCGCCTCTATTGGTACAGGCGACATTCGTATTTGCTGAAGCCATTATATCCGAGGCCGCGCTAAGTTTTCTCGGAGCGGGCATTCCTGCCCCTGAAGCCAGCTGGGGGAACATTCTGCAAGCAAGCAAACTAGTTATTTATAAGGCATGGTGGATGGTCGTATTCCCCGGGGCCACGCTCGTTTTGTCTGTACTCAGTCTGAATTTGCTGGGCGACGGGCTGCGCGACTTGCTGGATCCCCGCGTGAAGCAAAAGTTGAGAAAGTCATGAATATAAGCTGGAGGTATTTTCATGAATAACGAGCCTCTATTGGAAGTGAGAAATCTAAAAACGCATTTTCATACCGAGCGGGGGAAAGTGACGGCTGTGAACGGAGTCAGTTTTTCCATGAATAAAGGCGACATCATCGGCATTGTCGGAGAATCCGGCAGCGGAAAGAGCGTCATGTCCCAATCGATCATGAGGCTGCTGGACCATACGGATGCGATCGAGTACGAGGGGGAGATCCTGTTTGAGAAGCAGGACCTGCTGTCTCTTTCGCCTTCTAAATTACGGGCGGTCCGCGGCGACAAAATCTCCATGGTTTTTCAGGACCCGCTTACGTCCCTAAGTCCCGTGTATACGATAGGTAATCAAATCGGGGAAGCCATTCGTCTCCATCAGAGGAAGTCCAAGAAGGAAGCTCGTCAACAAGCCATTGAGATTCTGCGGATGACGGGTATTCCATCTCCGGAGGTGAGGGTGGATGAATATCCCCATCAGCTGTCGGGAGGAATGCAGCAGCGGGCGATGATTGCCATGGCACTCTCCTGTGAGCCGAACCTGTTGATTGCGGATGAACCGACAACCGCGCTCGACGTAACGATTCAGGCGCAGATTCTGGAGCTGATCGCCGATTTGAACCGCAAAATGGGCATGGGCGTGCTGTTTATCACGCATGATCTGGGTGTCGTATCGGAAATTTGTACGGGCGTGAAGGTGATGTACTTGGGGAAAATCGTGGAAGAAGCCCCCACGGAACAGCTGTTTCATAAACCGCTCCATCCTTATACGCAGGGACTGATCCAATCGATCCCCAAGCTGGAGGGGGACAGAAACGATGAGCTTCATGTCATTGAGGGAACGGTGCCCTCTCTGACGGATATTCCGCAGGGCTGCGGCTTTTCTACGCGATGTCCTTATGCCGATGAATTATGCCGTGCCTCAGAGCCGCCAATGCAAACGGCACATATGGACCATCGAGTGAAGTGCTGGCATTACGAGGCCATAAACGAGTCGAAAGGGAGGGAGACAACCGTTGGAACAAACAGCTGATCATTCGATTTTAAAGGTAAGCTCCCTTCACAAGCAGTTCCCGGTGTACGGATCCTTCGGTAAGTTATGGGGCGCCAAGGGATATGTAAGAGCCGTAACGGATGTTTCTTTTCAATTAAGAGAGGGAGAGACGTACGGACTTGTCGGAGAATCCGGTTCCGGTAAAACTACCACGGGGCGTACGATCCTAGGATTAACCCCGGCAAGCCAAGGTCAGGTTCTATACCGGGACCGGGATTTGGCTGCGATGTCGAGGAAGGAAATCCGGAAATTCCGCAAGGACGTACAGCTTGTTTTTCAAGATCCGTTCTCTTCGCTTAACCCGAGGAAAAGAATCGGCCGAATTCTGGAGGAGCCCCTGATTATTCATAAAATGGGAGACAAGGCAGAGCGTCGGGAAAAAGTATTTCACATCCTGAAAACCGTGGGCCTGCAGCCGGAGCATTATTTCCGTTTTCCTCATGAATTCTCGGGCGGTCAGCGCCAGCGTTTGGGCTTGGCGCGCGCGCTTATCATGAATCCGAAGATTATCGTATGCGACGAGCCGGTCTCGGCACTGGACGTCTCCATTCAGTCGCAAATTTTGAATATGCTCAAGCGCCTGCAGCGGGAATTGAAATTAACGCTATTATTTATTACGCATGATATCAGCGTGGTTCGGTATATTTCCGATCGGATCGGCATTATGTATCTCGGGAAAATCGTGGAAGAAGCTTTAACGGATGATCTATTCCATGAGCCGTTGCATCCCTATACGAAGGCGCTGTTCTCAGCGGTACCCGACTTTACCCGCAGCCGATTACAGGACCGGGTGATATTGCGGGGGGAAATCCCGTCCCCTTTATCTCCGCCGAGCGGCTGTGTTTTTCATACGCGCTGTCCCTTTGCAACGGATATCTGCAAGGCAGAAGTTCCGGCTTTAAGAGAAGTTCGGCCCAACCAGAAGGTAGCTTGCCATCTTGTTGATGAGAGCCGTTCATCCTGAACGAAGACAAAAAGAAAAGAGGCTAAGAACATGACAACGTTAAAAATCGTAGAGGGTCAGGATCGAATATTCAATGAGGCGGGGGTTCAGCTCGTCGGAAACCACGGTCCGAATCTGGAGGGCGGCTTGTCTCCGAGAGAGCTGCTGGAAGCGTCCCTGGCGCTATGCGTGTCCATATCACTCCAAAAAATAATGGCTTACGACGGCGTGGATTATGATAAATCCTCCATTCATATCGAAGTGTCGTCGGTAAAGGCAGAAGATAAAAGCAATAAGTTCTCGCATTTTAACGTCCATGTCACGCTGCCGCAAACGCTGGATCCCGCCTACAAGGAGAAGCTGAAATCTGTTGTAGAACGAGCCTGCACGATCGGCAATACGCTGAAGAGCGAGGCCGTTGTTGAACTGATCGAGGTGAATGAATCCATCGAAACGAGCAGCAATGCGTAACTCGTAAGCTTCTGTGTTCATCTTTTATGCTAATCCGACAACAGCCTTTGTCCAGGATTCATCGTGGACTAAGGCTGTTGTGTTCTTAGGAACCGTGCAATGCACTATTTTGAATCGGCATAATGCAATCCCAGCTGATAAGCTCGTTCGAGCAAACTCTCCATATGCTCCGGTCTGGCCTCTAGCGTATCATAGAAGAATTCCACACGGGAATTCTTGATTCCGGAGTAGTCGGCCATTCCAACATTGAGGGAAAGGGATAACATCTGATCATAGCCCCGCTTGGCGAAATGATCCTCCGAAGCCCCTGCTAACGCAAGCCATAACACCTGTTGGTGATGAAGCTTTGAGCCGCCGCCGTAAGCGAAGCCATGATTCCAGACACGATCGATATACCCTTTCAGCATGGCAGGGACTCCGTACCACCATACCGGGAAGATATAGGCCAGCGCGTCGTGCTCCTTCATCCGTGCGATTTCAGCCTCAACCTCAGGAGAATAGATCTTGGAAGGGTCAGACCAATCGGGTTCGTCTGCCTCCCACAGGACCGGATCGAAACCGATGCGGTGGAGGTCCAGAATTTCCGCTTCATGCCCGGCGTCCCTAAGCCCTTGTACAAACTTCTCGGTTACTGCAAATGTAAAGGAATTTTCACGTGGATGTGTAACAACTGTTAATACCTTCATGAGGGTTCACCTACTCTTTCTTCTCTTCGAATTTGAATGCCAAATTGTTCAATACGTGCCATTGCGGTTTCAAGAGGAACCAGCGTTTCCGGTAGATAGAAGCCTCCGGGAGCAGGAGATGAGCCGTCCCAGCCCAGAATGCGCTCAATGGACAGGAGAATACCGAGGGCCGTAAAATGCGCCTGTCCCTTCGGATCGGTCAACGTGACTCTCCGTTTCGCGTAACGGCCGTCAAGAAGTACGCCTTCAAGGTCAATGTAGAGGTCTTGGGAGGCTCTGCCTCCAGCCCGTGTTCCTATGGAGTCATGGATGGCGAAGTCGAATCGAATATTAGGCGCTCCCGTAACAGACGCGAGGCTTGGAACATCCAATAAACTCATGGGATGGCCTTCTACCCGGAGACCATTAGAAAGACTTATGCTCCTCGGATACTTCGCAGCCTCAACCCATTTCCATCTCCCGTTTTCCCGGATAAGGGCACGGTTGATAAACCCTTCGGTATCTTCCAGCGTCATAGGGCCCATCGGATCGCGTTCATCGTAGTGACCCGCCAAGTCGATCGATTGGACGCTTTGGAAAGAGTTCGCCTCCTGATATGCGACCAAGGTCAGAATCCCTGCTTGCGAATGTCCCAGAGGGACAATGGGTGCTTGAGGGGGATGACTTTGCATGGCGAATAGCATAGGTGTCAGCTCGTCGGCAAGCTTCGTGATTCCGATATGTGCAATTCCTTTTGCGAGGGCTTCTTGAATGAGGAAGTCGGCCGGATCCTGAATCGTAGAAACGATGAGGTCGGCTTGATCCAGCTCCCCTGGAGCCAGACCCTGGCGGATATCTAAAAAAGCGGTGCGGGCGTTTCCTAGCTCCTGTACCAATAAGCTCCCCTTCTCGGGATTCCTTCCGGCGAGAATAATCTCGGTTTCTTGATTGATCGTTCGGATATGCCGGGCAACGGCACTCCCGATTACGCCATAACCTCCGGCAATGTAAATACGCTGCATGTTATTTCACCCCCATGTTTTTATGATGCAGTACTGGTATAAGGGGATTATGTAACATATAATGACGGAAAGGAAGTACGCACTTAATTGTTCTATAAGCACCTAAAAGTATCATTAGTACCCCAAAGTGCCTGTTGTTAGAGATATGCCACTTACGTTCAAAAAGGAGAGAAGTTCTTATGAATGGGGAGCGAGAATACAATATTCCGTCTGAGGCGACCATGGACGTCATCGGCGGCAAGTGGAAGGTCATTGTGCTGTGTCACTTAAGTTATGGCCCCAAGCGAACGAGTGAAATTAAGAAGCAGATGCCGGATATTACGCAGAAAATGTTAACCCAGACGCTGCGTGAGCTGGAGGAGGACGGGATTATCACGCGAACGGTCTTTAATCAAGTGCCGCCTAAGGTCGTGTACGAGCTGAGTGAAATGGGCGTTTCGCTGCAACCGATCCTTGATCAAATCTGTGAATGGGGCGAGATGTACTTGAATGGGAAAGCGAAGGTAGTCACACCTTGAGGACAGACAAAATATAAGCTGCTGACCTAATAAAGGACCCGCAGCTTTTTTTATTTTCCAAATAGAGTGTTGTCGCTCATCATTTCTCATAGGGCAGAGGATAAGTCGAGATACTTGCAGAATAATTTAGTTCTTTAGACTCATCTCGATTCGGGAGCGTTCGAACATTTCTCTGTTTGTCGAGAAATTGAATAGTTACTAAAGATATAATATGGATATGGTGCAGGGCTGTGAAGCCGCGGAAATAAACATTGCTTTTTTCTGATATGCACCGGGGCGAGTCACCGTGAATTAATAGAAACGTTATCCGCTAGGAAACGTATGATCTTCATAGGGCTTAAGAATTACTCACAAAAGGGGTGTGTGCAGCTCAGATGGACGGCAATTATAACTATTATATTGTTGGGCTCTCAATTGCGATTGCTATACTTGCTTCATACTCGGCTTTAAATATTACGTCGAAAATTTCAGATGCGAACGGTAAATCCAAGTTTTTTTGGCTTTTCGGCGGGGCCATGGTCATGGGAAGCGGCATTTGGTCCATGCATTTTGTCGGCATGCTGGCGATGCACATGAATATGAATGTGAGATACGATGTCTTTCTGACCATCATGTCGATGCTCGTCAGCGTGGTTTCCTCCTTCATCGCGTTTTATATTACGATGCCCAGAAATATTAACTGGTTCAAAATCGCCATTGGCGGCTTCATTATGGGAAGCGGCATCGTTATCATGCATTACACGGGAATGGAGGCCATGGTCATACATGCCGAAATTAGTTATGATCCCGGCATTTGGGTACTGTCCGCCATCATTGCATTGGTAGCCTCCTATGCGGCTTTGCTATTGTTTCTCCGTTTTCGGAATCATCCCAAATCCAGCTTTCTCAAGTGGGGTTCGGCGGTTGTCATGGGCTTCGCCGTATGCGGAATGCATTATACAGGAATGAAAGCTGCACGGTTTGAGGCTCATGCCGCTATGCTTACGCAGCAGCCGCAGTCTGTCGATTTTCTGCTTCTGTATGGTGTAACGGTCGCGATTTTTGCCATCCTGCTGATCTCCTGGGGGGCGATGTTCTTTGATCGGCATGTGCTGGAAAAGCTGGCCTATCAGGATACGATCACGGGATTGCCTAATCGCAATGAAATGAACCGATTCTTCGAGACGAATTCCGAGACAGAGCAGATTACGATCCTGTTTCTGGATTTGGACCAATTTAAGGCGATCAACGATACGCTGGGTCACAATGTTGGGGATTTGCTGGTCCAGGAAGTAGGTAAGCGACTGCGTCAATTCATTGGAAACGGCCAGCAGGTATTCCGGATCGGCGGGGACGAATTTCTGATTATTCTGAAGCAAAGCGACCCGGTATACGCCCAGCATTTAGCTGATGATATACTCCAACGAATAAAAAACGTGTACTATATTGACGGTAACGAGTTGTATGTGACGGCAAGTATCGGAATCAGCATCGGTTCCGTCCATAGCTCTGACCGTACGACGCTGCTCAAGAATGCGGATACCGCCATGTATAAAGCGAAGGGACTCGGCAAGAATCAGCAGTGCCTCTATGACGAGGAGATGGGTCTTCAAGAGGTTCGCAAAATGGAATTGGAGAAGGACCTGCAACGAGCGCTTGAACTGAAGGAGTTCTTCATTGTGTATCAGCCCAAATGGAATGTGCAAAGTGATCGCTTGGTCGGATTCGAAGCGCTGCTCCGCTGGAAACACCCCCGCTTGGGCGTGATATCCCCGCTTGAATTCATTCCGATTGCCGAAGAGACGGGGCTCATTATACCGATGACCCGATGGACGCTTGAGGAAGCTTGCAAACAGTGCAGAATTTGGCAGGAGAGAGGGATTGTCCAGCCGGTCTCGGTGAATTTATCGGTTCGTTTATTCCATGGCGACAATCTGCTGGAGCTTATTCAAAACGTGCTGGATAAGGCGAATCTGGAACCTCGCTTATTAGAGCTTGAGATAGCGGAGTCCATGGTGCTGCACGATGTCAATGATATTATCCGCCAGCTTGGGAATATCAGGTCCTTGGGGGTTAAGGTCTCCATGGATGATTTCGGAACCGGCTATTCCTCGATTGGGCTCCTGGACCGGATTCCAATTGATGCTTTAAAGCTGGACAGACAGTTTACCAATGATTTGGACACGCCCAGCAAGCGTGCCATCGTTAACGCCATCGTTCTTATGGCGGAGAATTTGAATCTGGATGTCATTGCGGAAGGTGTAGAGAACAAGGAGCATATCGACTTTTTGACCGGACTTGGCTGCCATGTCATGCAAGGTTATTATTACGGAAAGCCGATGGATATCAATGAGATTAAGGTTTGGATGTACGAGCAAGATCACAAGAACGAAGAGATTGTGACCCTGCGATGAAAAATAGATACAGATCATACGAATAACGGGCACCGTGAGGTGTCCGTTATGTTGTTGAAGGAACATTATAAACCCTGCTTCGGGTCCCTCAAGTTTCTGCCATTAAACAAAATAGGCAATTTTCGCAAAAGGAAAATATTCCCTGATCCCCTTCTCGAACAACTGCTGAAACTCCTCGACGGTTTCGGCCTTATAGACATATTTGAACTTCCCGTAGCTCCCCCATTTTAACTGCCGATCTTCCTCGTCCATATTCAGTTTGGTTTTGGAGTAACGTTTTAAAATCATGTTTTTGGCCGTTTTGGTAAAGCGGTGCTGAATGAGCTCGAACGTCAGATCCTTGACCTCCACATGGCTCAATCGCGCATGAAGCTTCTCTAATCGGCAATCATGCATTGTCGAAGTAAGCAAAAGGCTTGACGGCTGCGCAGTCTTAAACATGAATTTGAAAGCCCTTTCTTAAAACTGTGATATACTACGACAAAACAGGTATACCATTATAACAACCTATATTTCCCTATATCAGCCCCATACTTTCACCAGCAAAGGAGATTGTCTGATGTTTAATGTTCTTATTGTTGACGATGAGTCCATTCAAAGAGAAGGCATTAAGGATTTGATCTTTCAGTACCGCTTCCCCTTTCAGGTATTGGAAGCCGAGAACGGAATGAGTGCAAAGCGAATTCTGCTGCAAAACGCGATTGACATCCTGATCACCGACGTCAGAATGCCTCTTATGGACGGACTGGAACTGAGCAAGCAAGCCCGAAAGACCCAGCAGGATTTAAAAATTGTCATCTGCAGCGGGTATGACGAATTTGAGTATGCCCGCAGCGCTATCCGATTGGGCGTGGTAAATTACTTGCTCAAACCGCTTGTCAGGGAAGAGTTTCTGCAGGTGATGGAGGATATTACACAGATCAGTCCTTATGGCGGGGAGCTTGAACAGGTTACGATCGAATCGAAGGTCATCCGTCAGGTTAAAGACTATGTGAAGGATCATCACCAGCGGGATATTTCGTTGTCGGATGCCGCCGAGGATGTGTACCTGTCTCCGGGGTATTTGAGCATTTTATTTAAAAAAGAAACCGGGGAGAACTTCTCGAAGTATTTGACCGACTACCGCCTGCGGAGGGCAAGCTATCTACTGAAACACTCAAATATGAAAGTCAATGATATTGCAGGAGCGGTGGGTATCGACAACCACTCTTATTTTGCCAAGCTGTTCAAGAGCAAGTTCGGCGTAAGTCCCTTACAATACAGAGAGTGCGGGGTGCTCCATGATCGGATGGATAAAGAGCAAGTTCAATGATATCCGGTTCCGCAACAAGCTGCTGTTGTCCCATCTCATCATTGCACTCATTCCGATTCTATTGCTAGGACTGCTCTCCTTTATCCAGTCCTACCGCATTCAGATGAAGGAATTACGGAGCGAAGCGGAAGCCAGCCTGGAACAGGTGGCCAACATAATGGATTATAAGATCAACCGGTACAATACGCTGAGCGAGTTCATGGTACTGAACCGGGAGTTATCGCAAATTTTCATTAAGGACTATGAAGAGAACTATTTTAACATGTACCTGGATTTCCGGGACATTCTGGAGCCGTTGATCTCGAACATTCGGCTAATGGATGATGATATTGAAGCCATTACCTTTTATACATCCGGAGAACTGCTCGGGATTCGCGATAATATTTTGCCCATCGGGGAACTCAAGAGCAAGTCTTGGTACGATGGATTTCGCGGAAGGCGCTGGATTGTGGACGGGGAGAAGCTGTATCTCGTCCAGGAATTGATCAGCAATCCCAAGGACAGCAATTTCATGGTGATTTCCATTCAGCATGACAGCATCTTTGCTGATATGGACAAACTGTCGGAGCATGTAGCGGTTCATATCGAGGATGCTGAGCAGCGTGTGATTTTCAAGGAAAGGAAGGAGTCCGATGCTTCAGCCGATTTGGAGAGTGGGGAGACGGGCGGTCTGAACCTAAGCCGGTCGCTCGCCAATAATGGATGGACGATTCACTATAATCTGCTGAATACGAATGCATACGCAAATGCGCTGGGTATTTTTCAAATTACGTTGTTTGTCATGATCCTCAGCTTGATCATTACATTTCTGCTCATTTATGTGATCTCCAACAACTTTACACGCCGAATTATCCATATCAAGAACAAGGTAGACAAGGTGGAGCAGAACAACCTCGAGGTGATCATCCAGAGCTCATCTCGGGACGAATTCGGCGAGTTGACCAATGGCATCGGCAAAATGCTGAAACGGATTAACAGTCTAATCTCCCAGGTGTATCAAGCGGAAATCGCCAAGAGGGAAAGCGAATATAACAAGCTGATTAATCAGATTAATCCGCACTTCCTATACAACACCCTCTCCTTTATACGGTGGAGGGCCGAGAAGAAAGCGGATATCGAAACGAGTTATATGGTATCGGCATTGGCCCGGTTCTATAGAACGACGCTGAATCAGGGGAGGCATATGGCTACGATCAAGGATGAGGTGCAGCACATCAAGGCTTATCTGGATTTGCAGCTTATCATGAACGATGGCCGATTTGACGTGGATTACCAGATCGATGAGGAAGTATTAGATACCGAGATCATTCATTTTATTCTGCAGCCGATCGTGGAGAATGCCATCAAGCACGGTTTTGTGGAGGCTGGAGGGGCAGATTACCACATTCATATTGGGGTTAGCCGGGTCGAAGGGGGCATGAAACTTATCGTCAGCGATAACGGGGTGGGCATGACTCCCGCGCAGGCGGCGAGGCTGCTGGCCGGAGAGAGCGGCGGCTGCGGCGTTCGGAACGTGAACGACCGGATCAAGCTGTATTATGGACTGGATTACGGACTCGATATTCATAGCGAACCAGGCAGCGGAACGGAAGTATCCATGGTTATTCCAGCCTCCTGAACAGCGAGCGTTATTCCCATCCATTATCCATCGTGTTGTTAATGAAAGCGGTGTGCTGAAGCAGCCGCTTTTTTGGGGTTTGAAGTTGAGAACGAAGAAGGTCATGAAAAAAGTGATACATATCCAAAAAATGTTGCATATACGCCAATTATGAAACCGCATACAATTTGGTTATCAACCAAAACGAGAAAAAGGGGATGACAGGATGAACAAGCGTAAAAAGATGGCTTCGCTGCTGCTCGGGTGCATGATGCTGACTGTATTCAGCGGCTGCGGCGGGAGCGCTAGGGACAGCGCACAGCCGCAAATTTCAGAACAGGACTATGAACCTTACGGGAAATACGAAACGCCGGTGGAATTTACGATCGGCCGGAATACCAATCATGTGAACAACCTGCCTCCCGGCGATACGATTGAGGACAATTTGGCTACCCGCTATGTGGAAGACCGGGTGAACGTAAAAGCTAAGGTGGCTTGGGAGACGGACGATATGGATCAGAAGCTGTCGCTATCGATGACAACGGGCGATCTGCCGGATGTTATGCTGGTCAGCCGCGATATTTTCAACCAGCTGGTGGATAACGACCTGATTGCCGATATGACGGAGGTGTACGAGAAGACCGCATCCGACGGCGTCAAGAATATCTACGCTTCTTATGGCGACTTGCTGCTGGACCAAGTCAAGGTGGACGGTAAGATCATGGGCCTTCCGATGACGAATATCGGAAACCAGCACCAGCTGCTGTGGGTACGGAAGGACTGGGTGGATAAAGTCGGCGCACAGATGCCGGAATCCGTTGAGGATGTATGGAATCTCGCCAGAACGTTCGTAGAGAAAAACGCCTCGGGAACAGGCAAAACGGTTGGGATGGTGATGGATTCCAATGCCATGAACTTTACACCCGTTTTTGCTGCACGCGGTGCTTTTCCAATGAACTGGATCGAGAAGGATGGCCAGGTTGTGTATGGATCGGTTCAGCCCGAGATGAAGCAAGCGTTGGCGGAGCTGAGCGCCATGTACAAAGAAGGTCTGATTGATAAACAGTTCGCCGTCCGAACGAATGAAGAGAAGGAAGCGCTTGTGATCAACGGGCAGGTAGGGATACTGTTTAACCCATGGTGGATCGGCTACACCAACTACAAGGATTCCATCAAGCAGGATCCCGATGCTGTCTGGGTTGCTGTATCGGCACCCGTGGATGAGAACGGCAAGTTCAAGACCATCCGTCAGGATCCTGTGGGCGGCGGTATCGTCGTAGTCAAGAAGGATTTCGCCCATCCCGAAGCGATCATGAAATCGGTCAATCTAACAACGGATTTCCTGTACTCCTTAACCGATGATGCGGTCAATTATAAGAAAGAGCACCCCGATGAGATGCTGACAGACGCAAGCCGCTGGAATAATGATCCGACACAAATTCCAATGCAAGTGGATTATGACGATGTGTTGAAACGTTATTACGAGGATCTTATGAAGGCGGATGAATCCGGTGATGCTTCCTCCGTGCAGGAAGATCGGGTGGTGTCCTTCAAGGCGTATCAGGAATTCAAGGAAAAAGGAAATGCCATCGACGTGAACACATACGGCGAATACCTCTCCCGCATTGAAGGCCAGCGCGAAGCGAACAATCCGAATCTGGAAGTGATTCCTGCCGGCTTCTATGGAACCACCGAGACGATGAAGCTGAAGTGGGCCAACCTCCAAAAGCTCGAAGAGGAGACCATATTGAAAATTATTATGGGACAAGCTCCCGTCGATGAATTCGATAAGTTCGTGGACACATGGAAGCGTACCGGAGGCGATGAGATTACGGAAGAGGTCAACGAGATGAGCAGCAGATAAAGATAGCATGGGCCTTGGCGCGGAGGGCTATGGTGGTCAGCCGCGCGGGCTTTTTTATTCCATAAGGCTTGTCCTGACAGGGACATGATGGAGGTGAAGCGGACGATGGCGCAAGTGGAAACAACCGTCAATCAAGAGCCGGAAGTACGATACCGGAGGAAAAAGAAACGTAAAACCTTTGACGAAATGACCTATCATGCGATGCTGCTGCCTGGCATGGCCATGCTGTTCATTTTCTCGATTGTGCCGATGTTCGGGGTGGTCATGGCTTTTCAGAAGTTCATCCCCGCGAAAGGAATACTCGGTTCCGCATGGGCAGGTCTCGACAATTTCACGTATATGTTTCAATTGCCGGATGCCAAGCAGATCTTCGTCAATACGCTGGTCATCGCGGTCGGGAAAATTGTTCTCGGATTGATTGTGCCGATCGTATTCGCCCTGCTGCTGAATGAGGTGCGTCTGAAGCTCTCCAAAAGCACGATTCAAACCATTGTGTATTTGCCGCATTTTATGTCATGGGTGGTCCTGGGCACGATGCTGACCATGATCTTTTCCTTTGATGGCATGATTAACAATTTCCTTGAGTTTCTGGGGCTGGAGCGGATCATGTTTCTGGCAAGCAACGACTGGTTCAGGCCGCTGCTCATCGTGACGGATACCTGGAAGGAATTCGGTTACGGGACGATTGTGTACTTGGCTGCATTGACGGCGATTAATCCGGCTTTGTATGAATCCGCCGCAATGGACGGCGCAAGCCGCTGGAAGCAGACCCTGAATATCACGCTGCCGGGCATGTTTCCGACGATCATCCTGCTGGGCACGCTGAGTCTCGGCAATGTGCTCAATGCGGGATTTGACCAGGTGTTCAACCTGTATAATCCGCTGGTCTACGAGACGGGTGATATTATCGATACGTTTGTGTACCGCATGGGTCTGATCAATATGCAGTATTCGTTCGCAACGGCCATTGGACTGATGAAGTCGGTCATCAGCTTTGTTCTGATCGTTATATCCTACAGGCTGGCCTCAAGGTATGCGGGGTACAAGATTTTCTAGGAGGGTTAGCATGATTCAATCCAAAACGCTGGGCTCAAGGCTGTCCCGCCTGATGATTATGCTCGCGCTCGTTCTAATTACATTTGTGTCGCTGGCTCCCATCGTCAATACGATTATGGTGTCCGTCAGCAGCAGCACGGCTGTGAATGCCGGCCGGGTCTACTTTTTTCCGGTGGAGCTGAACTTCTCATCCTACGGACAGATACTGAATGACACGAAGTTTTGGAAAGCGTTCCTCATATCCGTGGAACGGGTGCTGCTTGGGGGAGCGATCAACATGATCTTAACCATCCTTATGGCTTACCCATTGTCACGGAGCGTCACGCAGTTCCGATCGAGAAACAAATACATGTGGATTATCGTGTTTACGATGCTCTTCAGTGGAGGGATCGTCCCCTGGTATATGGTGATCAGCAAGCTGGGGTTGATCAACAGCATCTGGGCGTTGGTTCTTCCAGGTGCGGTTCCAGTCTTCAACGTGATTCTCCTTATGAACTTCTTCAAGGGAATTCCGAAGGAGCTGGAGGAGGCCGCATTCATTGACGGTGCCGGTCCGCTGAAAATCCTGCTCAAGATCTTCATCCCGATCTCCATGCCCAGTCTGGCGACCATTACGCTATTTGTCATCGTCGGTCACTGGAACAATTTCTTTGACGGGATCATCCTGATCAATGACAGCGAGAAAATACCGCTTCAGACCTATCTGCAGCAGCTCAGCCTGACGCGCGACCAGATGCAGAATCTCTCGGTCGAACAGCTTCAGCAGTTCAATAAAATCTCCAACACGACCCTAAATTCTGCCAAAATTCTGGTCTCCATGATTCCAATTCTGCTCATCTATCCATTTTTGCAGCGTTATTTAATCCACGGAATCGTCCTGGGGGCCGTGAAGGAATAGTTCAATACACGGAGTAGGTAGTCGACAGGGAACAGCGCTATTGCATGAATCTTTCGGAGCGAAAGATCATGCGGCGCTGTTTTGTCATGAATGGGACTGTTTAGGGAAGGATGATATTTTTCTAAACCGGTTATCCGCGCAACATGGACAAATTAAATATATCATGTTATATTGTTATATGAATTAGCATGTTTTGGAGTACCGTTGGAGGGATATCAATTTGAAAGACGCAGCTTCCGCAAAGCCGATGTATGAACAGATTTTTAACGAGATGAAGCGAAAGATCTCCACACATATTTTCCGCATTGGCGATAAAGTCCCTTCGGAGAAGGAACTCGCGGACGAATACGGAGTTAGTCGAATCACAAGCAAGAAGGCATTAGATATGCTGGCGGCTGAAGGCGTGATTGTGCGTAAGCCGGGCAAGGGATCCTTCGTAGCTGACCCGGATGAGCCCGTGGCACAGAGGGAAACATTTTCCTCGGAGGGCGGAGTTGTCAGAGCAGCTAGCCAAGAGAAGATGATCGGTCTTGTCATTACAGACTTTTCGTCAAGCTACGGAACACGCCTTGTTTACAGCATGGAGCAGTATTCGAGAGAGAATGACTGTTTTCTGGTACTGCGCAGAACGTTTGGAGACCAGGATAATGAGGAATTATCCATTCAGAAGCTGCGCAATCTCGGCGTGAACGGTCTCATCGTTTTTCCCGCTCAGGGGGAATATTTCAATGCCGAAATATTAAAGCTGGTCATTGCCCGTTTTCCGCTTGTCCTGATTGATCGCAAGCTGAAGGGAGTCGCAGCCGCTTCCATCAGTACAGATAATCTGGGAGCAGCCGTTCAGGTAGTGGAGCATTTATTTGATTTGGGACATCGTTATATATCCCTGCTGTCTCCTCCACCTAGGGACACGACAGCGGTGGAAGAGCGGATTGAAGGGTTCGTGCAGGCTCATGCCGCTCGGGGCATCGCGTTTGATAAGGAGATCTGGATTAGTGACGTGACGGCTACTTTGCCTAATGCCTTCTACGAGAGCAATATTGAACGGGAAATCCAGCGGATCGTTCAGCACTTGCAGGATCACCCGGCAATTACTGCCTTTTTTGCGATCGAATATAACATTGCTTTGCTGGCCAAGGTCGCGGCAGAGCGCCTCGGTTTGCGGGTACCGGAGGATTTATCCATCGTATGCTTTGACAGTCCGCAGCTGAATATCGGTGAGGGCTATTTGTTTACCCATATGCGGCAGAACGAGGAAGAAATGGGGAGGCTGGCGATTGAGACGGTACTCGGCATCATGAATCACGATGATGTAGCAGTTGAGAAGCGATTGCCTGCGGAATTGGTGGTTGGAGCATCTACCGGTCCTGTAAAGAGTCGGTGAAGGCGATATATTTGTATTATTGTCCGCTATAGATGTACAAGAACAAACCATGCGCGCGCGTAAATGCTAGCGCATGGTTTGTTGTTTTTCTTTTGAATGGATAACTGCTTCGATATTCAAGTAGAGATCGCAGTTAATATGATATAACATTTCGTTGTTTTATATATTTACTCAAAGTGGTGTTTCTTTGCCATTCGCTTCACATTTATTTTTCTACTTCAATATCGCTCAAATGAATAGCTCTTGTATGCTTTGTAGGATTCCAATTCACGTTCTTCATCGTAATGAGTGACCAAAGGAACAGCGGGACGTAAGTTAGATTGAAGAAGTACAGGTATGCATAGCTCCGAAAGAGGCTTACTTTATTTTTCGAGTCAAGAAACTGTGCGTATCCTACATAAATGAATTGGAATAACAAGCACATCACCCAAACTTGCCAAGGAATCAAATGATGAGCATCTAATAAGTCGGTAGCCATAGACATGAGAACAAGGAGACCAGTGGTTGCACTCAAAACAATTTTGCCAGGATTAATAAGGTACATAAAACCATCAAAAGCTTTGAAGTCCAGCTTGCTAATGAATCTCCAAATTAATTTGTGAGCGTATTTGAAGCAGACATCCCAATGCCCTCTTGCCCATCGGAGACGTTGAATGCAGGAAGATTTGAAGCTTTCCGGCTTTTCATCGTACACGCGCGCAAAGTGACACCATTTAGCTGGTACCCCTTCAAGCAAACACTGCATAGTAAACTCAAGGTCTTCCGTTAAGGATCGAGCGGTCCAACCGATCGTTTTGAATAGAGTCGTGTCTACGCAGAACCCGGTTCCACCGATCGCGTTTCCTAACCCCAATCTGGACTTGGCAAGCTGCCAAGAGCGGTTCATGAAAATGTAGCTTACGGAGTAACCTATGGTCACCCAGTTGTCATCTGGATTCTTGGAATCCAGGTAACATTGTATTAATTGATCCCCGTTCAACAAGTGGTTATTCATTTCCCTTAAATAGTTCAACGAGACGAGGTTGTCGGCATCGAAGAAGGCGATACCGTCAAAATCATCGATTAACCTGTCGCCATACTGCTCAATTGCGTATTTGATTCCATATGGTTTCCCCTTTTGCTCTCCTGGCAGGTATGTATGTTCAATAACGGTAGCACCAAGTTTTCCAGCGATTTCACTTGTTTTATCCTTACATCCATCAGCAATAACGCACACTTCATAGAGCTCTTTCGGGTAGTCCATGTTATGAAGATTCTCTACAAGGTGTCCGATAACCGCTTCCTCGTTGTGTGCAGGAATCATCAGAAGAAATCTTTTCAAAGGCTTATGTTCTTTCAGTTTCTTGGGTTTTCCAAAGCCAAAGAGACTGATCAGCATCCAATATGCCCAGAAGAACAGTAGGAGGTATTGAATAAAGGTCAATCCAACACCAAATGCATACTCAAAATTCATTACTAGCCCCACCCTTTTTACAATTTCCTTGCTGGATTGATATCGATAGAATAATCGAATGTAGTACAGAAGATGAATATGAATGGGCAAGGATATAGAAAAAGGCAACCCCATTCGCCCCCAGTGGCGATGAGATTGCCTTGGCTGCCAATTAATCGAACTTGATCACGCCCGTGGTATGGAGCAGCACCAGTAATACGAGAACCGGCGCGATGTAACGGAGCATGAACAGCCATACCCGGAACCAGCCGGCTTTAAGGCCGGCGGCATCTGCCGCTCTCTTCCAGAAGTACCCTGCAAAGATAGTGGTGATCAGCCCCCCGAGCGGAAGCAGAATGTTCGATGTGACGAAATCCAGCCAGTCAAAGAAGTTTTTGCCGCCGATATCAGTAAGCCCGGGTACGATGCCGAATGACAACGCGGAGGGTAGACCGACCAGCATAACCAGCGCGCAGATGACCAATACAGCTTTGGTACGTCCCCAATTCCAGCGGTCCATGACATAAGAGGTTGGGACCTCCATCAATGAGACGGAAGAGGTTAAGGCGGCGATGGCTAGAAGTATGAAGAACAATCCCCCGAAAAAAGAACCCAGCGGCATGGCCGAGAAGGCAGCCGGCAAGGCAATGAAGACAAGAGAAGGGCCGGCATTGGGCTCGATCCCGAAGGAAGCGGTTGTCGGGAATATAATAAGCCCGGCAATAAACGCATAAATCAGGTCGCCCGCGCCGATGGCGAGGGTTGCCGGACCTAGCGATTGCCGCTTATCCACATAAGCGCCGTAGGTCAACAGAATCCCCATCCCCAGCGAGAGGGAGAAGAAGGCATGTCCCAACGCGACCAGCGCCGCTTCCGGGCTCAGCTTCGAGAAATCAGGATTTAAGAAGAAGGATATGCCTTCGCCGGCTCCAGGCAAGGTTACCGCGCGGATCATTAATACGATCAACAGAATGATCAGGCCCGGGATCAGAACCTTGTTGAATTTTTCGATTCCTCCGGAGATGCCTTTAGCTACCACCCATCCTGAGATCGCAATAGCGACGATTTGCCATATAATCGGCATGTAACCTTCCGTAAACGCAGTAAATTGGCCACCGAAATCGGTGTTGTTGTACAGATTGCCGCTAAATGACATGACCGCATAATGAAGCGTCCAGCCTGCCACAATGACATAGAAGGTCAGAATGAGAAATGGTGCAATAACCTGGAGCAATCCCAGGTGCCCGAAGGCTTTCGGTCCGCCCGCTTTGACAAAGGAAGTTGCGGCACTCCCGCGGCCAGCTCGTCCAATGGCGAGTTCTGCCAGCAGGACAGGCAAACCGATCACGATGAGGCAGACGATAAAGAGCAGGAAGAATGCTGCACCGCCATGTTCTCCCGTAATGTAAGGGAACTTCCACATGTTTCCGAGGCCGACAGAGCTCCCGATCGCGGCCAGAATAAATCCAGCAGAGGAAAACCGATCATTTTTTCCTGTTGAAGCTGGGTTGTTGAGCTGAGATTTCATAGATGTTCCCCCAGTTGATTAAAGTTAAGTTCCTCTATTATATTTCATGTTCTGTCAGAAAGGGATAAGTAATTTTTCCTAAGGAATCAGAACCCGTATTTTTATTATGCTGCGAACGCAAAGTTTTCAATACTAACATTAACCACGATTTGTAAATAAATAAACCTTAAACACCAAGTTTAAGGAAGTGAAGAGACTTTGGGTAGGGAAAAAATCACAAATGCGCCTGTTGATCATGAAAGCTGGCAGGGGTTGACAAATATCTTTGTTTATTATATCTTTATATTAAGATAATTGATAAATCAAAATCATATGGAAAAGAGGGATATCATGATTCAAAGCTTAACCCGGATTAATGAATTGGCTAAAAAACAGCGGGAGGGCACACTCACTGCTGCGGAAAAAGCCGAACAGCAAGTTTTGCGCACGGACTATCTGCATGAAATTCGCGGACAGGTGCTAAGCACCTTCTCGGGATTAAGCATCGTGGATCCCGCCGGAAATGACGTGACACCTGAGAAACTTCGTAATGAGCAGAAGAAGCTGAGAGAAAACTAAGTAAGACATCGAAGTTTTGAAGAATGTAGACACAGAGATTGATTTTAGGATTAACTATGGGGTGCGCACTCCAGCATGCCACGAGAATTTCACGTATCAAATATAACTAACCAATTGTCTCCCGTGAGTTCACTGAACTTGCGGGAGTTTTTTATTACTTCGTTATAATACATACATCATTTGTAACCTTTTGGAAGTCCTGACTATCTAATTATTGAATCCAACAATCATAAAATGCGTTAAGATGATGCCTTGAAGGGAGGTAGGTTATTCCTTGGAAGTGCAGCATGAGCAAGAATTAGAGGTCAAACTCGCCAAGAAGGGAAACCATGAAGCGTTTATCAAGCTTATAAAGCCATTAGAACTGCAAATGTACAACATAGCGAAAGCCATACTCCGACACGACGAGGATTGTGCAGATGCCATGCAGGAAGCCATATTAAAAGCATACAAGTCACTCCCGAGTCTAAGACAAGCGCCCCTATTTAAAACTTGGTTGCTTCGCATCCTGATCAATGAATGCAACATGATCCTGCGTAAAAAAAGCCATGTGATCCCTTTGCTCAACCTGGATCAAGCCGAACATATTACACCAAGCCTTGATGTCAATATCGATTTGCGAGAGGCGGTTTACCGGTTGGAGGAAGTATCCCGTACCATCATTATCCTGCACTATTTTCGTGACCTGCCAGCGGCTCCGGCAGCACTCTTAAATACACGTACATGTATGAGCCGTTCCCAACTAAACCGAAATCCATCACGATTAGACCCTTTGTGTATAGTGCAGAGCATAAAATATATATACCGGAACTTGAATTCCATTTGCCTGTAGAAAAATAAGCACGTCATAGGCAAACGTGCATGAAAAAAGAGCGAGTTGAGGACGTTGGCAGCATGGCCATCCAGTCCTATCTCGCTCTTTCTCCATTATCATAAATTAAATGCACAACTCTCCTATCCAAACCGCTCCGTCTTGTACCACTTGGACTCCCTGCCCGTGATCTTATCAACAATCATGGAGTAGAAGGCTTTGACAGATATGATGAGGAACAGCTGGGCGTAGGTGAAGTACGACACGCAGGATAGAATGAAATTGCGTGTGTTGCTCTGGCCGATGTCCGTTGCGAGCGCCAGGTTAATCTGCAGGACGTAGATGTAATACATTAAGGCCCAGGCAATAATGAGATACATATAGACATCGCCCTCGAACCTGAAGGGAGAGACGACGGCCGGATTAAACAGCGCGATGATCTGATATACAATATTGGTCACAAATATAATATCCGAGATGATGATGGCAATCATAAACCAGAAGTAACTGGCCGCGTAATACAGCACATGCAGCTTAATCCGCCAGCTTGTCCGATCGAACAGATGATGAATGTTATCCGTGACGACGCTGTAGTTGCCTTTGGCCCAGCGTTCGCGCTGCTTCATGTACACCTTCAGGTCCTCGGGCTCTTGCTGATAAGCTTCAGCTTGGGGTGCCAGTGCAATCAGCTGGCCTCTTGTCAGGATCTCGAACGAAATTGCGGTATCTTCGGTGATCGCATGCTCATCCCATCCGCCGATGTCCTGAATGAGCGCGGTTTTCACGATAAAGTTCGTGCCGGGGATGGTACCCAGCTTAAACAGCTGCCATAACCCGGTATGATGCACGCGCTGAATGGTCACCAACTCCAGATTGATACAGCGGGACAGAAAATTCTGTCCGCGGTTCCGGGCCTTGTTGCGGCCGAAGACGGCCCCATAGCGTTCGGGCTGCTCCATCGCTTTCTGCGTCAGGAATAGCAGCGCATTTTTCTCGGGTGCGGCATCCGCGTCGTAGACACAGATCCATTCGCCTGTTGCCAGTTTGAGCGCATCATTCAGGGCGCCCGATTTGCCGCCGGTTCCGGTTCTCTCCAGAATAAGAAAGTCGCGGTCTCGGTAGCGTTCATTGGCTTGCAGCGCTCTTAAGCGCTCGGCCGTATGATCCTTGCAATTGTCGGCGATGACAATCACCTGCATTTTGTGATGCGGGTAATTCATCTGCAGAATGTGTTCTACCGTTGCCTGGATGACCAATTCCTCGTTATGCGCGGGCACCATGACCGTCACGGTGGGGAAATCCTCCAGATTGCCCGGATTCACCAGCTTCTGCCGGTTTTGTTTATGAATGAACACGATGGCCCCGGCCATAATAATGATCGATTCCAGCACGGCAATCCATATACTGATAATGGAGACGACCAGGAAAAAGTCAGTCACTGAACTTCCCCCGATCGTATTTTCGTTTGACTTTTGAACGGAAGCTTAAGGTGGCCATCGTCAGAATTACGATGGCTATGGAGAACATGATGCTGACCCCGATGCACAGAGGGATAAACCAGTTGGTATACGACATCGGCTGCAAGCCTCCTTTTGATTGATGGTGGCAACTTAACTTGATTAAATGTATTCCCCGATGAGATCGGTTTCGGTATTCCGTTCTAATGCAGAGATGACGTCATCGATATTTTCGTATCGGCTGAATTGCTCCTTCTGGAACACAAGGCCGCCGGCACGGACCACAAGCTTGAGGGACATGCCTTTCTTGTCACGGAAGGGTACGTTCATCATGGCGACTTTGATGCGGTCCATGAGGCTTTTGAGGTACTCCGGCTTGGTGAGCGGGCACAGAATGATAAAGCGTCCTTCGCCAATAGAGAATTTATAGTCCTCGTAACGAATCTGCTTCTGAATTGTGCTCGACAGTTCCATAATCAGCTTGGCAAAACGGTGGGATCCGACAGACTCCCTGGTCAGGGGGAGAAAATCGAGCTTAAACATCATGATGCAGAAGCTGTACTGATCCGCATACCGATTGGCCAGATTGGCTTGTTTCACCAGCGTGCTTTCAAAAGCATCCTTGCTGCCAAGCGAGGTGTCGATGTCGATATCCGGGTTGGTTTTCCTCAATTGCTCGAGACGCCGGATGAACCTCCGGCTTCTCACCAGAGCCAGCTTGATGAAGATGGCAATGGCGGTATTGGCGGGCAGCAGCAGAATCCAGGCCAGCGTGAGTGCATTGACCGGGGCCAGCGTGGACAACCATACGAAATAAGTGACCAGATACACAAAAACCGCCACCGTCGACACGCCTACCGGAAGAAAGAAACCGATCAATAAGGCGGCTAGTGTGCCAACGCTGAACAGGAATTCCGTGAAAGTAAAACTTTGGTTTACATAGATGTTCCAAAATATGAACAACTGCTGGACGATGGCGAGGGCAATCAGCAGAAAATAACCGAATTCGACGCGACGTAAAGGGGTGGATTTTTTCATGTTTTACCTACTTTCTAAACTCTTCAACCTTTTATCGCTGTAGTTAAGCCATTCCATATGTTATTTAAAAATTACCCAAATGTCGATAGATTTATCGAATGTTGTCATAATCTGCATATTGGATGACGAACGCTGTGTTGGTTGACCTTCAAACTCTCTGATAAACTGACCCTTCCGGGAATCCGGGGATATGGGGTAGAGTAGAGAATAACATCTTCAGATGTCACAGGCAGTATGGCTCATTTGTCTTATAAGTGGTGTAGCTTTCATGCCGAAAATATACAGAGTAAGAAGGTGTGTCTGATGTTATTGGATCAAATCTATACCGAATACAAGCCGATGATGTTCGGCCTGGCTTACCGGATGCTGGGGAGTGCAGCGGATGCGGAGGACATCGTACAGGATGTTTTTTCCCAATTCGTGCAGATGGATCGGGGAGAAGTGCTGAACGAGAAAGCGTATTTGGCCAAAATGACAACGAACCGCTGCATCAACCTGTTGAAATCGTCCAGACGCCAGCGCGAGACGTATACCGGTCCCTGGCTCCCGGAGCCGATGCCGGATTATGACATGCTGACGCGGTCCGATCCTGCGGAACGCCGCGAAACGATTGGTTACGCCTACCTCGTGCTGCTTCAGCGGTTAACGCCGCTGGAGCGTGCCATTTATATCGCCAAGGATACGCTGGGTCTTGAATACCCGATCATAGCGGAGATGCTTGGAAAGACGGAGATCAGCTGCCGCAAAACCTTCAGCCGTGCCAAGCAGAAAATGGGCCAGGCCACGGAAAGGGCTAATGGAGAAACCGCCCGGACGGAAACGCAGGAACGCTTCGTTGAAGCATTCCTGCGGGCGTCCGATATGGGCAATTTTAAGCCGCTGCTGTCTTTTTTGAAGGAAGAGGTTACGCTGCTATCGGATGGCGGCGGCAAAGCGAAGGCTGCCATTAATCCGATACTGGGCGTGGAACGGGTACGTGCGTTTTTCGAGGGGTTGTCTGCCAAAGGCTCGTTCCGAGAAGGCTTTGAGCCTGTTTCCGTAAACGGAGAGCCCGGCTTATTGCTGAAGCGGGACGGCAGGGTCTCCATGGTGCTAACGGTAGAGTGGGAACCCGACTTATCCCGCATCAGCCAGATTTTCCTTGTGGTGAATCCGGATAAATTGCAGCTATTTAATCAAAACAGCCCGGGAACAGCCCTGTAGCGACACCGATCCGGTTCCAGGCATTGATCGTTGTGATCGCCATGACCAAATCGACGAATTGTTTCTCGTCAAAATGCTTGCGGACGCGTTCGTATACCTCTACAGGAACGCCAGCCTCGGACAGCTTGGTCACGCACTCCGTCAGTTCGATGACAGCCCGTTCTTCGTCTGAATATATCGGGACTTCGCGCCACATGGGCAGAAGGAGGAGGCGGTCCACGCTTTCGCCCATGGAGAGCAGATCCTTGGAATGCATATCCACGCAGAAGGAGCAGCCGTTGATCTGGGATGCCCTGAGCTTAATGATCTCGTACAGCTTGTGATCGAGTCCGCTTTTTTGGGCCGCTTGCTCCAGGGCAAGCAGGGTTTTGAAGGCTTCGGGATTGGCTGATCGGTAATTCATTCGCAGTTCCATGTTCAGTTCCCCTTTACGTATTATTTTGGATGTTCACCCATATGACAGTTAGCCGTGCAGAATTGTGACATGTTCAAACGGAAAAAAGAAAGAAACCCTCAAAAGGTGGAGAACGGAAGACAGAAAAAGGAATGGCGCTTCTTGGCAGAAGCGCCATTCCGGGTACTGTTTATGTCCATCCAGAGGGTTTCTTTTATCGTTTATTCCGTATATGTTATTTTCCGGCCTTAAGCGGAACGCGCAGGACATCGTCCCGTTTATGGGTGGTATAGTTCCAAGCGTAAATGTTGAGCTCGGTCTTGTCGAAATTCTCATACACGTCCATATGTTTATTGTTGTCATCGCCGAGCAGGCCGATCATGGCCGGCATGCCATAATTTCGGTCTTCACCGTCAAGATAATAGGTTTGGTTGACGCCGCCGAACGTCGGGTCGGAGCTGAAGGATTCCACATAGAGATTATTGTCCTTCATGTAATAGGTCCATGTGATCGGATAACCTGCAATGTTGGACGTTAAGCTTTGATGCTCAGCTGAGATGCCGGTCAAGCGGATTGGATTCTTGTCTCCGGCATGTTCATCAACGCGGTGCTTGGCGATCAGGGACACCGGCTGGTTCGCCAGGGAGGCCGCATTCAGTCCGGCCATTTCAAAGCGCAGCTCCGTTGTTCTGGGTTGCCCCTGAACAAACCACATACCTCCGTCCAACAGCGTCCCGCCTACATCCAGTTGATAATTCATGTAAGGAACACGGGTATACTTTTCTTCATGGGTCAGGATCAGCCTTACTTGGGTCGGCGTAACAATCATTTCATGGACTTTTGTTCCTCCAGGAACTTGATCAACAGGGATATTCAGCGCTTCTTTAAATGTGCCGTTGTCCATTTGCTTCTTGGACAAGGCCATATTTAAGCTCCAAGTACCCTCTGCGGTTTCAAGCGTGCGATCGTAAGCAAGCTGGAACCTCGTTCCCTCAGAACGTAGGGAGTCAGACTTGAATACTTGCTGGCTCAGGTATTCTCCGGAGGCTGCCGGGGTTCCAAAAGTAGGGGGTTTAACCTCCTTAATCATCTCTTTCTTGTCATCGATCGCCTGAATTCGTACCCAGCTTCTGCTATTCATTTCGGGATCCATAAATGTAATGGCCGATTGGAGCAGGACATTTCCTTCGGCTTGTTCGAAAGATTGCAGGGTTACGCTGTCGATGCCATCCTTCTGAATAGGGAATACCTGTGTATTTTGATCGTTAGGGTCGTAGTTGATGGACTGTATTCCATCGCCGGTAAAGTGGATATTCTCCATGGCAAACTCAATATCCGCCGATTGGCCGTCAGCCACCCAATCGGTCTCAAAATACCCCTGGAATACGCCTGCATCCGCGTTCCACTGATGGGAATAATGGCCCTCGATAGAGTTCCCTTCCTTATCTTTAAGTCCAATATGATCAAAGGCTACTTGCTCGCCAGCTCGTGATGAACCTGGATCCAGACTGTAGAGCAGGAACGTTCGGTTCTCATCGATAAACGCCGTGTGCACTGTTAAGGTTATGCCATCCTTTGTAACGGATTGCTCAATCGTCTGGCCAAGCCCCTGCTCCAATGCAGTCTGGATACCGGCCCTGTAAGACAGGAGATTGGACCAATCATAGTTCAGGGCTGCATAGACCGGCGTTGCCATCAAGGCGACGGATATCCCGGTAATGATTGCAATCCGCTTTCGTTTTCGCGGACGAAGCGGAATCGATTCACCTCCGGCCACCTTCAGTTCATTGTGCTGGATACTGCTCCACATCCGGTCAAAATCAGGATAAGACACGTTATTCGCCGTTTTCATCTGGTTTTTCAAATTGCCCTCAAAACGTTCCAAATTGGTTCTCTCCCTTCAGCCAGAAGCCGTTATGGTGTTCAAGTTTTTTGCGCATGATTTTCAATGCTTTGTGAAGCCTTGATTTAACCGTCCCGACGGGAATCTTCAGCGTTTCGGCGATTTCCGCCAACGACAGTTCACCGATATAGCGGAGCGTGACAACCGCCATCAGCTTGTCCGGAAGCTGCCGCAGCAGTTTCTCCCATTCCGCCGCTGCTGCCTTTTCCAATACGATGGTATCTACGGATTTAACCGATGCCGTGGTCTGCTCGTGGAGCCACTCGACCTGGCTTTGCTTGTCTCGCTGGGTCTGATTCCTTCTAAGCAGGTTCAAGCAATGATTCATCGCGATGCGCATGATCCAGGCGCGCGTATGTTCAACGTTTCTCCAATCCTGGCGAAATACAGTGACGAATACATCGTGGCAGAGGTCTTCCGCATCTTGGGCGTTCCGCAGCATATAGTAGCAGGTGCGGTACACATCCTTGTTATAAGAATCGAATAACTCGCGTTCCGTCAATCCGAGGCACTCCTTTCTTCGCGTTATGTCTAATAAACAAATGACTCTAGGAAAGGGTTCATCTTTTTTTGCTCTCTTAAGCAACGAAGGCCTGAGTCCTTCTCTGTAACGGTTCATGATTTAATTGATTTCATTCTAACAAAAAAAGAACATCTGCCCTCAGTATAAAAAGAAGGGCAGATGTTCTATGGAACATCGGTAAGTTTAGAAGACGCTGACAGAAAGGCGCAATGGAATCTGGCGACTAAGCAAACTTATATATGAGTCATCGCTAAGATATGAGTTATCGCTAAGCTATGCGGAACCAGCTGATTTGCACTTCGCCTTGCATGATGAGGAAGACGTCAGACCGTCCTGTTAATCCCGTCAATTCGGACTGGACTGTCGTCCAGGCTTGGCGACCCCCAGTCGGCAGAACCTTGCAGCTTCCAGCTGCAGGACCATCCGGGCTGCCGGTCGTAATGACGATTTCGCCGCCCTTGATATGTCCGCTCACCCTAGCTTGGAACGTTACCGAAGCGTCGCCGAGATCCACGTCATGGAAAGCGATCCAGCCCGTTTCACCGGTTAAACGGATGCTTTCGCCGCCTTCACGGCATTCATCCAGGAAGACACCCTGGTAGTCGTCATAATTCACCGCTCGAGCAGGCTCGCGCAGCGTGCGTGGTGGGATCGTCTCCCCTTCGACTTGAAGGGCTGCGGTGACCGGCAATTGGCTGGAGGACGGTCCAGCCATGAGCGTATAGGTTCCCTTTTCAACGCAATAGCGATCCCGGGTGACATCCCAGAAGGCCAGATCCTCCGCTTTGAGCTCAAAGCTTACCGTTTCCGAAGCGCCCGGGGCCAGATGGATGCGACGGAAGCCTTTCAACGATTTGAGAGGACGGATGACGCGGGAGGAACCAGCCTTCACATACAGCTGAACCACCTCATCCCCAGCCAACTGGCCCTCATTCTTGACGGCAACGGTGACGGTTACGCTGCCTTCAGCCGTGATTTTCGGCTGGCTTAGCGACAGACCGCTGTAATGGAAGCGGGAATAGCTGAGACCATGACCGAACGGGTACAGCACATCCCCGTCGAAATATTGATAGGTCCGCTTCCCTTTGATGATGTCGTAATCCATCAGATCCGGAAGCTGTTCGGTCGACTTGTACCACGTCATGTTTAAGCGGCCGCCCGGATTGTAATCTCCGTACAGAACGTCGGCAACTGCATGGCCCAGCTCCTGCCCGGCGTGAGATGTGAAGAGGATGGATGGCACATGCTCCTGTTCCCAGTTCACGGAGAACGGATACCCGCCTACGATGACAACCACCGTATTGGGATTAGCTTCGTACACCGCCTGAATTAAGGCTTGCTGGGCGGGCGGGAGCGTAATGTCGGGACGGTCGATCGTTTCCTTGCCGTTAATGAACGGACTGTTCCCCACGAATACCAGGGCGGTTTCAGCCGATGCTGCCGCTGCGACGGCTTCAGCGATGCCGTCCTGAACCGTCTCGATGACAAATGGCGTTCCCGTATCCTCGGTACCGCCAACGACAAGCCGTCCATGCTCATCCAGCAGGATCGGTTTGCCTTCCCAATTCTTCATCATAAAGCTTCCATCCAGTAACGCCTCAAAGCTGAAAGCCTCTTTTACGAACCAGCCACGAGCTTCGTCGGCCGTTGCGTGCAGTCCCGTTTCGGTTTCGGTTACGAATTTGCCGCTGCTGGCGAGCCGGAGCGTGACGGAACCCCAGCCCCAGTCGTTCCGCTCGAACACCGCTGCATTGGTAGATTCAGCCGTGTTTGCAAGCAGCCGGCCATTCTCTTCCGAAGATAGGGCTACATATTGGCCGCTAACAGCAGAACGAAGACGTACCTGATCTAATCCCGTATGAAAATGGACGCTGCGGTCCTGCATTTTCTCCTGCACGCCCTGAAGCGGCTTAATCCGGTATGGAGGCGTGCCGCTGTACCAATCCGTAAATGCTTCGTTAGCCAGGGGCCCGATGACAGCAGCGGATTTCAACTGATCGCGCTGAAGGGGCAGCAATCCGTCGTTTTTCAGCAGCACGATCGATTCCCGGGCGGCCCGCAGAGATAGTTCGGCATGCTCGGACGTGCAGAGCTTTGACTCCGGAACATGGCTGTAAGGATTCCGTTCTTCCGGATCGAACTCGCCGAGGCGGAACCGGACACGGAAGGAATTGCGGATGGCATGATCGAGATCCTGCTCTTCCAATAACCCTTGCTCCAATGCGTCACGGAGCGCGCGGAAGGAGATGTCCTGGTCGTCGGTGATGCTGTCGATTCCGGCTTTAACGGAGCCGGCAACGGCCTCTGCATAGGAAGAGACATAATGATGGTCCATAACGGTGCCCAGAACGTCACCCGCGTCTCCAACCACGAATCCGTCCATGCCCCATTCCTGTTTGACGATGTCGTTTACTTCATGGTTCAGGTTGCACGGCGTGCCGTTGATGCCGTTATACGCGGTCATCATGGAACCGGCTTTCCCTTCCCGGAACGGTGCCTCGAAAGCCTTCAGATAATACTCGCGCTTGTTTCTCGGATCGATGCTTACCGAGGCGCTGCCGCGGTCAACTTCGTTGTTATTGCCGTAGAAGTGTTTCAGCGTAGCTACGGTTTTATAGTAGAAGGGATGGTCTCCCTGCATGCCCTTCACAAGCTCGGTGGCGAGTTTCCCGGTCAGATGCGGGTCTTCCCCGTAGGCTTCTTCCGTGCGTCCCCAGCGAGGGTCGCGTTCCAGATCCACCGTGGGCGCCCAGATGGTCAATCCGTTGATGGCCCGGTCGCGCTGGTAATAGACGCGGGCTTCCTCCGCGATGACGGATCCGATCTCCCGCATTAGCTCGGGATTCCAGGTGCACGCAAGCCCGGTATTTTGCGGGAACACGGTTGCTTCGCCAAGCCATGCCACGCCGTGAGCGCCTTCGGTGCCATGTTTATATTTTTGCACGCCGAGACGGGGGATTTCCGCCTGGTATTGGCACATTAATTCGATTTTCTCGTCCAAGGTAAATCGGGATACAAGATCGTTAACCCGTTCTTCCAGCGGAAGATCCGGATTCTGGAATGGATATTTCATGGAGCAAAACCTCATTTCTATGCATAGTTGGAATGGAAACGCTCTCAGTTATACATGCGATAAATTCTTGCTTCTCTTATTTCGGTTAGTCCAATATCATCATAGCGCGCACAGCGGAGTTGTAATACACCGAGAATTAGCGCAGTTTTCATGTGGAAATTTCGAATTCGAAGACAAAAATGAAGAGCTCGACCAATTAATGAGCATTTTAGATTCCGTTTCGTATACGAGATCGCCGCGATCGTTTTTCAACAGAAACATAAGAAATGATGGAGGTCCTACGTTTGCATTCATTATTTTTTACCGTGATCGTGACGGAGAAATGAATGATTATTTTTTGGATATGAATCAAGGGGGCTATGTTTTAAGGGGAGGAAAGAAAATGTATAAGATGGTCGATAGGGAAAAGGAGGTTTTTGATCAGCTATCTACATGGCTTTTTGAAAAAGCGGTTAGAATGCCTGTAACCTAGAAGCTGAAAAAAATGAACCGCGGAATGAACGCATGAAATATGAAACCTCTCCGATGAAAAGGGATGCTTATGCGCCTTTCGTTTCTTCGTGAGAGGTTTCTTCTCATTTGTCCGTTACATTCGGCAAATCTCTCGGGGACAGTCCTCACAGTGGCAAATATTCCTTAAATAGTCGGGATCATTGAGAACGATGCGTCCCCGTTCGGTAGAAATGACGCCAAGATCCTTAAGCTCGTTCAATATCCGGTTAACGCTTTCACGGGTAGAACCAATCATCTCCGCCATTTCCAGATTCGTAATCCGCTTGCCGATGATGGCTCGTGTTTCCTTGTTTGTCCCGCTCGTCCCGTACATATTGTACAGCCGCAGCAGCAGAGAGCACAGGGCGCCGGATTTACCATGCAGCAGCAGATCGCGTAATTTGCTTTGCGCGGTGCGCTGCATGAGTGCCATCCAGCCCATATACTCCACGGCAAAGTCACCGTTGGTTCGGATGACTTTATCCAGTTCGGCCTGCGGCACAATTCCGACTTCACTATCCTCCAAGGCTTTGGATTCGAATTGATGAACGGCTCGTCCGAACGGATCGGGTTCACCAAACAGATCGCCGGGAATGTGAAGCGATAAGGTGGCCGACGATCCGTCTTCCAGCAGCTTGGATACCTTCAGGCTTCCACGATTTACAAAGTACAGCCGGTCTGCAGGATCATTCTCCTGGTATAGATAATCACCTGCAAACAAACGGACAGGCTCGGCCAATTCCCGGATCAGAGCGAGATGCGGTTGTGAATAGACGGAGGAAGTGCCTGCTGGAAACAGCCCTCCATCCCATGCATCGGATCTTACAGCACGATTCTGTTTCATACCATCTTCTCCTTCCATAAGTTTATTTGGCAAGCTGGTAATCGCCATTGGTCAGTTTAAATGTTTGGGTCAGACCTGAGGTGAGATAGATTTGATGATCGGTGGTGACGAAAATAGCCTCGGCATCGCCGCGGCTCTCTACCAGTTTCCGCCCTTCCGTTAGTCCAAGCGAGAAGACGGAGGTCGACATGGCGTCAGCATCCATGGACGTGTCGGTCACTATGGTAACGCTGAGTAGGTCATTGTCGACCGGATAACCGGTGAAAGGGCTCAGGATATGATGATACACTTTTCCCTCTGCTTCAAAGAAACGCTCGTACACGCCGGAGGTCACGATGGTCTTATTGATGACTTCAAGCGTACCTAGGGATTGCCCGCGATCTTTACCAGGATCCTGGATGCCGATATTCCACGGCGAACCGTTCGGTTTTGATCCCATGGCAAGGATGTTACCCCCAAGGTCGATGATGGCCGAATGAAACTCCTGCTGCTGCAAATAATCTGCGATGACGTCCGCCGCATACCCTTTGGCGATGGCCCCCAGATCCAGCGACATTCCTCCTTTCTTCAGCAGGATGGCATGGGATGCCGGATTTAAAATGACATCCTTATAGTTCATTCGCTTCATGGCAGCATCCAGTTCATCCTCTTCCGGCACAATGGGGTGTTCACCGCCAATGCCCCAGAGGTCTACAAGCGGACCTATGGTCGGTTCGAAATGTCCACCTGAAGCCGCTGCGTAATCGATGGCGGTTTGGACAACCTTGAAGGTTTCCTCGGATACGCTCACTTCGGATTGGCCCGCCGCTTGATTGACCCGATCGATCTCGCTGCCCGCCAGCTTCCGGTTCATGCGTTGGTCGATACGCTCTAGCAGTGCGCCTATCTCATCGAAATGCTGGGACGTCATCCGTTCATCGTAAACGCGGAGACTTACAATGGTATCGAATATAAAGTAACGTTCGGTTGCCGGCTCGTTACTGGCGGCTACCTTCTGATCTGCTGTGGTTGTGCAGCCAATCGATCCCGTCATCAACAGGGTGAGCATGATCAACAGGCTGCTGTAGGAAAGAAGCTTCCTATACATGACAGTGCCTCCTCTTTTCAGTTCTGGTGCTGTTCTAAATCGACTTCCGATGATCCCAGCGTATCAGACCCGTACCTTGCTGAATGTGAGAAAAATCATTTCTGGCACTTGGTGCAGCCCTGATAATGAAGATAAGCAAAGCGAAGTGGAGAGATGCTGATGAAACGCGGAGATATTGGAATAGCGCTCGTGCTGATTGCGGTTGTCGCCTGGTTTGGAATATCCAAGTTTATGGGAGAAGACGGAGCGACGGAGGGAACCTATGCCATGATCGAGGTGAATGGAAAGCATTATGATACGGTGGCGCTTACGGAAGAGCCCCGAGATATAGAAATCCGGACGGAGCGGGGATATAACCTCTTGCGGGTCTCCCGCGAGGGTATCGAGATGGTGGAGTCGGATTGTCCGGATCAGCTCTGCGTGGGGTTCGGCCACGTTCACGACATTCATGACACCATCGTATGTTTGCCTAATCGCGTGTTCGTCGAAGTGACCGGAGATCAAGATGAAGGAAGTGAGCCGGATGCCGTTGTCTCCTGATCCCTATGCTCTCCGCAAGCTGGTCGTGATTGCCATCTGCGCCTCCTTATCGGTGGTGCTTGGCATTGTGGAGGCCCTGATTCCATTCGCGGTCACGATACCCGGTGCCAAGCTGGGACTTGGCAATATTTTGGTGCTGACCTGTTTAGTTTGCCTGGGGGGCAGGGATGCCCTATGGCTTATTGTTTTAAAGACACTGCTGACAGCCTTTATACTCGGAAGCTTCTCGACCTTCCTGTTCAGTATGTTCGGGGCGCTGGCAAGTTATCTGGTGATGTATGTCATGCTTAGGCTCGGGGGCCATAATTTCAGCTTAACGGGTGTGAGCATTGCGGGCGGCATCGCTCATAATATTGGTCAATTAACGGCAGCCTCGCTGGTATTGGGAACAACCAAAATTTATTATTACCTGCCATTTCTGCTCGGGGCGGGTGTCGTGACAGGGATCTTTGTGGGATGGGCTGCAAAACATCTGATCGAATCCCTGCGACGTATCGATCCGTTTGGCATGTTTCATACGGAAACTTAGGGAGGAGGCGTTAGGCATGGGCACAATGGATAAGTCAGAGCATGCAGTAAAGCTCAAGCATGTATATTACGGCCAGGGCTGCACGAACGTGCTCAAGGACATCTCGCTAACGATTCCCCATGGGCAGTGGGTATGCATCGCCGGAAAGAACGGGGCAGGCAAGTCTACGCTGATTCGGCTGTTAAACGGTTTGCTCCTCATGAGCCGGGGGCGCATCCTTATCGATGGCATAGAACAGAACGGCTGTACGCTGGGGGAGATTCGCCGGCATATAGGCATGGTGTTTGCCAATCCCGATGATCAGTTTGTCGGCTTGACCGTAGAGGATGACATTGCGTTCGGTTTGGAGAATCTGTGCTTGAGCCGGGAAGAGATGCTGCGGCGGATTCGGGTATACGCGGAGCGGCTGGACATTGTCCATCTGTTAGACCGACATCCGGCAACCCTGTCCGGCGGACAGAAGCAGCGCGCTGCTATTGCTGCCGTGCTGGCCATGGAGCCTTCTATCATTGTCTTGGACGAGGCAGCTTCCATGCTGGATGAGAAGGCTAAGCATGAGCTGCTGGATTTCATGCGAACGATGCATGCCGAAGGCCGATACACCATCATCTCCATCACCCATGATGTAGAGGAGATGGCCGAAGCAGACCGAATGATCGTGCTGGATGGCGGAATGGTGACGGCGGACGGAAGTCCAAGGGAGCTGCTGCTGCAGGAAGAGCTGCTCCAGCGTTGCAGGCTAAAGGTGCCTTTTGCCCTCCAGCTGTGCAGGGAGCTCAAAGCGCGGGGAATTGATATCGGCGAGCTGGTTAGGGAGAAGGAGGTGCTGGAGGCGTTATGGTCATATCATTCGAAGAGGTTTCTTACCGCTACCGGGACCGGGGGATGAGCCCGATTCTTGGACTCGACGGCCTTCATCTGGAGCTGGAGAAAGGCAGAATGATTGCCGTTCTCGGTGCGCCGGGTTCGGGAAAATCAACGCTTCTCCAGCATATGAACGGATTGATACGGGCTGATGAGGGCTTGATTCGCATAATGGATTTCCGCCTTGAACCGGGTGACAGCAAGAAGGTCCCTGCCGGTCTGCGGCAGCGCGTCGGCCTTGTTTTTCAATACCCGGAACAGCAGCTGTTTGAAGAAACGGTGGAGAAGGATTTGCTGTTCGGGCCGCTTAATTTCGGGATGAGCCCAGCCGAAGCCGCCGAGGCGGTCCGCAGAGCGGCATCCTTCGTCGGATTGGACGAGGAGCTGCTGGCACAGAGTCCCTTCAAGTTAAGCTCGGGTCAGATGCGAAAAGCGGCCGTAGCTGCCGTACTGGCGGCTGACCCCGACATTTTGGCTTTGGATGAGCCTACCGCCTCCCTTGATCCTGCCAGCCGCGAGGATTTGCTGGAACGGCTGCATGGATTAACGAGGACCCAGGGCAAGACGGTTCTCCTCGTCTCCCACCGGTTAGAGGAAGTCGCGGCCTATGCGGACGAATTCGTTGTCATTAAAGATGGCCGAGTCGTATTTCAAGGAACGGCCAAGGAACTGGTACACCGGCAGGAGGTGCTGGAGCAGGCAGGATTGATGGCTCCGTCGTCTGTGCGGATGGCGGGCAAGCTGGCATCGCAGCTTGGAGTACAGCCTCCGGAGATGCCACCGGATGCGGCTGCGCTGGCGGACTGGTACGCAGGGCAGCTTGAAATGTAGGGCAGAGCGAAGCAGAGGCGAAAGGAGGAAGCATGGATGAAACGAAAAATCATCCTGGGCCGGTATATGGAAGGCGATTCATGGGTTCACCGCCTGGATCCGCGTGCCAAAACGGCTGCCATGCCGCTCTTTATGGTGTCTGTGTTCCTGGTAGACGGATATATGGGGGTGCTCGCGCTGCTGCTGTTCACTGCGGCGGTGATCCGGGCTACGGGTATCCCGTACCGCTATTTCATCAGAGCCATGAAGCCGCTGATGTTCCTGCTATTGTTTATCCTGGTATTTCACATTGTATATGATGCGGGAGGCGGGAAACTTCTGGATATGGGCGCGTTCAAGGTGTATGCAGGCGGATTGGAAAAAGGTATCGTGTCCGCCTCCCGGATGGCGCTCTTCATCATGTTGGCGGCGGTGCTGACCTTCACGACCCAGCCGGAGCAGTTGGCCCAGGGTCTTGGTAGCCTCCTGCGGCCTCTGACCTATATCGGCGTGCCGACCGATCGGCTGGTGCTGATGCTCGGCATTGCCCTCCGGTTCATTCCGACCATCTTCGAGGAAGCGGAGCGGCTGTGGAAGGCACAGCAGTCCAGGGGACTTGACTTGTCATCGCGGCCGCTGAAGGAGAAGGCACGGCTGATCATTGCCCTGCTGGTGCCAGTAACCACAGGCGCGTTCCGGCGCGCCATCGGGCTTGCCGATTCCATGGAAGCCAGAGGCTACCGGCTGGGTGCTCGGCGAAGCAGGTTCAGGGCCTTTGTATGGAAGCGGGCGGACACGCTGTTTGTTGCTTTGTTCCTGCTGCCCGTGGCCGCGGCCGCGCTGCTGTAGTTTGTGGCTTGAAGGAAATGAAAACCGCAGTCTTTCAGGACTGCGGTGTAACAACCTTTGCACGTTACAAAAAAGCAGCCGATCATCGTGATCAGCTGCGTCTCTTCCCAACTAAGCTATGGTTTGCCGTCCCTCGGTTTCACTGGCGAATTGTATGTCGTGCACCGCTGCTTCCACAGCTGCAAACTGAAGAAGCTTCATTCCCTCCTCCGTCAGTGCGTTTTTTTCCTCCAAGTTTAGCTTTCCAAAAGGTTCAACAACCAATGTGGCTGAGCTGCGTTCGGGGACAATTTTCCACGTGCCGCAAACGAAACCATCCAGGAGGAAGGTAGCTTTCATACCGTTCTTCATCATAACTAGCTTACGATGCTGATCCGCAATAATGCGAGTACGATTAGCATGCGAAGCAAGCACGTTGTCGTACTTCGGCAGAAAGCGCGGCGGGGCAGGTGTATCAGAATCTGGTTGAGGGGCTTCCGGGACGTCGAATAACTCTTGGCCATCTTCATCCCGATAGACTAACAGGTTCGGCCGAAGACCCTCGACGACTTCCTTAAGCTTGGTAAGTCCAGACCAAGTCTGCATGTCTTGGGTAGTGGCAGGACCGAACGCCTCCAGATACCGCACGATCATTTCCCCGAGCGTTGTATTGTCGTTCAGCGAACGTCCTATCCAATGTGTTGCCGTTGTGCATCTGGTTTGTCCGCCCACTCCCCAAATTCCCCGAGGCGGAACTTGAACGAGCGGCAATAGGTTTCGCAGTGAATAGGCCAGCGATGAAGGGGGATGCTCCGGCCACCGATGATTCATAAGCTCTCCTATCTCTTTGATGGTACGGGGGGCTTCCTCCAGAAGCGCCCGTCCATAGGCAACAACATCTCCCATATCTAATCCTGTGATCCCTTTGGCATGCGTACTGTTCTTATACAAGTCACGATCAAGTACAGGCTGAACCAGAGGACGCAATCTCAAAGCATCTTGTTCCGTGGTCAGATGGATGGTTGACCGCATTAAAGCCATGCGAACTGCCCGTCGATCCAGGAGCATTTGTGCCAAATCGTCATGCATAAAGTTCTCAAGCCTCGTCCAAAGACCAATATATGCAGCTTCCGGGACTTGCGCCTGCATCCCGACCAAGTGCTCCAGCGTCTGAGTAACCGTGAGGCTCGATCGGCGAAGCAGCAGCTGCCGATCGAGTAAACTTCGGTTCAAGGCACGCCTGCTCAATAAGCCCATATTGCGTGAGCGCCCCGGTAACGGCATCATCCTCGGAACTGACGGAAGAACTTCCGCAAATCTTCCGTAAGGATATCCGGTACTTCCATGGCTGCAAAATGCCCGCCGCGTTCATATTCGCACCAGTGAACGATGTTGGTGTTATCCCGTTCGGCAAAACGCCGGATCGATTGAAAATCGTTCGCGAATACCGCGATCCCTGTCGGTGCGTGGCTTACTTCATGCTGCACCCCGGAATGGGCGTCTTCATAATACTGCCGCGCGGAGGATCCTGCCGTACCTGTCAGCCAATACATCATCACTTGTGTCAAGACTTGATCTTGCGTAAGCAAATTGCTTTCTCCCATTCCCATAAGCAGCTCATTCCAAGCAAGCTGGCCGACTGGCGAATCCGTCAAGGCATACGCCAAGGTCTGGGGCCTGGTGGATTGGATGGCTGAAAATCCTGCCTTCTCGCTGAAGTTCGACAGGACTTGAAGACGCCGCATCTCCTCCTCGCTTAAATCTGCCATTTCTGCTGGATCCCCCGATGGAAACGAAAACAACTGCAGCATATGCACACCGACAACATGCTCCGGATCCACCATTCCCAATGCGCGGGTAATCAATGCCCCCCCGTCGCCGCCATGAGCGGCATATTGCTCGTATCCCAAGCGGTTCATGAGTGTTGCCCATGCGCGGGCAATGCGGTGAGAGCTCCACCCTTTATCGCGGGTCGGGCCTGAGAAGGTATACCCGGGTACAGAAGGAATAACGACATGGAAGGCATCTGCTGCATCGCCGCCATGCTTGCGAGGATCTGTTAAGAGATCGATCATATCGATAAACTCGGCGAACGAACCCGGCCATCCGTGTGTCAGAATTAGTGGCATTGCGTTCGGTTCTTCTGAACGGACATGAATGAAGTGGATATTCGCTCCATCAATCTCCGTCATATACTGCGGATATTGATTGAACTTTTCTTCATATTTACGCCAGTCGAAGTCGTTTAGCCAATAGTCGGCCATTTCCTTTACCACTTGAAGCGGCGTTCCGTATGACCACTCGACCCCAGGGAGCTCATCCGGCCAACGTGTGTGGACAAGGCGGCGCTCCAAATCGTCCAATTCCGCTTGCGGGATCTCGATCCGGAATGGGCGAATCGCCTCCCCCAAGTTCTCCGTATGATTTCTTTCTTTTACTCGTGTGTTGTAGTTATTCATTGTAATTTCCTCCTGATCGTTTACTAGAATGTATGGCTAGCGAATGCTATGTTCCTACTGATAACGCGCAGCATTTACCTTTCTGATATCAGGATATTAAAAAAAGTATGACAGCAGCGTGTCATACTTACAGATACCGTTTCGACATTATTTTTGAGACCACCCTTTGGGGCTTTTTTTTGTCTCAATAAACAAGTTTAGGCATTAATCATTTTTTAGGATCGTTTATAGTTTTACGGGCCGTATCCATCGCCCGTTTATATCGAAGATAGACGACATGCTGTGAAAGGCTCAGGCGCGGCAGGTTATTTTTACTCGAAGTTTATAGGGAAGGCTTCACAAACACTCGTGGATGAATTGCTGCAGCTTATCGGCTCTGGGTCGTTTTCAAAGTCTTTTAATAGCTTTGAGAACTCACCTAGATAAGGCTGAAGGACATGCTTCTTGTTATTGATTTTCCCTTGAACGATCCCGGCAAACCGTCCGTTCTCCGGTACTTCTTTTGCAGAAACGAGTCTCCCGTTCTTGTAATTCTCTACTCTATAGGATTCTTCATCCTCGAAACGTTGGTTCACCCCGGTATAGAGCTCCATCACCCCATAGTCACCTGTTCGATATACGCCTTCGCTGATAGAACTCCCGAAATCCTCCATCTCGCTTGCATATTCGAACCCTTTGTAGTCAGGCGTGGACTTATCCCGTTTGTAATAATTCAGCAGTTGAATATGACCGCGAGCCAATTTGGATTGCATCAGTTCATTTGCCTGCTCCCGATCCGATACAGAAAACTCCAAGAGAGTATTCCCATTCCGATATTCAAACCAAAGGGAGTCTATGGATTGCATCACGGTATAACCTGACAGCAAGTCATGATCCTTGAAAATGCCCTTCGAGATTACATAAAATTCAAAATCAGGGTTGCTTTCGCTCCGAATTCCCGTTCCGTTAGGACGATCGTTTCGCCATTCACCCTCATACACGATTTTCATATCCTCTGGAAGCCTGTCCGATATGTATTTGCCTGTGCCGGATCTTTGTCCATTGTGCCAATCGCCGCTGTATACTTTGGAAGGTCCCCAATTCATGGTGCCTTTTCCGTGGGGTTTATTGTTCTTCACTTCTCCGTAGTAGGTGGCCCCGTTAGGGAGGGTCAAGCTGACTTTCTGGTTCGAAGCTTCGGTCTCCTTATGGGTGAACATAAGAAACAGCAATGCTAGTGTAAGAAAGCTTAGGTATTTTCTGATCACGTTGTAATACGTCTCCTCTAATCTGCCGATTTTTAATTTCTGATGTATACCGTCGATGGATGATATACCAGTCAAATCATAGATTACACTCATACACGCCGTAAAGGTATAATATGGGAAATACATCAGTAAACTGGGTAATCGCCTCTTCTTTTTTGTGATTTTTTAAAACACAGCTTGTAGAGAACGAATATAAAAAACACCGATCCTTGACGGAACGGTGTTTTGTCATACCTATTCATTCATTGGCATCGGCGTATCCGTCGGCTCGATCCCCTCGTAGGCCCGGTCCACGGACTGCCGGATTTCCTTCAGGCTGAGCCCCTGCTGCCTGCCGTCCAGGTACATGTTCGTGATGTCCAGGCAGGTTTGGCAGAATTTCGCGTGCGTGGTTGGCGTGAGTCTGCCGTCTTCCTCTTGAGCATAGTAGCAATTGAGGTTGCTGCTATGGCCAGCATCGCCGCATCCGCAGAAGCAGGGCATGTAGGCCAAGTGGCTGGCATGGAGGATGGCTGCATTGTATTCCTGCACGCTGGAGATATGCGGAAGAGGCGTATCGGGATGCAGCAGGTAGTCGGTTTTTCCGTCGGAACGGCCAGCAAGAGCTTCCGCATAGAGGATGTCGCTGCGATACGCCCCGCTTACTACTTGAACGCCGTTCACGCCTTCAAAGGTTTGCAGCGTAAGCGCGATGGCTTCTTCCGCCCGTTCTCCCTGCTTAGAGCCGGTAAAGGCACGAAACGATGGGGAGAGCTCTACCACGGTCACCCCGTGCTCGGTTCGGATTTCCACGAAGGTTACGCCATCAGGGATGGCGCTTTCAAGTTCAGGTGGCAACAGATCTCCCAGTTGGGTCAGCATCGTCATGGCACTGACCTTGGGATAGCGGACGGAGGTATCTGTCTGCACGTACTGGGATACGGGCGTGAATAAACCGGAAAACGGGTCATAGGCATGGAGGGTTACGCTGGGCATCGTGCTGGGGATGGCGGAAAGAATCGTCCCCTTGGGCGGACGTGCACCGTTCGCAGCGATATCTTCCAGTTCGCGCAGGATCCTGTCGCTTGATATGTCCTCGGTCAGTCTCCCGAGTTCTTCATCCTGAGCGTTCAGGAACAGGATGGTCGGGTGCTCCGTAATGCCGTACCGGTTAACGGCTTCCGTATCCTCCGAAATGCTGAAATACTGGTAACGGTAGGCTGGCGAGGTTGCTTCCATCTGTTCCATGACACCCAGCGCTTTGGAGCAGCCGCCGCAGCCCTTGAGCGCAAAGATGGCGATGGAGCTCACTTGCGTGTCACCAGTCCTCTGTTCTTCGACTGGAGATGTCTTGAACAGCATGAAGCCCCCCGCACCAAGCAGGATCAGGAAGGTCGCCAGCGCAATTCTCCACCGCCAGATTCGTGTGCGATTCATGTCTATAAAACATCCTTTCATAATCGAACAGGGATGCGTCCATGATGGACGTATCCCTGTTCGTTTGGAGTATATGGCTTCATGTCTGTCTTTAGGGCAGGAAATAATGGAGCAATGCCTGCAAATCACGCTGAGCGGGGTGATCCGCGAAGTCGCCGATCATCCGCTGAGCCTGTTCCGCATACGATCGGGCAAGCTCCTCGGTTTGCTTAATGGCGCCGCTTGCGGCGATACGCTGGATGACCTCGTCCATGTCAGCCTCCGCAGAGTGGGGGCCAAGCTGCCTGATTCCAGGTGCAAGGGCTGGATCGTTGAGGGCGTATAGCACCGGAAGCGTAATGTTGCCGTTTCGCAGGTCTGCGCCAGCCGGCTTGCCGATGGCCTCCTTGGGCTTCGTGAAATCGAGCAGGTCATCCCGGATTTGAAATGCCATGCCGAGCGACTCCCCGAATTGAAAGAGCCGCTCAGCAGTTCCGGCATCCGCATGAGCTGCTTCCGCGCCCGCTTTCAGGCAGTGAGCCATCAGCAGGGCGGTTTTGCAGCGTGTTTTCTCTAAATACTGCTCCATCGTCAGTCCGAAGTCGAAGCGGTGATGCAGCTGATCGTATTCTCCCATGCAAAGCTCGGTCACCAACGCCGCAAGCTCGGCTAATCGGTAGGCCTCGTCTTCGGAGATGTCTTCACTGCTCTTGTCGGACTCGTCATTCGGATGACCCGCGGCCCATTCGATGGCGCGGGCAATCATGTAGTTGCCGATGTGCACGGCCGTCTGGACATCCGTCGTTTCATGCAGGGTCGGCATGCCGCGCCGCATATCGGATTGATCGATAATGTCATCGTGCACCAGCGAGGCCATGTGTAAGTATTCAAGCAGTACAGCGGTTTTCATGACGGCCCGCTCATGACCGCTTTTTCCGAAACGGCTGCCGAGCACGACCATAAGCGGGCGCAGCCGCTTGCCGCCGGCGTTAATGAGATCCATGACGCTGCTCAGAACAACGGAGGGGGGAGTGAGGTCACGGTCTGAGGTGACTACCTCCCGGAGCAGGCGGTCGAAGGAAGCGAGATCGACTCCAATCTGGTTATGAATGTTCATCTGTATCAGCGCTCCTTTCCCTAGATAGCTCCTTACGCACTCCGCTGCTCCAGATAGCTGCGGATTTCACGCTTCAGCTCTTTAAGCAGGAGTTCGGGTGTGACGTTCTTCATTAGTTTCAGCTGCATGCGCTTATGGAGGGGGAGAAGCCGGGACAGCAGCTTCCATTCCTTCCGTTTGACGGCAATCCGGTACATGAGTCCAGTCAAATAATCGCCGTCCAGCAGCATACGCGTCAGTCTCTCGTTATCCTTCGCTTGCAGCTTGCCATGCTTGTTTAGTGCAGTATGAATCAGGATGCAGCAAGCCAGCACCGTCATTTTGCGTGAATAGGCAAGCTCATAAGCGTTGAGCATATCGGCGATGTCCCTCACCGGTCTGTTATCCATCTCCATCCAATCGATATCCGTTCCGGAATCGATATGCGACCGAAGCAGGTCGATCGTATCCTGTAATAGCTTCATATCCATCGTTATTGACTCCTTCCGGAAGGCTCGTGTTGATTAAGAGTGTGAATGCCAGTAGAACGGTTAGGGCTTGAGCTTGATACGGCAATGCGCGATACGATCAGCCCGTTCTATTGAGTAGAGAAGAATTAGTCCGTATACACGTACCAGCGCCTTACGATCGGTATTCGTTTCCATACCTTTTTCAGCCAAGGATATACATAGTAGTCCAGTCCGAACGTGCTGCCTGATCCGCCGATTAAGGCGATCCCGGCTGCCAGATACCACAGCATTTCGTTAGGTGCCATCCCCGATACCCATACCATCGCGCCCATGGCGACGCTGGCTACGGCTGCAGGTGCCGTGAACAATCCGACGATCAGCAGGATGCCGACGATCAGCTCAGCCAATACCATCGAGGTCTGAAATACATAGGCAAGCGAAGTATAGCCGCCGTCGCCGGTATAGAACATCAGGTCCATCGACCAATCGACAATGGATTTCATAAAATCCGGAACCGGGAGGGCGGATACCGCTTCGGCAGTATAAGCAGAGGCGGCAGACACTGCGTCTGCGGCTCCAGCCCCGGCAGCATCGGCACCTGCAGCGGATGCTGCGCTTACGCCGTCGGCTGCTTTGGCAGGAATGAGGAACACTTTATCCGGATCATCGATAATCTTGTGGATTTTATCCCATCCCTGTGAGAGCCACATCCATCCGGCAAAAATCCGCAGCGGAACGAGCCAGAAATTCGGCGAGCGCTTGGCAAAATGCCCGCCCACGAAGCTGCGGTTGTTCCGGACATGGAAGAATTCATGCAGTAGGTAGTGATACACCTTGTTGAAGCCGCAAACCTGGAACAGATAGAGCATGTTGATCAGATGTTTGACCAGCATGGCCGGGAAGCCGCTGAGCCTGAACATATGGCCCGGAACCCCCACGTTAGCTACTCCGTAGCGGCTGCCGATACAGACCATCGTGCCGTGGAACGTCGGTTTGTAGGATTTCATCGGTTTGTTTAATAATTCAGCCACGATGTTATGTGCAATGACCGGGGCTGCTAGTTCCGCATTTTCTACCATTTGAGGCACGGGTGCAGCCGCGCCCTCAGGAATGTAGAAAATATTGTCCCCGACGACATAAACGTTCGGATGGGCAGGAACTTGAAGTTTGTCGTTGGTCAAAATACGCTTGCGGCCTTTTTGCTCGACATCCATATTGCCGACCACATCGGAGCCTTCCACCCCTGCGGTCCAGATCACGGTACGGGATTTGATGTCGCTGCCGCCGACGGTAACACCGTCCGGTTTCACTTCCGTAATCTTGGAGCCTGTGATGATGTTGACGTTCATTTTGCGCAGCCGTTTCTCGGCTTTGCGGATCAATGGCTCGGGCAGGATCGGCAGGATCTTGTCGACCATGTCGGCAACGTGCAGCGTAACCTCGCTTGGATCCACGTAGAATTCCTTACATAATTGTTGCGTGAACTCGGCCAACTCGCCGATCATTTCAACCCCGGTGAATCCGCCGCCGACCACGACGAAGGTCAGCATTTCTTTGCGGACTTGCGGGTCGCGCTCCAGCACGGCTTTTCGGAACATATTCAGGGTGTGTTCTTTCAAACGGACCGCATCGTCATACGACCATAAGGTAAAGGCGTGTTGATCTGCGCCCGGTATGCCGAAGAAGGTTGGCTTGCTGCCTGTTCCGATGACCAGATAATCGTAGGAATAGGTTTGTTTCTCTCCACGGAGTGTTTGGCCGTCAAAGTCGATGCCGCCGATTTCATCCAGCACTACGTCTACATTGCGAAACCCGGAAAACACTTTCTTTAGGTCGATTTTGATGGAATCCTCCTCGACCCGGTTCGCGGCTACTTCATGCAGCTCGGTTAGCAGTGTATGATACGGCTTGCGGTCGATGAGTGTTATCCGCAAATCCTTCTGTTTGCGCAGTCGTTTAGCCAGCTTCTTGGCGGTAAGTATACCGCCATATCCGCCGCCCAGCACGATAATCTGTTTCATGCGAATCTCCCCTCAAGGAATAGTTGTCTTCTATCTATCGCTCTTGTGCTTATTTGGCGCCTTCGAGTGCTTTTGTTGCCAGCTCTACAAATCCGTTGACGTGGATCGACACACCGGAGATGGCATCGGTTTTACCGTCTTCCGCCGTTACGATGGCTTGCGGATCTTGTTTTTCAATCAAATACTGCTCGGCTTGGTAAGCCTGTTCATGCCATTCGGATTGAGCTCCGCCGTTCTTCATGCCGTATTCACCGGATTTGGAACGGGTAACTTTATCGGTACCGCCGTCTTTATGAATGCCGTTCCAGCTGACAGCGGCGATCTTGCCGTTAATAACGGTAACGTCGACGGTTTCCTTCCAGCCGGACTTAGCGTCAAAATCAGCCCCTTCTGCGTGATAGCTGCCGTCTTTGTACGGTCCTGCTTCAACAGGTCCCGCCGCCAGCGCTTTTGCTGCCAGTTCGGTAAATCCGTTGACATGGATCGATACCCCGGATACGGCATCCGTGCGGCCTTCGTCGTTTAAGGTCAAGCCTTCAACCGACTGCTGAGCCACCAGGTATTCCTCCATTTTGGCTGCCTGTTCATGCCATTCCGCTTGAGCGCCGCCTTTTTCCTTCATGCCGTAGAAGCCTTTTTCGGAAAATGTCTTTTTGTCCAAGCCGCCGTCCTTATGAAGTCCGTTCCAGTTGGCGCTGACGATCTTGCCGCCTTCGACCTTAATGGCAACAAGTTCCTTCCAGCCGGAGTCTTCGGCAAACTCGCCTTCAGCGTAATATAAGCCGTCCTGCAGGGTTCCATCTTGTGCAGGCTGTTCCGCATTAGTTGTGGTATCCGTGTTTTGGCTTTCCGCCGGTTTGTCCGTAGTGACAGGCTCTTTGTCTCCGTTGCCTCCGCAGCCTACGAGCAGCGCAAACATCAACATGACAGAGAGGGATAGAGAGAGTGTCCTTTTCATTCTGGTTTCCTCCTATAATTTTGTGAATTACTTCACAAATATTGTTCTTGAGTTCATTTTATTCTTAAAAGGAATAGTTATCGGTGAAAAAAATCACAAACAGTGTCGGTGCTTCATGTTCGAGTTGATTCCCGTCGATTGCTCATGAAGCACCATGGGTCAGATAATGCCTCGAATGTCATCCAGCGATTGGATGCCTTCGCTTTCCATCAATTCCATCAATTCTTCGGCCAGGGTATCGCCTGCGCGCAGGTTGATGAAGTTGTAGGTTCCGATCTGTACGGCTGCCGCACCTGCCATGATGAATTCGAGGATGTCCTCGGCGCTGCTGATTCCGCCGATTCCAACAACCGGGATGGATACTGACCGTGCTACCTGATGGACCATGCGGAGCGCTATCGGCTTAATTGCCGGTCCCGACAATCCGGCGTAGGCTCTGTCAAAAACGCTGCGACGTTCCCGAATATCAATCGCCATCGCTTGGATCGTATTGATGAGCGAAAGACCATCAGCGCCTTCGGCTTCACACATGCGAGCCATTTCCTTCAAATCCCTCGCACCGGGAGAGAGCTTGACGAGCAGCGGCAGCGTGGTCGCTTTCCGGACTGCGCGAACCACCTCTTGAGCCTGCTCATTCTCAACGCCGAAGGCCAGCCCGCCTTCCTTGATGTTGGGGCAGGAGATGTTGAGCTCAATCATGTCGACGGCTCGTTTGCCGGATGACCGTAACTTGAGGCTGGCTTCGGTAAGCAGCTCGGCGCCCTCCGTGTATTCCCGTATGGTGCCGCCGCCAAGATTGACGATGACTGCCGTCCCGTGCGAGGTCATCTCGGATAATTCATGCTCCAGAAAAGCATGGATGCCCGGATTCTCAAGGCCAATGCTGTTCATGATGCCGGATGGCGTTTCATAAAGCCGTGTTCCTGAATTGCCGAATCGTGGCGTCAGGGTCAATCCCTTGGAGATTATACCTCCAAGCTTGCGAAGCGGATACAGATCCGCATACGGTTTGCCGAATCCAAACGTGCCCGATGCCGCCAAAATCGGGTTCACCAGCGGTACGCCCGCCAGTTCACAATCGATGGAGATCATTCCAGTTCACCTCCTTCGCCGGAAATACGGGGCCATCGGTGCATACCTTGCGGCTTGAGCCAGCGGAGGTTAACGTGCAGCTGTTGCATGCCCCGATGCCGCAGCCCATTCGCTTCTCGATGGAGACGTGGAGCTTGGCATTGGTACCTTCCGCTTTTTGGGCCAGACTGCGCATCATGGCAACCGGTCCGCATGCGAATATCGTGTCATAGCGGCTCGGGTCCACGGCATCTACAATGGTGCCGCCGGATTTGACGGTGACATTGCGGCTGATTTCGTGAAATCCGTTGACCGCGAAGGGCACCCCGGTATATCCCAGATAGACGCTGGATTCAGGAATTTCCTTCGCAGCCAGCAGCAGCGGGGCTGCTCCAATGCCGCCTCCTACCAGTGCCGTCCGGCCTTGCGGCTTAGGGAATCCTTGCCCGAAGGGCCCCTCCAGCTGAATCTTGTCACCCGCTTGAAGCGCTGACAGCAGCCATGTGCCAGTTCCGTGCACGCGATATAAGAAGGAAACGGAGTCCTCCGTCAGATTATGGATGCTGATCGGTCGTGATAGCACGGGATAGGCATCCCAGCAGCGAAGCATGAAGAACTGTCCCATTCGTGCCGAATAGCTGCCTTGAACGGTAAGTCGATAGATGCGATGGGCCAGTCTGACATTTTGAATAACAAGGGCCACGTCCTCATTCTCCTCCCTTGGCGTACTTTTTCCGCCCGCTATGTTCCTTGCTACAGTATCACAGACCAAATAACGCTACCTGTGACTTTTCTCATATTCGGGTGTTATCCGGGCTTGATACCTTTTGTATACATATACGAGACAAAAAAAGGTGGGACCATACATGAGAACACTGGTAATCGTTGCACATCCGGGTCTGCATGAGGGATCAAGGATCAATCGCGAACTAATCGAAACGGTTATACATCATCATGAGGTGACGGTGCATGACCTCTATCAGCGGTATCCGGATGGACACATCGATATCGAGGCCGAACATCAATTGCTGCTCCAGCATGACCGCCTCGTGTTTCAATTCCCTTTTTGGTGGTACAGTTCTCCGCCCCTTCTGAAGCATTGGTTCGACGAGGTGCTGACCTTTGGATGGGCGTATGGTCCCGGCGGGGGCAAGCTCCAGGGAAAAGAGTGGGGCCTAGCCGTTACGACCGGCGGAGCCGCGGAAGCCTATGGCAGCGAAGGATACAACCGCTACACGGTGGAAGAGCTAACCCGGCCCTATGAAGTGACGGCGAGCCTGGTGGGCGCGCTGTACTTGCCGGTATTTACCGTTCATAATGCCATGCAGCTGACGGATGAAGAGCTGCGGCGTCATGCGAAGGATTTTGCGTTGTATGTTACAGGCGCGGTGAGATTCAGGTAAAGGTTGCTATTAAAGCGCAAGCTCCCTATCAGTGTGGTTCGATTTATGGTTGAGGGTGGACAAAACGACAGAATGTAAGCTCCAAACTCCAAATGGTGAATGTGGAGGCGGTAGCCCGTTGAAAAGTGAAGAACTGAATTGCTGATAAGTTAGCCTGGCGCCGAAGCTGCCGGGCTTTTCGGTGTTATTGGCAAATTTATGTACATTCCGGCATATCCCGAGCGATCAGGGGAGGCTGTCACTTTTGGTTGCAATAAAAGTCTTCTGGAGCTGCGCGATTCTGTTTATAGGCTCGGTTGCTTTTCTCGTAGGAGATCATCCTTCGATTTCCGTTAGCAGGCTAAACTTTTGCAAAAGAAAAAGCGAGACCTTGGGCTCTCGCTTTTTTCTCTTTTATAGAGAGGTGCCGTTATCCGTTCGGCGTATAAGCTACACCTTCTCCAGCGCACCGGCTGCGATCTCTTGGATATAGTGGCAGGCCGCCTGATGGCCTCCGCGCTCATCGACTTCTCGAAGCAACGGAGCTTCGGATCGGCAGCGATCCGTGGCATACATGCAGCGGGTATGAAACCGGCAGCCGGAAGGCGGGTTGATCGGGGACGGGACATCCCCCTTGAGAATGATGCGTTCCTTCTTGCGCTCGGGATCCAGTGTCGGGATGGCCGACAGCAGAGCGCGGGTGTAAGGATGCTGCGGGCGCCGGAAGAGGGAGTGTTTATCTGCGATTTCCACGATTTTCCCCAGATACATCACAATAATCCGGTCCGAAATATGCCGGACAACTCCGAGATCATGAGAGATAAACAGATAGGTCAGCTTGAATTCGGTTTGCAGCGACTTCATCAGATTGAGCACCTGTGCCTGGATGGACACGTCAAGCGCAGAGACCGCTTCATCGCTGATGATCAGCTTGGGATTCACGGACAAGGCGCGGGCGATCCCTATTCGCTGCCGTTGTCCGCCGCTGAATTCATGCGGGTACCGATTGGCTTGATAGGCGGCCAGGCCGACCGTTTCCAGAAGCTCGATGGCCCGTCCCCGCCGGTCCTTCTTTGGAACAACATTCTGAATGTCCATCGCTTCTTCCAGGACTTGCAGCGCTGTTTTCCTGGGATTCAGCGAAGCGTAGGGGTCCTGAAAAATCATTTGCAGGTCTTTACGCCTTCGGTTCATCTGGGCTTTATTCAGGGAGAGCAGATCGGTTCCTTCGAACAGCACCTCGCCGGAGGTCGGTTCGTCCAGCCTCAGGATGGCCCGGCCCGTGGTTGATTTGCCGCAGCCGGATTCGCCCACGATACTGACAGTTTCCCCCTCACGTACGGAGAACGAAATATCATCCACGGCTTTTACGAAGTTGACGGTACGGCCCAGGACGCCGCCCTTGATCGGAAAATACTGCTTGAGATTTTTTACCGTTAACAGCTCTTTGCTCATGGCAGAACGTTCACCTCGCTTTCCGGCTCCCATTGATCGGTATATTTCCAACACCTGACTTGCTGGTTATCCTCCAGCGCCTGAAGCTCCGGCAGTTTGTCATAGCACAGCTTGATTGCATGGGGACAGCGGGGGGCGAAGCGGCAGCCTTCCTGTGGGTCATAGGGACTTGGAACCGAGCCTTTAATCGGCTCCAGCGTTTCCTTATCGATATCATGCCGTGGCAGTGAGTTCATCAGGCCAATGGTGTAGGGGTGCTTCGGATGTTTGAATAGGGTCCGTACATCGGTATATTCCACGACTTTTCCGCAGTACATGACGGCTACTTCATCGCAGGTTTCCGCGACGATGCCCAGATCATGCGTGATAAAAATAATCGACATCTGCAGCTTCCGCTGCAGTTCTTTCATCAGCTCCAGAATTTGAGCCTGAATGGTCACGTCCAGCGCCGTGGTCGGCTCGTCTGCAATAAGCAGATCTGGATTGCATGCCAGCGCCATGGCAATCATGACACGTTGGCGCATACCGCCGGATAACTGGAAGGGGTATTGCCGGACTCTTTTTTCCGGAGAGGGAATGCCGACCAGTTTCAACATCTCAACGGCTTTGTCCATCGCTTGTTTTTTGCTCAGATTCTCATGGATTTGGTAGGCCTCCGCGATCTGATCGCCGACGGTGAAGACCGGGTTGAGCGATGTCATCGGCTCCTGGAAGATCATCGAGATCTGATTGCCCCTTATTTTGCGCATCTGCCGGTCCGATTGTTCGAGCAGATTCACACCGTTATATAGAATTTGGCCTCCTACGATTCGTCCCGGATGAAAGATTAGCCGCAGGATGGACAGGGACAATATGCTTTTGCCTGAACCGGATTCGCCCACGATCCCGAGCGTCCTCCCCTTGCGTACGGTTAGGCTGATATCATCCACAGCTTTTACTTCGCCCAGCTCGGTGAAAAAAGAGGTTCGCAGGTTCTTGATCGTAAGCAAGCTTGATGCGTGCTGTTCCATCTTGTCTAAGCTCCCTTCGCTTTCAATTGGCTTTGGAAATCGTGTGTCCGTGTGGACTCACAAATGGATCGGTTTTCGGAAAATAGCGGATCGTGTGTCCGTGGACTCGCAAATGGATCGGTTTTCGGTAAATAGCCGATCATGCATCCGTATGATACTCACCAACAGCTCGATTGGTCTGGTTTAGCGATATTTGATGCTATTAGAGGACTGTAGTTCCGCTATTTCTTAATTCTTCGCCTTTTAGCAGCAGGTTGAGGACACCAGATCCGTTATTGTGAGAAATTCCAGGAGTAATCCGTGATTTTGGATGCATTAACGAATCGTGTGTCCGCGTGGATTCGAAAATGGCCCAATTATGGGCAAATAGCGGATCGTGTGTCCGAATGGACTCCCAGGTCGTGTGTCCTGATAGGCCCCAAATGTTCGATTAGCGGATCGTGTGTCCGAATGGACTCGCAAATGGATGGTTTTCGGTAAATAGCGGATCGTGTGTCCGTATGGGCCCCCAAACGGCTTGACTACAGTAATCAGTGGGTTATAAGTCCGCAAAATAGCTCGGTTTTCGCCAGATAGTGAATCCCGCCGTGTCCATCTACACTCAAACCGCGATAGACGGAAAATCGCCAATCAATCGAAATCTATGCGTTTGTTGAAGTAGCGGTAGGAGATGTCCACGAGCAGGTTTACGAGCACGAACATGATCGAGAGCACCAGCACGGTTGCCTGTACGACCGGAAAATCCCTTGCCCGGATCGAGTCGATGACGTAGCGCCCCATGCCGTTCACGGCGAATACGGACTCGGTCAGCACCGCCCCGCCCAGCAGGCCGCCAAATTCCAGGCCGATGACGGTAATGACGGGAATCATGGCGTTTTTCAAGGCATGCCGGTAGATGATGACGCGCTCCCGGACGCCCTTGGCTTGGGCGGTTCGGATATAATCCTGGCCGATGACCTCCAGCATGCTGGACCGGGTCATTCGGGCAATAATGGCGGCGCCGCCGGTCCCGAGCGTGATCACGGGAAGGACGGTTTGCGACCACGTGCCCCAGCCGGAGGGACGGAACCAGCCCAAATCGACGGCAAAATATTGGATTAACATCAGCCCCAGCCAGAAATTTGGCATCGACAGTCCGAACAGGGCGATGAACATGACGCCAATATCGGCAGGCGAGCTTTTTTTGACGGCGGAGATGATGCCGGCCAGAATGCCGAGGAATGCGGCCAGGATCGTAGAGTACACGGCAAGCTCGACGGTGATCCAGAACCGGCTTTTGAATATTTCATCGGCGATGGGGCGGCTGCTGCGGATCGAATCTCCCAAATCCCCCTGCAGCAAGCCGCTGACATAGTTCCAATACTGAAGCGGCAGCGGATCGTTCAATCCCAGGTTCTCGCGGATCTTCTCGACCTGCTCCTTGGGTGCCCCTTCCCCGATAATGACCTGCGCCGCGTCTCCCGGAATGAGATGCATCAGCAGGAAGACAACGATGGTTACGCCAATGACAACGGGTATCGTCTGAATCAGCCTTCGAATGGAATAGATGAGCATGGCCCGGCAGCTCCTTTCATTATTTTTTCATTTTCGGGTCAAGAACATCTCGCAAGCCGTCGCCCAGCAGATTAAACGCGATGACAACGAACACGATCGATAAACCGGGGAACAGGGCAACATGGGGGTGATCCATAATATAGTTGCGCCCATCATTCAGCATCGCTCCCCACTCCGGCGTCGGCGGCTGTGCGCCAAGACCGAGGAAGGACAGGCCGCTGGCGGTCAGGATAGCGACGGCAATCCGCAGCGTAGCCTGCACGATGATAGGGGATGTGATATTCGGCAATATATGCCCGAAGATGATTCGTCCATCGCTCGCGCCCAGCGAACGCATGGCATCAATATATTCGAGCTTGCGGACGGCCAGCGTCGAGCCGCGCACGACTCTGGCAAAGGTGGGGATCGAGAAGATGCTGACGGCGATGATCACGTTGAACAGATTTTTTCCAAGGACGCTGACAACCGCCAAAGCCAGCAGAATGCCGGGGAACGCCAGCATAACATCGGTAATTCTCATAATGAGTGCATCCCATTTACCTCCGTAATAGCCGGAGATGATTCCGAGCAAGACACCAAAGGCTGCTCCGATGATGACCGAGATAAAACCGACCGAGAGCGTGAGACGCATGCCATGGATAATCCTTGTAAAAATATCTCTTCCGTTGTGGTCCGTACCAAACCAGTGGGCAGAGGACGGCTTTAGCAGTTTCGTAGAATAATCCACTTTGGTCGGATCATACTGGGTGAGCAGGGGGCCGAAAATCGCGATAAGAATCATCAGCAGGAGAAAATAGCCCCCGAATAAGGCTGCTTTGTTCTTCTTCAGACGGTGGTAGAAAGATTTCCATTGTGCAAGGCGGGTTCCACTAGGGAGCGATTCTTGTGCTCTGGCATCAGCGGTCATGTTAGGCACGTGAAATCATCCTTTCTCCAAGTATGGATGTCAGAATTGGTGTCGTAGAAACGTGAGGTAAATCTGGCTTCTACTGGTATAAATATCAAATAGTAAAATATATGTTAATTGTGTATGAAATATTTTCCTATTTTGATTGAGAAGGGGGAGTTTGTTTCACATGACAGGTAATAGAAGATTCAAATGGCTTGTCTGCATCCTGTTCATACTTACCGTAATGATGTCGGCGTGCGGCAGTCCAAGCAAGAGCAGTAACCCCGAAACGCCGCCAAGCGGCACCAATACGCCAGCTCCTGAGCCGGGGGCCAAAGATCCTCCCGAAGGAACGGCCAATACCGGTGCGAATGAGCTTGTGATTGCCTGGCTTTCTGATCCGCCATCCATGGACCCTCATATGTCGACGGACCAGCAAACGAGCGTAATGACAACGCATATCTATAACACGCTGGTGATTCATGATAAGGATCTGAATATTCAACCGGGGCTTGCCGAGAGCTGGAAAGCAATCGATGAATTGACCTGGGAGTTCAAGCTGAGAGAAGGCGTGAAGTTTACCGACGGCTCTCCATTCAATGCAGAGGTAGTCAAAGCCAACATTGATCGTATGCAGGATCCGGAGGTTGCTTCTCCCCGCGCATCGCTTGTCGGCATGATTAAAGAGGTTAAAGTTGTTGACGAATACACGGTGCAGCTCGTGACCGAGTATGCCTTCTCGCCGCTGCTTGCCCATCTGGCCCATTCTGCGGTGAGCATGATTAGTGCGGAAGCCATCAAGCTGGATTACGAGAAGCTGAAGGCAGGAGAGAAAGCAGGCGCGTATCTGGCACAGAACCCTGTAGGCACGGGCGTATTCAAATTAGAGAGCTGGAACCCGGGACAGGAAGTGAAGCTGGTTGCGAATGCCGATTATTGGGGAGATAAAGCGAAGGTTGAACGGGTCACGTTCAAGGTCGTAAGCGAAGAGGGAACGCGGATCGCGGAGCTGGAAACCGGCTATGCGCATATTATCGATCCGGTGTCGCCGAGCAGCATCAGCCGCATTGAGAGCACGGACGGCATGTCCCTGAACCGTCAGGCATCGCTGAGTCTGTCTTATATTGGGTTTAACAATAACAAAGAGCCGTTCAACGATGTGCGGGTGCGGCAAGCCCTATCGATGGCCATCAATAAGGATGAGATCATCTCGGGCATCTACGAAGGCACGGGCATCCCTGCCGTCGGTCCGCTGGCACCGGACGTGAACGGGTATGATGCTACCGTCAAGCCGATTGAACATAACATCGACAAAGCGAAAGAGCTAATGAAAGAGGCCGGCTACGAGGGTGGCTTCTCGACGACCATCTGGACCAATGACAATCCGGAACGGATTAAGATCGCCGAGTACGTACAATCCAAGCTGAAGGAATTGAACGTCGAAGTCAAAATCGAAGTGGTGGAGTGGGGAGCATATCTGGCCCAAACCGCGGAAGGCAAGCATGATATGTTTGTTCTCGGATGGTCCACGGTAACGGCTGATGCCGACTATGGCATGTATGAATTGTTCCATTCCAAAAATGTAGGGGAGCCGGGCAACCGTACCTTTACGAAGGATCCGGAACTGGATAAACTGCTGGATGACGGGCGCAAAGAGAATGATCCGGAGAAGCGCAAGCTCATCTATAAACAGGCGCAGGAGAAGCTGGTTGAGTTAGCGCCGATGCTGTATATCCATCATCAGGAGTATTTAAACGGAGTCAGCAGCAAGGTGGAGGGCTTCTGGCGGCATCCGAACGGCATCATGCAGCTGCATCAGGTGTCCATTCAGCCATAAGGATGTCTGAAAGCTTTATAGCTTTGAATGATCGTAATTTATAGAGTAGTTTATAGCAAAGAGGCCGCTATAGTGGGCCTCTTTTTTAATGTTTTTAGAGCCCCTGGACAGGTGAGCAGGGCCTAGCCACTGGATCATTAGCGTGCTCATCTGGGTATCTGGATAAACCCTGCAGCATGCAGAGTGAACGGTTGCCATGTTTTTTGATGTCAAAAAATGATGTGAAAAAATTCTATACATTCATTGACATGTATATACGCTTAAGTGTATATTTAAATCATGAATACATCAGCTATGCAATTAACCCTGTTTACGATCTCAGAGCCGAACCGCTTCAACATCGTTGAGCTCTTAAAGCAAGGCTCGAGATCGGTCAGCGACATCGTAGAGATTCTGGGCATCGGCCAGCCCCAAGTATCCCGCCATCTGCGGATACTGAGCGAGGCCGGGCTGGTAAAAGTCCGTAAGAAGGCACAGCAGCGCATCTATAGTCTTGAAGCCCAGCCGTTTCAGGAGCTGGACGTCTGGTTCGATTCGTTCAGTCGACTATGGGAAGAAAGACTCGACAAGTTCGAGGACTATATGAGCGACTTCAACGGAAAGGAGAGTTAATCAATTTTTTAGTAGATCCACAGGAAATTACGGCTCTGCGCGCAGAGCCGATTTCACAGAGAGGAGGAATTCATATGGGTAGAAAGACCATTGTCACGAAAGACCGGGAGCAGCGGAAGCTGATCGTGGAGCGTGTCGTATCGATACCGCTGAAGATGTCCTGGCTGGGATGGACTAAGCCGGAACACATCGAACGCTGGTGGGGGCCAAAGAATTGGAGTGCCACGGTATACGAGATGGATGTCAGACCGGGCGGCGTATGGCGCTACAAACTGGCTCCCGATGCGGTGGGAGAAGGGGAAGAAGCCTTTTGCAAGGCGACCTACTCCGAAGTGGTGGAGTTATCGAGGCTCGTATTTACAGACACATTCACGGATCAGAACTGGAATTCCGTAGCAGGCAGCGATATGTTGACCTCGGTTGCGTTTGAAGAGGACGGAGACGGAACGAGGCTAAGCATCATAACCCATTTTGCAAGTGCGAAGGAACTGGAAGCTGCGGAAGTCATGGGAATGGTGGAAGGATACACGGATACGCTGGAACGGTTTGAGGACGAAATAAGTTTGTACATAAAAGGACAATAAAAGGGGAGATGATCATGAACTACGTGATATCGAATGACGGTACCCGAATTTTTTATGAAAAGAAAGGGGCTGGTCCGGCTGTTATCCTTGTAGCTGCTGCAGCTTCGGATCACAACGATACAAAGCGCCTTGGTGAGCTTCTATCTGAACATTTTACCGTCTACAATTATGATCGACGGGGACGAGGCAGCAGTACGGATACGGCTCCGTATGCCGTTGAACGTGAGATCGAAGATATCGATTCCCTTATTCGGGAGGCGGGCGGCAGCGCGTATGTATTCGGAAGTTCTTCGGGCGCTGTTCTGGCGCTGGATGCGGCGAGCAGACTCGGAGGCAGTAAAGTTAGAAAACTGTTTTTATATGAGCCGCCGTTTATCATTGACGATAGCCGTGAACCTGTACCGGCGGAATACGTGCAGCATTTGAATGCGCTGATGGCCGAACATCGACGCAGCGATGCCGTAGAATATTTCATGACGGCAGCGCTGGGAATCCCCGCGGAATATATAGAATTCATGAAGGCAGATCCTTCTTGGCAGGTCATGGAGGGCATGGCGCATACATTGGCCTATGACGGCATGATCATGGGGAGCACGCAATCCGGTCAACCGCTGCCAACGGCTCGCTGGGATGTCGACGTTCCGGTCATGGTGATGACGGGCGAGAACAGCGGACCTATGTTCCATGGGGCCGCGAGCGCATTGGTTGACTTGCTCCCTCAGTGCGAGCATCGGATGCTGTCTGGTCAGGACCATTCTGCCGTCGTGATGGCGCCGGAAGTGCTGGCTCCCGAGGTGTCGGGTTTTCTGCAGCCTTCGGCAGATCAAATACCGAGATAAGTGTGATTGGCTCGTCAAGAAACCGTGACCCTTAGGGTCACGGTTTTTCCCGTTCCGGTCGAAGTATTTATTCGGTCTTCTCAAATTGCTCAATAAAATGATTAAAGGCGCTGGTGCGAAACAGGCTGCGCCGGAATACAAAATGGACCTTGGAGCTGCGATACCGCTTGGGATTTGGAAGGCCTGCAATTTCCCGGCATCGACCCAGTCCTTAACGGAAGAACGCGTTAGCAGCGAGATACCCAGCCCGGCGGCAACACCGCCCATGATGGTGATTAGTGGCATCTACCTGATTTAGCAGGTCACGGCGATGGATTCCCGTGGCCTGCTTTTTGCTGTGACGAACAAAGGGCTTCTGGCCTGAGCAGCGTATCATGAAAAACAATGATAAGGATGATAATGCAAGGAAAATCTCATCCAAGCAAAATAAGTAAATTTTATTAAAAATAAATCCATGTTATATTAAATTTACTAACGCCTTTGGAGAGGGGATAGGATTCATGAGTGGTTTGAAGGAAATTGCAAAGCTCGCGGATGTCTCAGTGTCTACAGTGTCCAACGTGCTGAACGGGCGCAAGAACGTGGGGCGGGAGACGAGGGAGCGAGTGCTGAGATTATGCTCGGAGCACGGCTATTTTCCGCATAAGTCAACCAAATCCGATAAAAGCAACACGATTATATTCGTCTTCAGCGACTTTGATCGCGATTATTATTTAAAGATCATTAAGGGGATCAGCCATTGCCTGACGGAGAATGGATACGACCTTATCATCTGTACGAATAAATCCAGCACCAATTTTATGCGCAGCAAATTTGCAAGCGGTACCATAAGTTTGGATCGGAATATGACGGACGAATATTTAGTCTCGGTAGCCACGCCGCAATTCCCTGTCGTTCTCATGGATCGGATTATTGATAATGAGTACGCCAACACCAAAAGCGTGATCGTGGACAATTACCCCGTCATGTGTGAAATGGTCCAGGCCTTGGTGGATAAACAGTTTACGAATTTCGGATACATTGGCGGTTTGGAGTTTACCCTGGATCACAAGGAGCGGTTCGCCGGATTTATGGATACGCTTGCGAAGAATGGCATCGTGTTTGACCGCCGCAATTACTTCCATGGCGATTACAGCGAGGAAAGCGGATATCAGGCCGCCAAAATTCTGATCCTGAGTAATGCCTTGCCTGAAGTGCTGGTCTGTGCGAATGATAATATGGCTCTCGGCGCGATTAAAGCTTTGGAAGAGAACGGAATACGGGTCCCGGAGGATATCTCGATCACCGGATTCGATAACTCGGATGCGGCGGCGATGGCCGGTTTGACCACGATTGCGATCCCGCGTTATGAAAGCGGTTATTTGGCGGCGAAGGAGCTGCTCGAGATGATCAAGGGCACAACGGGCAGGGAGCCCTTTAAGCTGAATGCCACCATCCAGTGGAGAAAAACGGTGAGATAAACTTTATGATTGCAACTAGTAAAATATCAATAATTTTACTAGTTTTTTTACTTAGTATTTTTATGAAAACGCGTACAATTTTTATTGACAATCTAGGTAAACCGCCCTATGATGGGTTTGTAAACGTTTTACTTTATAGAGTCCTTAAGGGGGAGGCGTGTCACTTGAAAAAAGTAAAAAGGGTATTTAGCATACTTACAGCAACGGCTTTGGTTGCAACACTTGCAGCCTGCGGTGGTACATCTGACAAAGATTCTGGAGCAGCATCCGGTGGTGATGGGGGAGATAAGCTGAAGAAAATTACGCTCTTCCAATCGAAAGTTGAAATTACAGAACCTCTTGAAGCTTTGGTTAAAACCTATAAAGAAGAAACCGGCAATGAGGTTGAAGTATGGGGTGCCGCAGGAGACGCTTATTCGCAGCAGCTGGTAGCGAAGCTCAGCAGCAACCAGGGACCGACGATATTCAGCGTGGCTCCAGGGCCCGAGTCCGAGAAGCTGAAATCTTATTTCTCCGATTTGAGCGGCGAAGAGTATGTGAAGAACATCGCGCCTGACATGGAATTGAAGGTCGATGATAAAACGGTCGGCGTTCCATACGGCGTAGAGGGCTTCGGCCTCGTGTATAACAAGGATCTGGTGGATCCGGCTAACATGAAGGACCTGGATTCCTTCACCAAGACGCTGGAGCAGCTGAAGGCTGACGGGAAGAACGGTTTGAGCCTGTCCCAAGAGGCATACTTCCTGATCGGACATATCATCAACACGCCGTTTGCGCTTCAATCCGATCCGCTGGCCTTTATCGACCAGCTGAACAAAGGCGAAGTGAAGATGGCCGATACGAAGGAGTTCCAAGAGTGGGCGAAATTCATGGACGTGATCAAGGCCAACACCAAGAATCCGCTGGAAGTGAAATACGATAGCCAAATGGGCGACTTCGCTACGGAAAAAACGGCTATGGTGCACCAAGGCAACTGGAGTTATTCCATGCTTGCGGACTTCGGCGATTTCGGCTCCAAGGTGGGCATGATGCCGTTCCCGCTTGCCGGCAACGATAAAATCGCCGTCGGCGTGGCCAGCTACTGGGTCGTGAACAATCAGGCGGACGCTGAGGAAGTTAAAGCCGCGAACGCATTCCTGAACTGGCTCTTTACTAGCGACAGCGGCAAGAAAGCCATCGTGGACGATTTCAAATTCATCCCGGCTCTAACGAATATTGAAGCAGGCGATCTGGATCCATTGTCTCAAGCGGTGCACGAAGCAACCACGAAGGGTGAGACGATCACTTGGGCGTTGAACTACTTCCCATCGGGAATCATCACCAATGACCTGGCTCCGGCTACGCAGGAGTACTTCATGAATCCGGGCATGACAGGAGAGCAGTTCCTGCAGAAGCTGGATGAAGTGTGGGCGAAAGCATCGAAATAATCGAGGCAAAACGATAATCACCTGAAATAACAATTCCATGAAAATGAAAGCCTAGCCTCAGACGTTCCGATGATGAGCGTTAGGCTTTTGTTTTTTCTAACACGAATTCAAGGTTTGATGCCGCCTTGCGGGAATCATCCGGAACGGAAAGAAGGTATGGATTATGAGCAAAAGTAAGGATAAAGCCTGGTTTGCCCTGTTTACGGTGCCGCTTCTGTTTATTTTCACGACCGTGGTTCTCATCCCGTTTATTATCGGGATTGTGTACTCTTTCGTAAATTGGGATGGCATTCCGGCAAATCCCAAAGTATTCGTAGGATTTGATAATTACGTTCAGCTGTTCCAGGACGAACGATTCCTGTCATCGGCTTGGCATACGGTTCAATTCACGCTGCTCGCGCTGGTATGCGTCAACATTCTGGGTCTGGCCTTTGCCCTGCTGGTAACGACGAAGCTCCGCTCGAGAAATGCGGCGCGAACGATGTTCTTTATGCCGAACCTCATCGGCGGCCTGATTTTGGGATACATCTGGCAGTTTATTTTTACGGATGCCTTCAGCTTCCTGGGCGAGAAGACCGGATTTGACAGCGTGTTCTTTAACTGGCTGCTGCATCCGCAGTTTGCGCTGTACGCCATCGTCGCCGTATTCACCTGGCAGCTGGCGGGTTATACGATGATCATCTACATCGCGGGCATCCAGGGGATTCCGGATGAATTGATGGAGGCAGCGAAGGTCGACGGCGCCAACCTGTGGCAGCGACTCAAGAGCATTGTGTTCCCGCTGTTAATGCCTTCGTTCACGATCTGTCTGTTCCTGACGCTGTCCGGGGCGTTCAAAATCTATGACGTGAACCTGTCGTTGACCAAGGGCGGACCGAGCAATGCGACGGAGATGTTTGCGATGAATATTTTCAACGAGATTTTTGCTTACGGTAATTATGGTTTAGGTCAGGCAAAAGCGATCATCTTCTTCTTGATTGTGGCCGGACTTACGCTGACGCAAGTTATCATCACGAAGAGAAGAGAGGTGCAGATGTAATGAAGAAATCAGGGAAATGGCTGCTCGACATCCTGCTGTTCCTCGCCTCGCTGGTCTTCTTGTCTCCGGTCTTCATCATGCTGATTAACTCTTTTAAGGATCGTGCGGAGCTGTATGAGAATGCGCTCGCGCTGCCTTCCTCCTTCAGCTTTGAGTACTATAAATCCGCGATGGAGAAGATGAATTTCTTCACCGCTCTGGGCAACTCGCTGTATGTCACCGTCATCTCGGTGATTATCGTCATCGTGCTTGCCTCCATGACGGCATGGATGCTGGTGCGGACGGATAATAAGCTGAGCAAAATTATTTTCTTCACCTTCGTGGCGACCATGCTGATTCCCTTCCAGACGCTGATGATGCCGCTGATGCAGGTGATGGACTGGATTCGCACCAATCTGCACATTCCGATGCTCAACACTCATGAGGGCTTGATCTATATGAACGTCGGCTTTACGTCCAGTATGGCGGTCTTCCTGTACCACGGGTTCATCAAATCGGTACCGATTGCGCTGGAGGAGGCAGCTACGCTGGACGGCTGCTCCAAGCTGGGCGTGTTCTGGCGAATCGTGTTCCCGCTGCTGAAGAACATCAGCGTGACCATCGCGATCCTGAACGTCATTGCGCTGTGGAACGACTACCTGCTTCCATCGCTGACGCTGTCGGATAAAGGGCTGCGCACAATCCCGCTGTCGACCTTCTATTTCTTCGGGGAGTTCACGATTGTGTGGAACCAGGCGATGGCCGGTTTGACGCTGACGATCATCCCGGTTGTCATTTTCTATATTTTCGCCCAGAAATACATCATCAAAGGGATTGCGGCAGGTGCGGTAAAATGAGGCGGATCATTACGAGGGCCGACGATTATGCTTCCAGCCGTTCCGCCAATGCTGCGATTGCCAAGGCCGTTGAGGCCGGATTCATTAAAAACGTGTCCATCATGGCGCCCGGTCCTTATCTTGGTGAGGCCGCGCAGCTGTTGGCGCATCGCAAGGACATCTGCTTCGGTTTCCATATGACGCTGAACGCGGAGTGGGATAACGTACGCTGGGGACCTGTTACCGCGAAGGAACAGGTTCCTTCGCTTGTCGATGAGTCCGGTTATTTCTATCAGGATCCGTTCCTGTTTCAGGATCATCCGCCTTTGCTGCAGGAGATCCTCCTGAAATGCGAAGCCCAGCTTGATAAACTGACCGCAGCAGGCTTCAGCATTTCTTATGCCGATTCTCATATGCTGCCGGAGCGCTTCATACCCGGGCTGCAGGAAGAGCTGGACCGCTGGATTGAAGCGAAGGGGCTAATCAACCATCGCCATTACTACAATTTTTTCCCGGGCGGCGTGCCGGACGGGGTTGAGTCGTTTGAAAGGGTGCTTGGCAGCTTAACGGATGATCAGTATTTCTTCCTGTCCCATCCGGCATTGTATTCGGAGGAAATGGTGCAGTGCGGCAATGCTCGAGTGGATGGGGAGGAGCTGGCGCGCGGACGCGATCAGGAGGCTTCTTTTCTTGCACGGGAGGACTTGAATGAGATTAGTGAGCGGCTTGGTTTTCGTGCCATACGTTATGATGAAGCGGTGCCATTACCTGGTGTATAATGGAAGGGTCATAATGAAATTATTTTATTGATACAGGGAGAGGCGAAAGGAAGATGAACATGAAAACGGTTCAATTATTGCCAAGAAGCACCCCCGAAAATCAAGGAATCTCATCTCAGTCAATCGAACGCTTTATCCGATCGATTCAGGAAAAGGAGCTTGAACTCCACAGCTTCATGCTGGTACGGCATGGACATGTCGTGGCGGAAGGCTGGTGGAAGCCGTATCAGGCGGACAAACCGCATATGCTGTTCTCGTTAAGCAAGAGCTTTACTTCTACGGCGATCGGACTGCTCGCCCAAGAGGGACAGATTGCGCTGGAGGACCGGGTGATCGGCTTCTTTCCGGAATACGCTCCTGAAGATCCCTCCCCGAATCTGTCCGCGATGACGATACGCGACTTGCTTATCATGGGGACTGGACACGCGCAGGAGCCTGCCATGCCATCCGATATTTGGGCGGCCGACTTTCTTAAACAAGCGGTAGAGCATGAGCCCGGTACCCACTTTGTATATAACAGCGCAGCGACGTACATGCTTTCGGCCATTCTGCAGAAGGTTACCGGCATCACGCTGCTGGATTATTTGCAGCCTCGCCTGTTCGACCCGCTTGGCATTCATGGAGCCACATGGGAAAGCTGTCCGCAGGGAATCAACACCGGCGGATGGGGACTTAAGCTGAAGACCGAGGACATTGCCAAGTTCGGCCAGCTTTATCTTCAGAAGGGCGTATGGGAAGGCCAGCGGCTGATCCCGGAGGCGTGGATCGAGGAGTCGACCTCCAAACAGATATCCAACGGACCTGCGGATTCCTCTTCGGATTGGACCGAAGGGTACGGCTATCAATTCTGGATGTGCCGACACGGGGCTTACCGCGGCGACGGCGCATTCGGACAATTCTGCGTCGTGCTGCCGGAGCAGGATGCGGTCATAGCGATTACCTCCGGCCTTGGGGACATGCAGGCTGTGCTAGATGAAGCATGGGAGCATCTGCAACCTTCGATGAGGCCTGATGCGCTGCCGATCGACACCGGAGCGGAGGCTTCTCTTACCGAAACGCTGCAAGAGCTGAAGCTGGATCCGCCAAGCGAAGAAGCGGCATCCCCGGTCGAGAAGGACGTCACCGGGATCATCTATGATCTCGAAGAGAATGAGGCGAAGCTGCGTTCGTTCTCCTTCCGGTTTGAAGAAGACGGCGCGGTAATGGAGCTTGAGGGGGAACACGGCGTCAATTCGGTTGTCTGTGGTCGCAAAGCGTGGAAGACGGGAACCACGAAGCTGATGATGATGGGGGATAATGAATATGCTGCCTCCATGACCTGGAAGGATGAGCGGACGTTGAAGCTGACCATCCGACTGACAGAGACGCCATTCTACTTAACCACGGAATGCACCTTTGGTGAGGAAGGCATTCATCTTGCGTACTGGATGAATCAATCGTTCGAGGGCAAGGTGGTTCGGGAGATTAAGGGCAAGGTTAAGGCGTAAAGCCGGTAAAAGAATCGCTGTACATAAAGAAACCTCTCCATTGTCATGGAGAGGTTTCTTTACATGTCGTAATCAGAATCGCTCCGACACCGCCTTCGCCTGTGTAAACAGGAGCAGGTAGTCACGCCCGCCGGCTTTGGAGTCGGTCCCGGACATATTGAAGCCGCCGAACGGGTGGATGCCCACCAAGGCGCCGGTGCATTTCCGGTTCAAATACAGGTTGCCGACATGGAAGTCGCGCCGGGCTTGCTCCAGGTGCGCGCGGTTGTTCGAGATCACCGCGCCGGTCAGCCCATAATCGGTATTGTTGGCGAATCGGATCGCTTCGTCGAAGGAGGCTGCCTTCGTGAAGGACACGACCGGACCAAAGATTTCCTCCTGGGAAATACGGGCGGTGCTGGCGACGTCCGCGAAGATCGTCGGCTGTATGAAATACCCCTCCGGATCGCCGGGAAAACCGCCAAGCACCAGCCTACCTTCGCTTTTCCCGATTTCGATATAGTCGAGAATTTTACGGTACGCCTTATCGTCGATGACGGGTCCTACCTGAGCCTCGGCATTGGAGGGGCTTCCGATCACCAGCTTCTTGGAGCGGTCGATCACCTTCTGCAGCACGATATCATAGACGTCCTCGTGCACGATGGCTCTGGAGCAGGCGGAGCATTTCTGCCCGGAGAAGCCGAATGCGGAAGCGGCAATCGCGTCCGCCGCGAGCTCCAAATCGGCTTCGTTGTCCACGATGATTGCGTCTTTCCCGCCCATTTCGGCGATGACGCGCTTGATCCAGCGTTGCCCCGGCTGCGTCTTGGCCGCACGCTCCTGAATCCGCAGTCCGACGTCGCGTGACCCCGTAAAGCTGATGAACCTGGTCAGTGGGTGATCCACCAAATAGTCACCCACTTCCTGACCCGGGCCAGGCAGGAAATTAACGACGCCCGGAGGCAGGCTGACCTCTTCCAGTAGCTCTACGAATTTAGCGGCTATGACCGGGGTGGTGCTGGCAGGCTTCAGCACAACGGTGTTGCCGGAGACGATGGCAGCCGTTGTCATGCCAGCCATAATCGCGAGCGGGAAGTTCCACGGCGGAATGACGATGCCGACGCCAAGTGGGATGTAATAAAGATGATTCTCTTCCTCTTCGTGGACCGTCAGCGGCTGGGGCGCGCTCAGGCGCTGCATTTCGCGTGCATAGAATTCCATGAAATCGATCGCCTCGGCCGTATCCGCGTCGGCTTCGGCGCGCGTCTTGCCGGCTTCGAGAGTCATGAGCGCAGAGAACTCGAGCTTGCGCCGCCGCATGATCGCCGCAGCTTTGAACAGATAGCGTGCCCGTTCGCTCGGCTTGGTGTGCTTCCACGTCTCAAAGGTACGCGCTGCCGTCTGAATGGCTTGTTCGGCAAGCTCGGTATCCGCCTGGGACACGACGCCGATGACTTGGCGTTTGCGCGCCGGATTGACCGAATTTGCGGTGCGCTCCGTATGGATTTTGGCACCGCCGATGACCAGCGGGTACGATTGGCCAAGCTCGGCTTCGACCCCGGATAACGCCGCGTCGTATAACTTGTTGTTCCATTCGTTGTTGAAGTCCATAAATGGTTCGTTCCGAAAAGATGCTCGCATGGGGAGGCCCCTCCTTAACATGATATGAATCGAAGCTTCTGGCCAATGGTCCAGCTGCGAATGCGTCATGGTGGCATGGTTAGGAACTCCTGGTGAAAACCTCTATGTAAGATATGTATGTCTTCCTGCATGCCGTCATGATTTTTGCATATGAGTTAGATAGAGTGCATTTTTGGTTTACCTTGCAGAGGGGGCGCGCGCATGGACGGAACCGAGCTTTACCGCAAAGTGATCCTGACGGTGTCCAGCAATAAACTCGTGAAATGGTTGTCGATCAAGTACGGCCGGAAATTGGCGGGCCGATTCATTGCCGGCGATACCTTGGATGAGGCGCTGGATGAAATCGAGAGGCTGAACGCGAAGGGCATTCTTGTCACGCTGGACCATCTGGGGGAGGGCATCCGGACGCTGGACGAAGCAGCCGGGTATCGGGAGGAATATTTGAAGCTGGTGGAAGGGATCGCGAGGCGTGGAGTGCAGTCGAACGTATCGCTGAAACCGACGCAGATGGGCATGGCGCTGGATCTGGAGAAGGCGTACGAGAACATCAAAATGGTGGTGAAAAAGGCGAAAGAGCACCGCAATTTCGTTCGTCTGGATATGGAGGATTCGCCGTACACCCAGGCGACGATTGATATGACGCTGCGGCTCCATAAGGAGGGGCTGACCAACGTGGGGACCGTAATGCAAGCCTACTTGTTCCGTACGGAGGAGGACGTCAAGAATTTGATGCATGCCGGCGTAAATCTGCGGTTGGTCAAGGGGGCGTACAAAGAGCCGGGAACCATCGCCTTTCAGCAGAAGCGGGAGGTCATTGACAACTATAAGAAGTTGATCAAAATGCATTTTGATCAGGGAGCCTACGTCGCGATTGCTTCGCACGACGACAACATCATCGACTGGGTGAAGGTGTTTGCCGAGCAGAGCCGCATAGACAAACAGGACTATGAATTTCAGATGCTGTACGGACTGAGGATGAACGATCAGGCTGCCCTGGCACAGGACGGCTACCGTATCAGGTGTTATATGCCCTACGGAACGATGTGGTACCCGTATTTCACCCGGCGGCTGGCAGAGAAGCCGGCCAACCTGATGATGGTGCTCAAGAATATGTTCAAGTGAGCGGGGGGAAAACAACCAATTGCAATGGAGAGAGAACGGTAGCTCTTTCTAGCAGCTGTCCTAGAAGGAATAATATGCCTCCGAGCAGTCCATCAGGAAGGAACGCTCCAGCGGCAGGCTGCCTAACCGCATACGGGTGATGTGCTGTTGCAGATTGGCCTCCAGATCGGCGAGGGCCGATACGGCGAGCTGCATTCGTGCGGATCCCCACTGCTGCTGCTTCTGGGCATAGCGAATGGCCTCGGTCACGGGCATACCTCTCAGCCTCGTAAAGACGGATGCCCAGCGGATCAGATCCGCGAATTCTCTTGTGCTTGGCAGGGCATATTCGGCATACCCGGCCGCCTTTGCAGCTGATTTTGAACAACCCGCAGTTCCAATCTCGGTCGCTCCAGGGGATAAAGCGTTCAGCCGAGCCCCGGTCGAAACGAAATATCTCCATGCAGCGGATGAGCTCTGCATTTAATGCAGGCGATGCGGTTTTGATGACGGGGGCCAGTGCGGCCTCGATGAGTTTCGTCATGATCTGCGCTCCTTTTTAGGAATGTTATATGCACGGCAAAAAGGCCTGGTGAGCAGAGTAACCCCCGCTCTCCAGGCCTATTTATCGTTAGTGGCCCTGCTACAGTGGCCGCTTCGCTTAAGGCTCGGGAGCTCAGCGTAAACGAGTGTTTCGAATGATGGATGAATCATACGCCGGAGGAATCTAAAAGTAAATGGCCATATTGGACGGATACATTCCGAAAATCGATGAAAACCGTAAAAGAAAACGCGTACATTCGGTTGTGTCATCTATTATCATGGCAAAATCTCGGTATCTCGATAGATTGCGATAAATACAAGAAAACAAGAGAAATACATAGTATAGATCAGGATTCGAGAGATAACGGAGCGAAACCGGATAGATCCTGTTCGACATAACGCCCCACGTGTTTCTGCTCACATTTACTTCCTGTAAGGCCGGACGTATGATACGAACTATGAATTGACGGACATCGGCAGCAGGCATACGGGCAGCCGTTCCATGAAGACCTAAAGGCTGTGTGAGAGCTGCCGGGCTCTTTATGGATCGAATCTCGGGCGAGGGCACCATGGGCCTTCGCTGGAAATGCAGGATGATGCGACTCTCACCGCTCGAACCTGATGCTGTGCGGTTTTGCCGGGCCTGAATGTTAGTCAATCGCTAATAGAATAACATGCTACTCGTTTTTAATTTTCGCTGAGTCCTTGAATGGAAAAGGAACGGGGGAACCAGTCGGGAGATGAACTTGATCTCTCAGGGGTGAATCCCATGGACAAGATAACGGTCTATGGGTAGGGCGACTCTCACGCCCGAATCCGTCAGCTAACCTCGTAAGCGTATCGAGAGAGGCAACGATTGTCGTGGACTTGGGCCACGGTGTATTTCACCGTGTTCTGATGAAGAAGCCTGCGGGAAGAGTTCTTCTCTTTCCCCAGGCTTCTTTGTTGTTGTCTTCTCTTTCTGAACTTTTTAGGAGGAGAAATAAAGATGGAGAAACCGCAGGAGTTTATCCTGGTATCCGCGCCGAACAAGGCCGGGGAAGAATTTATCCGCCAGTTGATCTATATGGACATTTCGTTTGCGGCCATAGCCAACAACCGGGTTGAGCAGGAGAGGCTGCGGGAACTAGGCTGCACCAACATGATTGTTATCGATACAAGGGATGAACAAACCTGGATCATTCCCGAGTTTCCCGTCAGCAAGGTGTATTTGTTCGAGAGCAGCTTGAACCTGTGCTGCCGCTATTTACGGATCTGCCGGACATGGACGACGGAGTCGATTTATGTGATTACCCATTCCAGCAATCCGCGATTGATATATAAGGGACTGGGGGCCGATGTGGTGCTTCATACGAACCATCATCAGGTATCCTTCCTGATTTCATCCATTGTCAGCTAAGCGTCTTGGCTGATGTGACCATGAGGTTTTAGGAGGTTATATTCATGCAGGATTTATATATGGTGCTTATCTTGGGAGGAACCTACGGACTGCTCATGCTGTTTATGTCCTGGTGCGGACGCGTGGTTTCGGAACCGGAGGTGGATTAGTTGTGATGATCATTTTAATATGCACGCTCTTTATTTTTCTATATTTGATTTACGCGCTGATTCATCCTGAAAAATTCTAGGGAAACAGCTGAAGGAGGAAGACATTCGTCATGGGCATTTTACAAATTGCCATCGTTATACTCGTTCTGGTGCTGCTGGTAAAGCCGCTCGGAACTTATCTATATCAGGTGTTTCGCAATGAGGGGAATGGAACGGATAAATGGTTCTCCTGGTTGGAGAAACCGATCTTCGCACTGATTGGGTTGAAAGAACGCAAGGGAATGACATGGAAAGGGTATGCCGTCAGCTTTGTGATAACGAATATCGTGCTCGTGTCGGCGGGGTATTTGATTCTGCGGATACAGAGAGTATTGCCCTTCAACCCGAACGGTATCGACAATATGGAATCGACCTTGTCGTTCAATACGATCATCAGCTTTATGACGAATACGAATCTCCAGCATTACAGCGGGGAGTCGGGATTATCCTATATGGCCCAGATGGCCGTCATTACGATGATGATGTTCGCGTCCGCGGCGACCGGGCTATGCGTGGCGATTGCGTTTATCCGGGCGGTGACCAGCAAGGGTACAACCGTCGGCAACTTTTTTGAAGATTTCGTCAAAGCCCACACCCGGGTGTTTATCCCGGCCGCATTTATCATTGCGATGGTACTGGTTGCGCTGCAGGTGCCGCAGACTTTGCAGCCTACGCTCAGCGTCACGACGCTTCAAGGAAGCGAGCAGCAAATAGCGGTGGGACCGGTGGCTGCGCTGGAATCGATCAAGCATCTGGGCACCAATGGGGGCGGGTTTATGGGGGTCAACTCGGCGCATCCGTTCGAGAACCCGTCCCCGCTGACCAATGTGATCGAGATCCTGTGCATGTGGAGCCTCGGGGCGGCGCTTCCTTACACATTTGGTTTGTTCGCGAAGAGCCGTAAGCAGGGCTGGATTATTTTCTCGGTAATGATGACCTTGTTTATCGGATTCCTGTCCTTGAACTATGCGGCTGAAACGAACGGCAATCCGGCGCTGAACCGGCTGGGTATGGATACCTCCCAAGGCAGCATGGAGGGCAAGGAGGTCCGGTTCGGGATCGCCCAGTCCTCCCTGTTCACCACGGTGACGACTGCGGCCACGACCGGGTCGGTCAACAACATGCATGATACGCTCACGCCGCTTGGCGGGATTACGCCGCTATCCCTGATGATGCTGAACTCCGTTTTTGGCGGAAAAGGCGTCGGGCTGATGAACATGCTCATGTATGCGATATTGGCAGTATTCCTGGCTGGTCTTATGGTTGGCCGAACACCCGAATTTCTAGGGAGAAAAATAGAGGCGCGGGAGATGAAGCTAATTGCGGTTGTTATCCTGGTGCATCCATTGATCATTCTGGCTCCGACCGCACTTGCGCTGATGACGGATGCGGGGCAGGCGGGCATTGCCCATGCGGGCTTTCATGGCATCTCGCAGGTATTGTACGAATACACGTCTTCCGCAGCCAATAACGGTTCCGGATTTGAGGGACTGTCGGATAACACGCCGTTCTGGAACGTGACAACCGGACTGGTCATGCTATTCGGACGTTACATTTCGATGATCGCCTTGCTGGCAGTGGGCGGCTCGTTGATGCGGAAGCAATGGGTTCCCGAGACGCTCGGAACGTTCCGGACAGATAATAAGCTGTTTGCCGGCATTCTGATCGCGACGGTTCTGATTATCGGTGCATTGACCTTCCTGCCAGTACTTGTGCTCGGTCCGATTGCTGAGCATCTGACGATCCGTTAATAGAAAAGGTGGCCTATTTCCATGAATAATACGAGAAAAAAAGCGATGTCCCAAGAGATGGTCCGTCAGGCGCTGAAGGACAGCTTCACGAAGCTGAATCCCGTCCTGATGATGAGAAATCCGGTCATGTTTGTTGTGGAGGCCGGGACGCTGGTTGTTCTGTTGATGACGTTATTTCCATCCTATTTCGGAACAGAGGGCAGTATCGGATTTAATGTGGCGGTATTTGTCATTCTGCTGTTGACGCTGCTGTTTGCAAACTTCGCAGAGGCGCTTGCCGAAGGACGCGGAAAGGCGCAGGCCGATTCCCTTAAGCAGTCGAAGCAGGAAATGACGGCACATAAAGTGATGGAGAACGGAGGGGTACAATCCGTGCCGTCCACGGATCTTCGCAAAGGAGATATCGTGATCGTCACGCAGGGCGAGATGATTCCCGGGGACGGGGAAGTCATTGCGGGCCTTGCGTCCGTTGACGAATCGGCGATTACCGGCGAGTCCGCTCCCGTCATTAAAGAAGCCGGCGGCGATTTCAGCTCGGTCACCGGGGGGACGCGGGTTGTCAGCGATACGATCCGCGTCCGGATTACGAGCGATCCCGGGGAATCGTTTATCGACCGGATGATCTCGCTTGTGGAAGGAGCCTCTCGCCAGAAGACGCCGAATGAAATTGCGCTGAATACGCTGTTGATCGTCTTAACGCTGATATTCCTGATCGTTGTCGTTACGCTCGCTCCGATTGCGAAGTATCTTGGCATCGAGCTGTCCGTTCCGGTGCTGATCTCGCTGCTGGTATGTCTCATTCCGACCACGATCGGGGGGTTGCTGTCGGCGATCGGGATTGCCGGCATGGACCGGGTGACGCAGTTCAATGTGCTGGCGATGTCGGGCAAGGCGGTGGAGGCTGCCGGTGACATCAATACGATGATTCTGGATAAGACGGGTACCATTACGTTCGGGAACCGGATGGCCAGCCGGTTGATTCCCGTCGGCGGCGAATCGCATGCATCGCTTTCGCAATGGGCGGGCGTGAGCTCACTGCTGGATGAAACGCCGGAAGGACGTTCCGTGCTGGAGCTGCTGAAGCAGGAAAGTCTCGAAGCAGATGAAAGCATGACGGCTGAGGCGGATTTCATCGAATTTAAGGCAGAGACCCGGATGAGTGGGATGGACCTCAAGGATGGGCGAAAAGTCCGCAAAGGTGCGGTAGATGCCGTCAAAGCTTGGGTGCTGTCGCAAGGAGGCTCCATCCCTTCGGATTTGACGCCAAGCGCTGATGCCATCGCGACAGAGGGCGGAACCCCGCTCGCTGTTGCCGTGGATAACCGCATCTATGGTCTAATCTACTTGAAGGATACCGTGAAGCCGGGCATGAAGGAAAGGTTTGATCAGCTGCGCCGGATGGGCATCAAGACGATTATGTGCACGGGCGACAATCCGCTTACCGCAGCGACGATTGCCAAAGAAGCAGGTGTCGATGATTATATCGCCGAGAGCAAGCCCGAGGATAAGATTGCCGTCATTCGCCGAGAACAAGCCGAAGGCAAGCTGGTTGCGATGACTGGTGACGGTACGAACGACGCCCCGGCGCTGGCCCAGGCCGATGTGGGGCTGGCGATGAACAGCGGTACCACCGCAGCCAAGGAAGCGGCCAATATGGTGGATCTGGATTCGGATCCCTCGAAGATTATCGAGGTGGTTGCCATCGGCAAGCAGCTGCTAATGACGCGTGGCGCGCTGACCACGTTCAGCGTCGCGAACGATGTCGCCAAATATTTTGCCATCATTCCCGCGATGTTTGCAGCTGCCATACCGAGCATGAATGTTCTGAACGTCATGGGATTGGGTTCTCCCATGTCGGCGATTCTGTCGGCGCTGATCTTTAATGCGATCATTATTCCGCTGCTCATTCCGCTTGCGATGAAGGGCGTAGCCTACAAACCGATGAGCTCGTCGAAGCTGCTCCAGCGCAATGTGCTGGTCTATGGCTTAGGCGGCGTGCTCGTACCGTTCCTCGGGATTAAGCTGATCGACATGATTGTCCATCTATGGATCTAGATATGATAATCGTGCCGGGGAATAGAGATAACTCGAAAATGGTTTATATGGAAGATATGAAGGAAGGGATCGAGGAACCATGAATAATTCGTTGCAAAAATCATCCGCTGCGCCTCGCGCCGGGGCGGGGGCAGTCCGCGTCTCTCTGGGCATGGCCCTAAGAACGAGCCTTGTATTTATCGTGTTATGCGGTTTTCTCTATCCGCTGATTACGACGGGAGCCGCGCAGCTGCTCATGCCGAAGCAAGCCGGCGGCAGCTTGGTCACAGATTCCGGCGGAAAGGTGGTCGGATCGGAATTGATCGGCCAGAACTTTACGGAGCCTCAGTATTTTCACGGCAGGGTGTCCAGCATTGAATATAACGGAGCCGGCTCAGGCAGCAATAACTATGCACCTTCCAACCCGGACCTGATCGATCGGACGAAGGCCTCGATTGAAGCGTGGAAGGAGAACAACCCGGATGTTCCGGTGAGCAAGGTTCCGATGGATCTGGTTACGAATTCCGCCTCCGGATTGGATCCACACATCTCGCCGCAGGCCGCGAATATTCAGATTCCGCGGATCAGCAAGCTGACTGGAATTACGGAGGCAGAGCTTAATCAGTTGGTAGAGGAGCACACAGAAGGACGGGACTTGGGCGTGTTCGGTGAACCGCGCGTCAATGTGTTGAAGCTGAACCTGGCGCTGGCCGAGCTTCTTGATTGATCATGGACCTCTTTCGGAGAAAATCACCGGAGGAAATCTTAAGGTCGATTGCGAAGCTCCACCATGGAAGGCTTAAGGTATATATCGGGGCCGTAAGCGGTTCGGGGAAAACTTATCATATGCTTCGCGAAGGACATACCTTGAAACTGCAAGGCATCGATGTTGTTATATGCGCGGTATCCACGATGCAGCGTCCGGAAACGGTCGAGCAGGTCCGGAATCTGGAGCGGGTGCCCAGCATCCATTGGGTGGAGGACGGCGTAGAGAAGAAGGATCTTGATCTGGAACTGCTGGTGCAGCGCAACCCGGAGGTGGTGCTTGTCGATGGGCTTGCCCACCGGAATCGGAAGGGGGCGAAGCATGCCACGCGGCTGGATGACATCCGATTTTTGTTAAGCCGGGGGATTAGCGTCATCACGACGGTCAATGTGTATGAGCTGGAGGACGTCCAAGATATTGCAGTCAAGCTGACAGGCATTAAGGCTAGTTATACGGTTCCTGCCGATACGCTAGAAAACGCAGACGAGGTGGTGCTTATTGATGTAACGCCTGAAACGATGCTGGAGCGGGCACAAGGTGGCTTGCTCGGGGGTGGCAGCGTATGGAAGGAGGGTAATCTGGCCGTGCTTCGGGAGCTGACGCTGCGCCTCGTAGCCGAAGGGGTAAACCACTCGCTGGAGCGGCACCGCAAGGAACGGGGATTGGTCGGCCCATCGGGAGCCCATGAGCGAATATTGGTATCCACCCAGTATCATTGGAACGGATCCATTTATATGCGGCGCGGACAGCAGATCGCGAAGAGATTGAACGGTGAGCTTATGGCCGTTACGTTTGTGAATCCGAGGTTAGAGCTCACGAAAGAGCAGGCGGCCTTCAAGCGATCTTTGCTGAAACTGTCGGAGCGTATCGGCGTCAAGCTTGAAGAGCTGCCTCTCCATTCGCGTAGGAAGCTGGCCGACGTGCTTGTTCAATATGCGTTGGAGCACCATGTGACCCGCATTGTGCTGGGTCACTCGAAGCAGACCCGCTTTCAGGAGATGCGGCAGGGCTCGCTCCTTCAGGATCTGCTGAAGAAAACGCGCGGGATCGATATTTTTATTGTGGCGGATCGGGCGGCGCATGACGGAGAACGGATCATCCCGGCGCAGATCCATCCGCGGCGAGTTTCCTCCGATTCGTTTCACCGATTGAATGAGCAAGAGCTGGACCGGAAGATGGAGCAGGTCAAGCGCGGGCGGTTTAAAGTCTATATCGGGGCTGCCCCGGGCGTGGGCAAGACGTATGCGATGCTGCGCGAAGGCAATGATCTGCTAAAGAAGGAATTGACGGTTCTTACCGGACTGTTGGAGACGCACGGCCGGATGGATACGCGATCACAGATCGGTGATCTTGAGGTTCTTCCGCGCAAAGAGATGGACTACCAGGGATCACGCCTTGAGGAGATGGATACCGATGAGATCATTCGTCGCAGGCCTGACGTGGTTCTTGTGGATGAGCTGGCGCATACGAATGTTCCCGGAAGCAAGCACACGAAACGGTATGAAGACGTGCTGGATATTCTGTCGGCTGGCATCTCCGTCATTACGACCATGAACGTGCAGCATTTGGAGAGCTTGAATGATGCCGTCAAGCAAATGACCGGTGTTCGTGTTCGCGAGACGGTGCCGGATCATATTCTGCAATTGGCCGATGAGGTTCAGCTCATCGACGTTACGCCGGAGTCGCTGCGGCAGCGGATGAAGGACGGCAAAATTTATGCGCCGGAGAAAATCCCGCAGGCCCTTGGCCATTTTTTTAAGACGGGAAACCTTATTGCCTTAAGAGAGCTTGCCTTAAGAGAAATTGCGGATGATGTAGACGAGAGACTGGAGTCATGGCAGCGCAGCAGCTCGCTGCGGGGGCCGTGGCGTCGCGAGGAGGTTATCTATGTCATGCTTGGTGAAGGTCCCCAGGGAGAACGGCTCATTCGCCGTGGCTTCCGGATCGCCCATCGGCTGAAAGCGGCCTGGTATGTGGCAGTCCCTCTGGAGCGGCATCACAGTCTGTCTCTTGACGACGAACAACGCCTGACGGCCCTTCAGACGTTAACGGAACGTTTCGGGGGAACGTTCACCGTGCTCCCGGTAAACAAGGGGCCAACCCGCGCCGTTTCTTCCCAATTGGTCGCAGCAGCAGATGCGGTCAAGGCCACCCAGTTGATTATCGGACAGCCGCAGATGGCCGGATGGAAGCTGTACGCCCAGCGGAGAATGATCCGGGGCCTGCTAAGAAGCGCAAGGCATATGGATGTGCTGGTGGTTGGGGATTACGATCCGCACGTTTGACGGCTTCAGCGCAGGGAGCTGAACGTTTTTGAGAGGACCGGGGACACAAGAGGCGTTGGAAATGCTGAAAGTGCAGGAAATACAGGAAATACAGGAAATACAGGAAATGCAGGAAATGCAGGAAATGCAGTAAACCGCAGTAGACGCGGAGACGCAACAATTCGGAAAAGAAGAACACCGAGAACGAACATGGAACGAACATTCCGGAAAGCAAGAACACAGAAACCCAACAAACGTGGAAACGGAAGAACGCAAACATGACGAGCGGGTTATGCAATCCTAACGCAATTGACACGGATAACACCAAAAAGCCCACAGACCTTTAACTTAAATGGTCCTGTGGGCTTTTCCATGCTGCCAAACTGCTGATACGCAGGCTTGTCCTATGATTCACCCGACAATGTGCGGTCGCCGGTCAAATATTTCTCGGTCAAGATGGAGAGCAGGCGAATGCCGACTTCATTCTCTCCGCCTTCGGGAATGATCAGGTCGGCGTACTTCTTGGAGGGTTCGATGAACGCCTCATGCATCGGCTTGACGGTTGTCAGATACTGATTATGGATCGACTGGATGGTCCGGCCGCGGTCCTCGATATCGCGCACGACCCGGCGAAGCAGGCGTACATCGGGATCGGTATCCACAAACACTTTAATGTGAAGCAGCTTGCGCAGATTCTCATCGGACAGTACGTGCAGGCCTTCAATGATGACGATGTTGTTCGGCTTCAGTTCAATGGTCTGATCCGTGAAACGGGCATGGGCGGTAAAATCATACACCGGTGCAAATGCGGGTTGTCCTGTTTTCAAAATGCCGAGATGTTCGACGAGCAGCTCGTTGTCAAAGGCGAACGGATGATCATAGTTAATCGCTTCGCGTTCCTCGAAACTGAGCTCTTTATGATCCTTGTAATAGTTATCCTGCGAAATAAAAGTGACTTTATCTGAACCAAGACGGTCAATGACAGAGCGGGCAACCGTCGTTTTGCCCGATCCGGTGCCGCCGGCAATACCAATTATGAGCATGGCGAATCCATAACCCTCCCTAGAGTTTGCAATTTTATTATTGTAGCACAGCATGCGCTTATTTTCACTATGGGGACATAGAGCAAAAGATGGGATTTCCCATATGTTCTTTATTCTTACCATGGAATAGCTAACCGAATCTGTATGTCTTATCATAGAGGATAGACTTACCATTGAATTTTTTCGGAGGGATGATCATGCATTATACGGCAAATTACTCATGCAAGCCCGCCCTATACATCCAGCAGGGAGAGCATCGTGGGAACATCGATTGGGACCGATATGAAGCGGTGGCCCTGAGCGATACCGTGACCGGGCTTGCTGCGAAGGAAGCGACCGAGGTTCGCGCCTGCTGGAGCTCCGAATACTTTTATGTACGGTTTGTTTGCCAGGATTCTCATATCGTATCGGAGTACCAGCATCGGGATGATCCGCTGTATGAACAGGATGTCGTGGAATTGTTTATAGACGAAGCAGGAACGGGAATGGAATATATCGAGCTTGAGGTGAGTCCGAACAATATTATATTTGACGCCCTGATCCAAAGCGATGGACAAAAGTCGATCACAAGCAGCGATGTGAAGTGGAATCTTGCCGGCCTACAGACCTCGGTAGAGCATTACGATAAGGGGAATATAATGTATGAAATTCGCATTCCGGCTGCGAACTTCAAGAATCCCCTGCAAGCGGGACGAAGCTGGAACGTGAATTTTTACCGCATTGATGAGGACACCCAAGGAAACCGGGAGTATCAGGCATGGAGCCCAACCGGTGAGGTGAATTACCATATTCCTTCACGTTTTGGGAAGCTGGAGTTCGTCGATATGATTTAGCATATCCATATAAACCAGAAGGCCGCATCGGTGGATGTTCATATCTGCTGTGCGGCATTCTTGTGTTTGCGGAGAGAATCGTGTTGCAAAAGAGTTCATCCTGTATTATTATTCACTTACCGACCGGTAAGTAGAATTATGAGGGGTTGTTAAATCAGGATGAGTAATCCATCAACGTATGAGGTTATTTTAGATACAAGCTATCGCTTGTTTGCGGAACAAGGCTTTGAGAAAACGAGCATGGCGATGATCGCCAAGGAATTGGATGTATCCAAACCTGCGCTTTATTATCATTTTTCCTCGAAGGAAGCTCTTATTGACAAGCTTTTTGAAGAGATTTGCCGCAGCATCGGTTTTCATGTTTATTTTCAACTGGAGAAATATACGGCGGAGAATTTCAGCGCGAGGCTTACCTCTGACGGGTTGAACATGATTCATACGCAACAGGAGGATGAACACTATACTCGAATTATGAATCAGTATCAGGCCTTGGGTTACCGCAATCCTAAATATGCACGGCAACTAATCGGTATTCTGGAAGGGTTCACTTCCGGCTTTACGGAGCTGCTGAAATATGGAGTTTCCATTGGAGCTCTTCCGGACGGCAATATGGGAGTTCAGGCACAGATGCTGACCATGATCATTGATAGCATGGATAACTTCATGAGTTACGGTCTGGAATACGACTATGAGGTGATCTGGACGCAAGCAGTCAACCAGGTGATGACAGGAGCTGAGGGGAATGAGCTCTAACACAACGCGTTTAACCGCACTCGATTATGCTCGCGCCTGGGCCATCTTCGGCATGATTATTGTCAATTATAAACTTGCCATGGAGGTGGGGGATCATGGAGCCAATTGGCTGCAAACCATCGCCGGTCTGTTTGAAGGAAGAGCTTCTGCATTGTTCGTGGTACTTGCTGGCGTCGGTGTGTCCTTAATGACTGCGAAGGCTAGTATTTCCCGCAATCAACACATGATTCGAGAGAATCGCAAGACATTGGTGAAGAGAGCCGTATTCTTGTTTATCGCCGGGACACTTCTGCTGCTGACCGGATGGAGCGCCGATATATTGCATTATTATGCGGTATTTTTACTTCTGGCCTCGGTACTCATAACGGTATCGGACAAAACGCTCCTGATCCTGGCCGGACTAGTTCTGATCGTATCGTCATCCATGCTGATCCTGCTGGACTACAGCAAGGGCTGGGATCCCGGTTTTCATCGATATGCCGACTTTTGGACGGTGGAAGGATTCATCCGCAATTTGATGTTCAACGGATATCATCCTCTTTTTCCATGGAGCAGCTTTTTCCTCATCGGCATGTGGCTTGGAAGAAAGGGCTGGTGGGGCGGCAAACACAGGCGGAAGCTCATGATGTATTCATTGCTCGGGCGGTAATATTCGAGCTGTTATCCCGCTTCCTCATTCGCGGGACGTCCCCGTGGCTTGATGCCGACTCGGCTAGTTATCTGTTTACAACCAAGCCGATGCCGCCGACGCTGCTCTATGTATGTTCTGCGGGTTGTCTGGCTGTTGCCGTGATTACAATCTGTTTTTATATCGTTGAGCGTTTTGAGAATAACCGCCTGACAGGGTGGCTTATATGGACCGGGCAGCTCTCACTCTCCCATTATCTCGGTCATATCTTCATTGGATTGGGGCTGCTGGAAGCGATCGGGTATTTGAACCATGGCAATCTGGGCTTTGCGGTTGCTTACGGCTGCGGTTACTTTGTGATGGCTGTCATCTTCTCTTGGGTATGGAGAAAACGAGTGAGGCGAGGTCCCATGGAGCTGCTTATGCGAAAATGGTGTTAACTCTCCGGCAGGAGAATGGGCTATCTCTGTCCCGTAATGCCTATCCCTGGTATCCAATTAGCCGATTCCGCCATGAAATCGCTGCGCTTCAGCCATAAATACCCCGGGGTGTTTTCATAAAAGAACCAAAACCAACATCTCAAGAGGGATTTTGTCCTTTTTTTTGCATGCCGCAGGACATGTTGTTTTCATTGCAGCGTTCTATATACTTTGTAGGAAAGGGTAGCAATCCGCTTGGGGTGAGTGGACATGCAATATACGGAGGTTATTTTATGAGTGCTGTTATGGATGGACTGATGCTCGAGCTGGAGCAGCAGTTGGAGGAGAAGGTCGCCGAAGATCTTCGGGATTTGCTGGATGAATATAAACAATTGAAGGGGGCGGCTCCTGATCAATTTCAGCTTTTTGAAGCGGAGTTCGAGATCGAGCTGCCACAGGACTTTCGTTCGTTTTACAGTAAGAAGAACGGCAGCGGATATGGGTTTCACGTACTCTACCCTGGTAATGAAGGGGATGGGGAATACACGCCGTTTTATCTGATGAGCCTGGATGAGATGAGGGAGGTCAAAGCTTATTTCTGCGAACGGAATGAACCGCTGGATGCGTATTACAGTTCGGAGGAAATACAGCAGCTGGATCCGGAGATTAAGCCTTACCTGTTTCACAAGGCTTGGTATCCGTTTGCCACGATGGCAGGCGGGTCGTTGTATTTGATGCTGGATTTCGATCCGGCTGAGCCGGGAACGTCCGGGCAGATCATCATGTACGTGCATGATCCTGATTTTGTGTATTATATCGCGCCTTCCTTCACGGAGCTGCTTCAGGCGTCAAACCGCAATCTGCGCACCGACATTGAAGAGGTGGACTACTGATGGAACGCCAGGAAGCGCTCTTGATGCTTGCAACAGCGTCGCTTGTGCGTGGTCATCTGAAGAGAAGAACTTGCGAGGGGAGGTGACAGCATGAAAGGCAGGCGGGTCCTCTGGGGAGTGATCATCCTGCAGCCACGTTATTGATACCTGGTTACTTTATTGGGCGCACGTATGGGCTTTTTCAGAATGAGGTGGTCCTGACCAAATACCAGCTGGCCGTTGATGTGGATGGTGAACAAGTGGATGCATGGCCGCTGCTGGCCGGCTTTGCCACAACCGATAAACAAGGGGAGCTTCGTCCGTTGTACTACAGGCTGGAAGGGTCTGACCTCAACATGCTGTACCAATTGGCATATGGGCAGTTCGAAGTGGAGGCTTCGGAGGATAATCCTTTCTTGGCAGGGAGGGTTCAGTATGAGCATCTGGCGAACGATATTTAAACAGAATGCAGGTATCCCAAAAGCGAGGTGTTTTACATATGCAGCATACGAAAATGACTCAAGAGGTGGACCTTACCATTTCGCACCATCAGATCCAAGTCCGCTCACGGGACTTTGATGAGGATTTGTGCCAATGGGGAGAAACCAATATCAAGCAGGGCGTTGTCATTCATCCCGGTTATCTCACCTTTGATCCTATCCCTGATGATGCTTTCGGCGCCTGGGTAAAGCTGGCCTTGAAAGAGGCGTTCATCGAAGATCCGAACGCGCAGCGGCGGATGGTCGTGCCGTTTGATGTTCTGGATCCTGGGAAGCTGGAGCTGTTGTCCGTCATGTCGGACGCCGCTATTGAGCTTCCGCTGCAAGCAGGGCGATATGCACTGTATTTTGAGATTTGCGAGGATGAAGAAGTGTATTATCGCTTCACTTTTGTTCATGAGGGAGAAAAGTTTCAAGCCCGGTATCTGATGGATGATGAATGGGGCGGCAAGGCTGGAGAAGCATTGTCGGTGGGGTACTGCTGACGGATTGCTGCACTATAACAGGGCACGGAGGGCCTCGCTTGAGGTAAACGTTCTTAACTTAACATGAAAATATGAAGAGGCCGTCTCCGTGTTGGAGAGGGCCTCTCTTTTTACCGCAGACTATGCTGTCCCTGCTTAGGAAAGATCGTGTGCAGGAGGCGCAGACTTTGAATGGAGTAGTTTCTATGTTATTTTGCTGCGGTTACCGTAATCTGGCCATGCTTGCTTTGATCTGCATTCAGATTCAGAACGTCTGTCAGGAAAGCAAGCGGAACATAGACGTGGCCTTTTTTCATGACAGGAGCCGAGCCCAGCGAACGTGGGGCCATTTTGCCGAAAGTGTAAGCATCCTTGTTCAGCTTCACCGCGCTCCAGACGGCTCCCTTGGAGACTTCCGTGGTTTTGCTCTTGCCGTTCCACTTGACATTGAACTGCAGCTGGCGCAGCACGGATACCTGAACCATGAGTTTGCCGTTGTTATCTTTGTAATAAGCGCCTGATTTCAATACGGCTGCAGCAGGCTTTATGTCGGATCCTTTATCAGGCAGTTTTACGGCAAATTCCGGTGTACCTGTGGCTCCAGGGGCGATGCTGTATTTTTGGAATACGATATAGGCCTTTCCGTCCGCGACATAGAAGGATTGCTCCGCGTCTATGCCTTGAAACCCGTCTTCGTTCGAGAAGTAATGGTCTTGATCCGCGGCAATCGCCGTTTTGACCGCTTGATCCACGATGGATTTGTAATCTTTGCCGAACAGGTCTTCAAGCGTCACGCGCTGTGCTTCGGCTTCGTTCGTGAAGTTGTACGTATCCACGCGGGGATCGCCATTGTTCATCCCGATGCCTTCGGTGATGACCTTAAGGGAGATCAAGCTGCCGTCTTTACCATCCGATGTGAGCTCATAAGTGATGTTCAGCTGATAAGGGTGCATGGTATAGCCGTTCTTTTGTGCATTTGCAGCAGCTTCCGCCGCTTCTTTCTCCCATTTGTCCATATCCTTGGAGGCATGGGATTCGATAATGTCGTTCAACTGGTCTTGATATTTGGTGTCAGTCAAACCTTGGAATACAGGGATCTTAATATTGGTTTTCAGCCATTTTTGCTTGGATTGCAGCGTTTTGGATGTTACCAGTTGCGGGGCAACGGTTGGAGCGGTCACCCGATTCGTGCTCGCTGCAGCTTTGGTTTCGGCATGGACATGAGCGGATGGCAGACCCGAAGCGGAGATCATCAGGATGCCCGCTAATCCGGCAGCCGCCAGGGTTTTGGTGATTGGGGTTGTGTGCTTCATTGTTTTTTTCATGTTATGTTACCTCCAGGTATATGGTTGATATTTATTATTTGTGATCTGCATTTGCCTTGATCTATCGGATGTATTCGCTGCTGACGAGCTGGTCTGCGATTACTTCCGTTGGGATCGTAAATTCCACGACACCCATATAGCCGGGTGCAACTTCATATTCATTAAAGCTGATGACCAGTTTGCCGTCTTGGTTGATATAGAAGTTTTGGTCCTTGGCGATCGTTTGGAACAGATCCTCTGATGCATCGGACTCCACGCCAGGCTGCTCCACCCAGTAGATGTTGTCCGGATTAGCCTGCATCTGGTGGCGCATCTGCTCCTTGATATTGTCGCTGATGACCTGGATATAACGATCATCCTTGAACAGACTCGGCAGCGTGATCACCATCTGGTTCTTCTTGTCGATCGTATCGTATTTTCTGGATTCGGCAGAGCTTCCAGCAGATTCGACAATATAGCGCGAAAGCGTCAGCAGCTGTTCATTGTCGGTGATCACTTCATAACCGCTAGTAAGACTCAGATGCGCGCCGCCTTCTTTATTTAATAGGGCCACTTCGTCTTTGAAGTTCTCATACAGTTTCTTGTTTTCTTCCAGGTATTTGTTATTCAGGGTTTGCTCAAGCTCCGTATTTCCTAGGTTGGCAATGCCGGGTGTTTCGATATGCACTTCCGTGTTATCGTCTTGCTCGGCATATTCACGGATGGTGATCACCTTGATGATATGGCCCAGAACCGGCACATCGGACATGGCCTGGGCCAAGGCAGGGCTGGTATTCACTCCGGCGAACAGTAGGATGCATGCAGCTGCGCTACTAGCGAGCCAGGGCAGCGCTCTATTTTTTTTTCGTCTGGTTGCTATGGTCTTGTTGACAATCGAGCTTAGTTCGTCAGGAATAGGAGTGCTCTCGTACTGCTCTTTCATCCTATTCAGCTTGTCATGCATTATCGTTGTGCCTCCTCTTGATCTTCCTCGCTTAAGTTCACCCGCAGTCTCTGTAGTCCTTGGTATAATCTCGTTTTCACCGTGCTGACGTTCTCGTGGAGCACTTCGGCAATTTCGTCAATCTTCATATCTTCAAAAAACCGGAGTATAATGACGACCCGATACTTGTCGGGTAATTCCTCCAAAGATTGGGCCAGATCCAGATTCGGATAGTGGTCATGGCTGCCGGGTAATATAACCTCCAGGTTCTCGTCGTCCATGACGTGGACTTTTTTCTGTTTTCTAATGAAATCCAGGGAGGTTGTTACAATAATTCGGAAAAACCAGCTTTTTAATGAACCCGTCTGCTTTAGCTTTTCCATGGATATAAATGCTTTGTGGATTGCGTCCTGAACGATATCGAGGGCATCCTCTTGATTTCTAACGTAGCTGTATGCCAGCCGGTAGGCGCTGTCCTGATGTTCGGTTATGCATTGGATAAGAAGCTTCTCAAGCTTCCGGCCGCCTCTCATGTAAATATGACACTCCTTTGGGCCCGCGCGGGTAACCATCAATTGCAATTGACTTACGGAAGCAAGACGTGCGAGTCTTGCAAAAAGTTTGATTCTGCGAAAAAAATTAAAAAAGCCGTTGTTTCTGTTTCTGTCTCATTATTCAGCCCAGCCTTCCAGAATCGCAACAAGAAAAAGCCCCCAGTTTTCACTGGGGTCCGGGACGCATGGGTTATTCGTGCTCATATTTCTGGATAACAATCGCCGAATTATGTCCGCCGAAGCCGAAGGAATTCGACATGCCAATCCGAAGCTCGGCCTTTCTCGCCTGATTCGGTACGTAATCCAAATCGCATGCCGGATCGGCATGTTCCAGATTGATCGTCGGCGGTATGACGCCTTCCTGTAAGGATTTCACGAGTGCGATGGCCTCTACGCCGCCGGATGCGCCCAGCATATGTCCGGTCATCGACTTGTTCGCCGTTACCGGAATGCGATACGCCTCCTTGCCAAACACCTGCTTAATGGCCGCTGTCTCCGAACGGTCACCGATGACCGTGCTTGTGGCATGGGCGCTGATGACATCCACATCAGATGGGGCGAGATTCGCCTCGGTCAGGGCCAGCTTCATCGCCCGTGCCGCACCGTTGCCGTCTTCCGGCGTGGCGACCATATGATAGGCATCCGAGCTGGCACCGTAACCGATGACCTCGCCCAGAATGACGGCGCCTCTGCGTAAGGCATGGGAGAGCGATTCCAGGACGAGGATGCCGGCACCTTCTGCCATGACAAATCCGTCCCGGTCCGTATCAAACGGCCGGCTGGCCCGGCCCGGTTCATCGTTGCGGGATGAAAGGGCGGTTGCGTTCGCGAAGCTGGCCAGTGAAATATCGGTCAACGCCGCTTCGGAGCCTCCCGCGATGATGATGTCGGATCGGCCGGCCTGGATGTTAAAGAAAGCCTCGCCGATCGCCGTATTGCCGATCGAACATGCCGTAACCGGGGCCTGCGTGGAGCCCAGCGCCTTGTATTTAATGCTGATGAGCGCTGCCGCCATATTGGGAATCATCATGGGTACCAGGGTAGGACTGACCCGTTCGGGACCCCGCGATGACAGCGTGCCGCTCTGATTCATCAGGGTCTGGATGCCGCCGATGCCGGAGCCGACATATACCCCCATCCGCTCATGATCGATCTGATCAAGATCGAGTCCCGACTGGCTTATGGCTTGATCCGCCGCAGCCAGCGCAAACTGGCAGAAGCGGTCCATACGCCGGGCTTCCTTGGCGCCGAACAGCGCGTTTGCGTCGAATTCCTTTACGGCACCTGCTATTTGTACCTTCTGTCTTGATGTGTCCAAAGTTTCTATATGTGTAATACCGGACTCTCCTCGTACAAGCCGGGACCAGAACGTCTCAACATCATGGCCCAACGGCGATATGACGCCCATACCGGTGATAACGACTCTTTCCATGGTTCAAGCCTCCTTTAAGACTTTATAACTTGTCAATCTTAAGGTTATAATGTCACGTGTAGTATCCTATTACAAGATACCGTTTATCCTAGTATAAATACTGCTATCTTTAGTTGGATGAAGGAGGCTTATAAGATGAATTCCCAGGTTAGACTCCAAGCTTTGTCGGCTTTCCTGAAAGGACAGCGTGCCAAAATCTCGCCCGAGTCCGTCGGATTGCCGCCCGGGTCACGAAGAAGGACACCGGGCTTGCGCAGAGAAGAGGTGGCCCAGCTGGCAGGTGTCAGCACCACTTGGTACACCTGGCTCGAGCAGGGACGCGACATCCAGGTGTCGTCGTCCGTGCTGGACTGCGTCGCCAATGCGCTACAGCTGAACGCGGATGAGCGAAGATATCTGTATTCTCTGGCGCTGGAGAGCGGGGCGGAGCCTTATACGGTCAAACAAGAAGCGGTGCAGATCAGCCCGTCTCTGCAAAAAATCATCACCGAGCTGAAATATTGCCCCGTCATGATCTCGGATCGGATGTGCAACATCGTGGGGTGGAACCGTGCGGCTGCGTATGTGTTTCTTGATTTTGACCGCATCCCGCCCGAGGAGCGGAATATGATCCGGCTGCTTTTCACCCGCAGGGAGTTTCAGCGGCTGGCGGTGAACTGGGAGCAGTTCGCCAGCGGCTTCCTGTCGATGTTCCGGTCCTATTACGGTCAATATGTCGAGGATGAGTGGTATGACCGTTTTCTGGAAGAGATGAAACAGGGGCATCCGGAGTTCAATCGGATGTGGGAGCAGAGCCAGGTCAGCTATGCCCCGGAAGTACATCTGGAATTCCGGCATGCCAAGGCCGGAAAAATGGTATATGAGCTCACGTCGCTCAAAGTATACGGAAATGATGATCTGCGGTGCAGCATTTATACGCCAGCTCCGGATACGACCACGGAAGCAAAGCTGCGGCAGCTGATGGAGGAGAAGTAAGCGGAGGGGGGCTCGGTAGAAGGGATTTGCGGGGCCCCGGACGCTATCGAGGGGAGTGGCGGGGCTGGGTGATGCTATCGAGGGGAGTGGCGGGGCTGGGTGATGCTATCGAGGGGAGTAGCGGCGCTGGCTGCTCCTGTTGCTCCTGGTGTAGGATTCGGTTGCTGCTTGCTGTTGGTGCGGCTGAGGTAAGGGACTCCAGTGGTGTGTGCACTTGCTGTACCAAGAGTAGGGATTCCGTTGCCGTTGCAGTAGCTGCGCCTGAAGTAGAGGACTCAAGTTCCGGTTGCAGTAGCTGCGCCAAGAGTAGGGATTCCGTTGCTGTTACACTAGCTGCACCTGAAGTAGAGGACTCCAGTTCCGATTGCACTTGCTGCACCAAGAGTAGGGATTCCGTTGCCGTTTCACTAGCTGCGCCTGAAGTAGAAGACTCCAGTTCCGGTTGCAGTAGCTGCGCCAAGAGTAGGGATTCCGTGGCAAACTTACTGTTTTTGAAGTCATCTACTACTTGTTGCTCTGACCTATCGGACACCAGTTCCGCTATTTTATGAGATCATGCCATATTTTCAAACTAAGCGGACACTAGGTACGTTATTGGGCTCGTATTCGGCGTTTTCATCGCTTTTTGGAGCAAATAACGGAACTAGGGTCCGTTCGATTTCAAAGATGGTGGATTTTTTCCTGAATAACGTATCCTGTGTCTGGTAATGGATGGCATCGCCACCTATTACCCTGCTACAGGCCCAACGTTCTGGTACTGACTGTCTTGCGCAGGTGAGGCCGATTCCGTGGCAAACTTACTGTTCTTGAATCATCTACTACTTGTTGCTCCCGACTTAGCGGACACCAGTTCCGCTATTTTATGAGATAACGCCATATTTTCAAACTTAGCGGACACTAGGTACGTTATTGGGCTCATATTCGGCGTTTTCATCGTTTTTTGGAGCAAATAACGGAACTAGGGTCCGTTCGAGTTCGAAAATGGTGGATTTTTCCCTAAATAACGTATCCTATGTCCGTTTATGGATAGTATTTCCATCTATTACCCTGCTACCAGGCCCGACGTTCTGGTACTGACTGTCTTGCGCAGGTGAGACGGATTCCGTGGCAAACTTACTGTTCTTGAAGTCATCTACTACTTGTTGCACCCGACTTATCGGACACCAGTTCCGCTATATTATGAGATAACGCCATATTTTCAAACTTAGCGGACACTAGGTACGTTATTGGGCCCGAATTCGGCGTTTTCATCGCTTTTTGGAGCAAATAACGGAACTAGGGTCCGTTCGAGTTCGAAAATGGTGGATTATTCCCTAAATAACGTATTCTGTGTCCGTTTATGGATAGTATTTCCACCTATTACCCTGCTACCAGGCCCGACGTTCTGGTACTGACTGTCTTGCGCAGGTGAGGCGGATTTCGCGCCTCACTTACTGTTCTTGAAGTCATCTACTACTTGTTGCACCCGACTTATCGGACACCAGTTCCGCTATTTTATGAGATAACGCCCTATTTTCAAACTTAGCGGACACTAGGTACGTTATTGGGCTCATATTCGGCGTTTTCATCGTTTTTTGGAGCAAATAACGGAACTAGGGTCCGTTCGAGCTCAAAAATGGTGGATTTTTTCCTAAATAACGTATTCTGTGTCCGTTTATGGATAGTATCGCCACCTATTACCCTTCTACCTGGCATGACGTTTTGGTACTGACTATCTTGAGCTGGTGAGGCGGATTACCTTCTAAGCAAGAGTACCTCAAGTTGAGCCGGATTACCTTCTAAGCAAGAGTACCTCAAGTTGAGCCGGATTACCTTCTAAGCAAGAGTACCTCAAAGTTGAACCGGATTACCTTCTAAGCAAGAGTACCTCAAGTTGATTTCGGATTACCCTCTAAGCAAGAGTACCTCAAGTTGATTCGGATTACCTTCTAAGCAAGAGTACCTCAAGTTGATTCGGATTACCCTCTAAGCAAGAGTACCTCAAGTTGAGCCGGATTACCTTCTAAGCAAGAGTACCTCAAGTTGATTTCGGATTACCCTCTAAGCGGGAGCACCTCAAGTTGATTCGGATTACCTTCTAAGCAAGAGTATCTTAAGTTGAACCGGATTACCCAAGACACAGGACTTCAACTGGTTCGAACCTTAGAATCCTTAGTCATACAAGCTTCATACGCGTAAACAAAACGAAATCCTGTTAAGCATTAAACTCCTCCAAATAACAAAAACCCCGCGTTGGCTCAGGGCCTCCGAAAATGGCAAGTTTTTCAGTGGCCGTGTCCTCACACGGGGCTTTCTTTTATTCAACGATATGGTAATAGAACGGCATCTGGTAACCGCCTAGAAATTCCATAGGTATTCCGCTGTGCTTCACCCCTTCGGGGCCGAGTATCCAAGATCGCCTATCCTCCGTTTACTCCTTGATATGACGATTACGCCCAGTCGCGCCGCAGCGTGAAGAGATCCTTCAGCTCATCGGTGGACAGCTCGGTAATCCAGCCCTCGCTGCTTGCGATAACCTGATCGCTCAGCTGCTGCTTGCTCTCCAGCATCTCGTCGATCCGCTCTTCGAGCGTCCCCATGGAGATGAACTTGTACACCTGGACATCCTTGGTCTGTCCCATCCGATAAGCGCGGTCGGTCGCCTGATTCTCCACAGCGGGGTTCCACCAGCGGTCGAAGTGGAACACGTGGTTCGCCGCGGTCAGATTCAGACCTACGCCGCCGGCCTTGATGGAGAGAATCATGACATTCGGCTGTTCTTCGGGCGGCAGGGTCTGGGATTGGAACTGCTCGATCATGCGGTCGCGCGTCCGCTTCGGTGTGCTACCGTTCAAATACAGCACGGGTTCACCCAGCTCTTGATGCAGCACCTGCCGCATCATCTCGCCCATGCCGATATACTGGGTGAAGATCAGGCAGCGCTCGCCCTCGTCCCGCAGCTCCTTCACCATGGACAACAGCCGCTCCAGCTTCGCTGAACGGTTGACCACGGCCTCGGTATCAAGCAAGCCGCCGCCTCCCGGCAGTTCCGGGAGCGGCTCCTTCGTCAGCAGAGCCGGATGGTCGCAGAGCTGCTTGAACTGCGTCAGAGCTGCCAGAATGGCGCCTTTGCGCTCAATGCCCTCAAGCTTTTGCATGCGTTCCAGGAGACTGCTCACGGTCTGATCATAAAGCGCGCCTTGCTCGGCCGTAAGATGAATATAAGTCTTCATCTCATTTTTGTCCGGCAGGTCGAGCTGAATCGCAGGATCCTTTTTCTTGCGCCGAAGCATGAAGGGCTTAATCAGCTTCTGTAGGTCGGCCGTGCGCTGCTCGTTTTTGTCTTTTTCGATGGCCTGGATGAACCGGAGATTGAACGCCCGCAGGCTTCCAAGATATCCGGGATTGATGAAGTCATAGATGGACCACAGTTCGGACAACCGGTTCTCAATCGGTGTGCCGGTCAGCGCGACGCGATGCCTTGCCGGGAAGCTTCGCACGGCGGCGGATTGTTTGGTGTCGGCATTCTTGATGTTCTGGGCCTCGTCGATGCCGATCGTTTCCCACTTCATGTCTCTTAACATTTCTTGATCAAGCGTCGCCGTAGCATAAGAGGTAAGGATAATATCGGCTTGGTAAGCCTCTTTATAGAAATCCTCGCTGCTGCTTCGTTTGCCGCCGTAATGAAGCATGACCCGGAGCGAGGGGGCAAACCGTTCAAGCTCTTTCTGCCAATTGCCCAGCACTGAGGTGGGACAGATCAGCAGGGAGGGGAGGCGTCTTTCTTCCCGCTCCATCGTCATCTTCACGTGCAACAGGTAGGCGATAAACTGCACGGTTTTGCCAAGACCCATGTCATCGGCAAGGCATGCACCAAGCCCGTAACGCCGCAAAAAGGCAAGCCAGGCAAAGCCGTCATGCTGATAAGTCCGCAGCTCGGCCTTCAGCCCAGCCGGGACAGGGAGGCTCGGCCATTCGTTTTGGCGGCCGAGCTGGCCTATGAGCTTCACGAGGTGCTCGTTCAGTTCCACCTCAAGCTTGATCCGCTCCGGATCCTGTGTTTCCTCCGAATCCTGCTTCATCTGCTCCGACTCATCGTTGTTCCCGAGCAGATGCAGGTGCAGAATATCTTGAAACGATAGACCTTCCTCACGGTCTACGCCCGCCATCATCTGGCGGATTTGGGCAACCAGGGCGGGATCCAGCGGAATCCACTGCCCCCGGAACCGTACCAGCCGTTCGTTCCGGGCAACAAGCTCGGCGAATTCTGCCTCGGAAAGGGTAGCTTCCCCGATGGCGATGCGCCAATCGAAATTGACCAGCGCGTCCAGACCGAACAGGGAACCGCCGCTGCTTCGCTCGGCGTTCTCGCCCTCGCCCGAGCGTACCTTCGCCCGCAGCTTGGGCTTCTTCTTACTGGCGGCTTCCCACCATGCGGGCAGCAGGACCAGCCAGCCTGATTGGAGCAGCCGCTGGCTGTCGTCGGTCAGGAACTGCCATGCGGCCTCGTCGGACAGCGGCCTACCGAGCACGTCTTCAGCCGGAGCATGAAGCACCCTTGCCGGCAGTGCTGCCTGCAATCCTTGGAGCCAGCCGGGGGATCGCTCCTTGATATGAGGTGTCCATGTCTCCGGCCATGATCCGTATGCCTGCCCGTCTTCAGCCAGACGAACGGCTGCAAGCGCCGCGGCGTCTTGCTTGTCTTGCAATACAAGACGAAGACGCCATTCGGCTTCGTCTTCGTCAGGCTCCAACAATTGCAGCAGCGGCCGGAATGGAGCGGTATCCGGTCGCCATCCGATGGCGATCAGCCATGACTTGTCGTCCATGCCCTCGGCTGCCGTGCGGTTCGGCGAGAAGAGAAGCGGGTATTCTCTGCGCAGGTCAGCCGCCGACTCTTCGCTGCCGTAACACTGGTCTTGCACGGCGGCGGAGAACGCTGCCCGCAAGCCTTCATTCCATATCTCGTCTGCATTCAGCAGGGACAGACGGGACTGCTCTTCCGCTTTGAACGCCTCTGTATCCCAGATCCATTGCAGCTTGCCCAATCTGAAGGCGCTCAAGCTGGGCGCATATTGCTTATTCTGAATGCAAGCTGCCAGCGAAGGCGCAAGTTCAATGAAGGGAAGGCAATCCTCGTCCCATACCCATTCAATATGTTCCAGCAGCCGTCCATCCGCAAAGAACGGTATGACCTGCTCGGAAGGCAGGATGACCACTTCCATGTCCTGAACGGATTGAACGGTAAGCTCTGTTCCGTAGAAGGAAGCTTCGTGCCACGCGAATAAACGGTGCTTCAGGTATTGTCCGGACACATAACCCTGCATGACAGTAGAGCCGTATATGACGGCATCTCCGTATTCGCTTAGCGCCATGTGGACCGTGATGGTTTCTGTGTGTCTGCTCATGATATCAGCTTTCCTCTCCGCAGCTCTTCCTGGAATGCGCGAAGCCGGCTGTTTCGTACAGATAACGAGATAATGAACAGATCCCAGCGCTCCTGCTGCTTGAGCTTTTTGTATAGCTTGGCTAACCGTTTGAGCAGCTTGACGGCTGCTTTATATCCGGCTCGGTTCTTATGAAGGATGTACCGCTCAACGGCCTGATGGTAAAAAGGCAGCAGAAGCTCGGGTGCGTTCTTCTCGATCGGTGCCAGCTCGCTGACCCGGAGTTCCAGCGGCTCCCGGCCTGTGCTTAGTTGATAGTCGATCCATTCCCGCCATCTCCCGTGCGTGATCAAGGCATTCTGATAGATGTCCTTCGAATAAGGAAGCATGTCGGCAAGACTGCTCCACATCCGTTCAGCCTCCTCGGGCAAGTGCTCTATGACGGCATCCCAGTAGTATTGATAGCTGCTGAGATGCTCGTTGCGGTGACTGCCAAGCAGCGGGCCGATCTCCGGGAGCCAGCGGGCCAAGCGGTCCCATTGCTGCCCTGAATGCAGCATGTCGAAGAAGCCAAGGACGGAAGCGGGGGGCAGGCTGCTGACCTTGTCTGCTTCCCTGATCAGGTCCCAGGACGATTCATCTTCTCCGAGATAGAAGGCCATTAAGCCCTGCGCCATATACCATGAGGCGCGTGAAAGACTGCTGCTGAATTCGGCTTCGGCTGTCTGCAGCTGCTCTAACTCCGCCTGGATTAAGCTGCTGTCTTTTTTCGAAAACGGATAGATCCAGTACATCCAGAGCTGCATGTAGATCTGGGCGTAAAATTTGCGGTTCCGCGGCTCGCTCAGCATGCTCCGCCGGGCATGCGAAATCGTCTCGGTCAACCGCTGCCTGAATGCCTCCCCATGTTCGCTGACCTCCAGCCCTTCGTGGAAGATGCGCTTGATTCTGGCCAGGATATGATCCGCTGCCACCTGCGTATGATAGCCGATGTAGGAGCCGGAGGAATTCCAGGCACTGGCGGGCTGCTTGACGAGCTTCTCGAGAATGAAGAGATGCGCATGGAGCTCGTATAACGGATCCAGATCCGGCGGAAGCGGGGGTTTAATGTGATGGAGGGAAGCCAGCGCATTTTTGGCGTAAAACGAATTCTGCGTATTCGTTCCCAGCGAAGCCGTGCAAACTTCGAACAGCTCATGCCATGCGGAGATTGGCAGGTCGGGCAAATGATCCGCTTTGACTCTCCATTTTGATGCTCCGGCAGACGGTCGGTCCTGCGCTGGGCTGAAGCCGGACTCGCTTCGGTCATACGAAGAGGTGGAAGCATATGTGGTGGAATGCGCATTAACCAGGGCGTGAATGGAACGACCCTGAAGTTGAGCATAGTCAAGCAGAACAGCCACCATATGCTTGCAGCCATCCTTAACGGGACAGCTGCATTCGCTGTCGCTCAAGGAGCGAAGGTTAAGCTTGGTACGGTAGGTTTCCGTTCCATCCACGGAAGCCTCGACCACACCGGTCTCATCTGCCGGCTCGCTGGCGTGGACACGACCTTGCTTGTAATACTGAAATCCCCGTTTAATGGTCAAATCGCTGAAAAATCCGGCGGTTTGTTGAATCAGCGTCTGCCATGGTATATCATCTAACGTTTCGTTTGAGTTCATCATCGGACGGTCTCCTAAGAGAAATAATTCTAAGTATCCATTTAATCTATCACATTCCCATAGATGAAGAAACAAGCCAGGGCAGCTTCTCGCTGGAAAAGCCCGGCAACAGGCTGCACGGGCTTTCTTTTATGGGCGGAGCGATATGTGTTCGCCCTAAACCTAATACTGAATCGTAAACCGGCCGATCTGATCGCATTCCTCGGCGAACCAGACCTCGCCGCCGGAATCCACGGTTATGCCATGAGGTTCTGCGGAGGGGGTAGGGATTGGATACTCGGTAATGTCCCCGGTACAGGTAATTCGTCCGATTTGATTGGCTCCCCATTCGGTAAACCATAGATCCTCGGAAACACCCGCCGTGATGGCATGGGGTCTGGCATTCCCGGACGGGAGCTTGAATTCCGTAATTTCCCCGGCCGTTGTAATCCGACCGATTTGATTGCCGTTGATTTGAACAAACCATAGAGCGCCATCGGCACCTGTCGTGATGCCGACCGGTCCGGATTGCTCTGTTGGAATCCGGTACTCGGTAATCTTCCCGTCCATCGTAATTCGGCCGATGCAGTTGTTCTGGTTTTCCGTAAACCACAACGCGCCGTCCGGACCGGCTGTAATATAGGAAGGGTACGATCCTTCGCATGGTAAGTCATATTCCGTGATAATGCCTGCCGGCGTTATACTTCCGATTCGGTTGCCGATAAGCTCGGTGAACCATATGGCTCCATCCGGGCCCTCAGCCAAGCCGTAAGGAGACGAATTGGCTTCAGGCAGTTCGAATTCCGCAAATGTTCCATCCATTGTCATCCTTCCGATTTTATTCGCTTTGTACTCCGTAAACCAGAGGTCACCGGTATGGGCAGAGAGGATGGACATGACCCCGGCATCTGGAGTCGGCACTTCGAACGTGCGTATATCCCCATCTTTGGTGAGCCGTCCGATCCGGTTTCCTTTTTGTTCCGTGAACCATATGGTCCCATCTTGTCTTGCCGTAATACCATAAGGTCCCGATTCCCGATTCGCTGTCTTGTATTCCTGTGCGGCGATCTGCATGCAAACATGCCTCCTGTTTAGAAAGTAGTTGTTAGGAATGCTTTATAAGACGGATTCTTCATTTGTCTGAGCGTAAACATGTCTCTCGCTCCGGTTGCCCGTAATCGGGGAGGTTCAGTCTTGGATGTTTGGATGAGTGCCTGTCATGGATAATCTCCATTCTCTCAATTGGTGTTATTGAAATAGAAAAAGCCTCCCACTCCGAGATTTCGGAATAGGAGGCTAATATGAACAAGGAAGATGCAGACTTTCATGTAGAAGTCTCAAACATCCACCTGTCACATATAAAAAAAGCCGCACGAATCCTATCCCGAAAACCTCGTATCGAAATCGAAGTGTTTTCCAAATGCTTGGGACAGGATTAGTAGATCATTGGCTTTTGGTTCACCCTTTCATTTCTGGTTGCCTAGACTTTACCACAGGAGATTCAGTGGTTTCAACCCTGAATTAACTGAAGTTTACCTTCACAACCGCCGGTTTCTTTTCTCATCGATGTAGAGTTCGAGCGCGGTTATGGCCCGGATCATCAATTTAATGAGGAGATACAAAGCATATAAACCGAGAAGTGCGAATAGCCCGTATACGATAACGCTAAGCATGGAAAACATGCCGAAAAAGGATATTCCCTGGTTCAAAGATCTCACCTCCCTTCAAGGTATGGTTTTATGAATCGATATCGAACATTTTAGCTGACGTAGCCTTAAGATCAGGTGACGGCTGGACTCACAGCTAAAAGCTCGGATACAGGAGAGAGCTTGCCCGCTCCATGACATTCATCTCGTTGGTATTCCGAATGAAAGCCAATACCCTAGAATTTTAATTATTCCATAATATAACAATCATATCTGATTCTAACATAACAGAAGGAGCGTGGTCATGATTTTTGCCATTGAATGGGGTGAATGATTGGATGCCCGGCAGGAAGGGGGCGACAGAGGAAGTATTTACATCATTTATGGATATGAACGAACCAATCCCGGTCACGATGCGTTTTAGTTATATAAACCTTATATTACAACCCAAGGAGATTTAGAGAACATGATCACCCGGAAATGGACAAGAATAGCAGTAAGCGGCGCTATAGCGGCCACCATGCTGATGAGTACCTTCGTACAGGCTCAGGCTGAAGCTGCACCCAAGAAGGAAATGGAATTAAACATCAATCATTGGATTGTTACGACGGATGTTAATCCCGTCATCGTGAATCAGACCACGCTGGTTCCCTTGCGCGTTATGAAGGACTACTTGAAACCCATGGAGCTTCACTGGAACAACAAAAACAAGACGGTAACTGTCAACACAGGTGCCGATCAAGTCACGTTAGAGATGGGAAGCATGAAGGCGAAGGGAAAAGGGAAGGCATATTCACTATCCGTTCCCGCAGCGTTAAAGGATGGCCACGTTATGGTTCCGATTCGATTTATAGCGGAGCTGTACGATGCAGAAGTAGGCTGGGATACGAAGGAGAGAATGATTTACATCTATACTCCGGATGTCGACGTGTCAACGGCGGAGGAGAACGGGCATGTAAAGCTGTATCCGGTAAGCGTTACGAAATACGGCAGATATGAAGGCATGGTGGTCGAGGTTGAGGGAAGGAAGCGGGTCTTTGAAGACTGGAACGGCGGGGACGGTACCCGTAAACCCGTCATTCAATATCAGGATGTGACAGGCGATGGGAAGCCTGATGTTGTGGTGTTCTACGTGGACGGGACCGGCACGGGGCTTTACATGGGAGAGATGCATGTTGTCGACGCCGAGACTCTGAAGGAAATCCCTATCGAATCATTGGAGCAGGCGGTATTGAGCCATGTGCAATCCAACATCGAGAAGTATGCGGATCACTTTGTTATCAAGCTTTTGATCGACGGGAAGGAGTATGTCCAAAGGGTCGAGGATGATTCCAAGGATAAAAGCTACTTATATGATAAGGTTGGCTTCGGCGCCATCGTCAGGCACAAACTAGCGGAAGGCCGGCTTGTTACGGAAGCGGCAGGGAGCATAAGTCCGGCCGGTTTTGCCGGGAATCTGCAAATAACGTATCGATTTCAAGAAGAGTCGAACCGGTTTGTGGTGGATAGCATCGAATACAGTCTGGAAGAGTAGGAGAAGTAATCGTTTATTGCACACATAACTTTAGAACTACATATAAACGCATATGCAATAAGAGGGGATAAACTTGAACGAGAAGCCACTAATCTTGATAGTATGATAGGTCTTGCTAATAAAAAGGGTGCTGCGGCGCTCTTTTTTTACGTTTTTAATCCAATTCATCCTAATTTATCCCCTCCCCGATCTCCAAAAAAGAACGAATGGAAGTGGCACATATGGAACATATGCAAGAAGATTTCATCCCCTTTCATAGGCCTTTATTACCATTTACTTGAGTCTAAAGATTCCTCTAAGATAGTTAATAAACCTGACACATTTTTGCTAGGAAAAGAGAGTGATTTCGAAGTAAACGCATTCAATGTCAAGTAATATAACAAGCCCATACCATAGGGACTATGAACGAGGTGTTTTTATGTAGCAATGGCTTGGGAAATCGCTAAAGCATAAATTGTCGTTACTTATAATTGTCGCTACGCTGGTGCCGCTGCTGTTTCTTGGTATTTTCTCTTTTAACATAGCCAAGAGCCTGACGGAGGAGAAGGCCAAGATTACAGGAATGAATACGCTTCGGCAGCTGGAAGCTTACCTGGATACAATGGTCAAAGACGTGGAGAACATCTCGTTGTTTCTCATCGGGCATACCGGAGTTCAGGCCTATCTGAAGACCGAGCAGAGCAACTATGTCCAGCAGACGACGGTTATCAATTTTTTGACGAACCTGGCCTTTTCCAAAGATTATATAGCCAACATCATTGTCGAACCGCTCGGCAGCAAAGATGCAATCTCGCATAAATCCTTGGTACGGTCCGAGTTCCGGGATATTACCGAAATGGTTCCCGACTATTACGAGCAGCATCCCAAATGGTGGTCCTTTGTTCATCGCCAGTGGACCTTCGAAGGCGTTAGGAAAGTCATTACGTTGGCCAGACCGATTCGGAGCACGGATAAATATAAGCCGATCGGGAACCTGCAGATTAACCTGGACCAGGGCGTCATTGCCAATCAATTCCGGCAGGCCGTTCTAGAGAAGACCGGGTTTGTCCTTCTTCTTGACGAGAATAATCGGATTATCGCCGGTCCCCCGGATATGGAGACCAATCTTACGCTTGCAGATTATTATCCTGCGATTGGAGAGTTTGAGGGGCTCAGCGGAAATATAGACTATGGCGAGGGGAGCAACAAGAAGACCATTCTCTATAAGAAAATGTCCAGCGTGAACTGGAAATTGGTCGGCATCATTCCCTCACAGGAATACCGTTCCCAGAATCAGTACTTTATCAAATTGACGGCGGTTGCGGTCACGGTGGCCATCCTGCTCGCCATTATACTGGTACTTTTCCTGATCCAGAAAATTACGAATCCGCTGTCCGTGCTAACGAAGTTTCTCAAGAACTCAAGCCCGGAGGAGCCGCTGCCTGCGCTCCCGGTTAAGACGGTCGATGAGGTCGGACAGCTCATTATCAGTTATAACCGGCTCAGCTCGCGAATTGTGAAGCTTACCGATGAAGTGAAGCTGAACGAGTCGCTGAAGAAGGAGGCGGATATGCATGCGCTGCAAGTGCAGATCAATCCGCATTTCCTCTACAATACGCTGTCATCCATCCATTGGCTGGCACTGATGAACCAGGATGTGAAAATTGCCGAGATGGTGGGATCGCTCAGTGATTTCCTGAGGTTCAGCCTCAATAACGGGCAGGAATATTGCACGATTCAGCAGGAAATTATGCATGTCCGTCATTACGTGAATATCCAAACCATCCGATATCCGGAAAAATTCAAGTTTGAGGTTCATGTGGAGGAAGAGCTGTATCAGCACACTATGTTAAAGCTGCTGCTGCAGCCGTTGGTTGAAAACTCCATGCTGCATGGTATTTTGAGCCGTGACGGGATGGGGACGATTACGATTCGCGGGCATCGCGAGCCTGAAGGGATCCACTTCGTGGTGGAGGATGACGGCATCGGAATGACGACGGATCGCCTGAAATGGCTTCAGGATCAGCTGGTTGAGAATCCGCTGCAGTACGAGAAGGGGCAGACCCCGCGCGGAAGCTACGGGCTGCGAAATGTCCATAAACGGCTGCTCCTTCATTACGGCAAGGATGCGGGCTTGCGTGTGGAGAGTACGGAAGGAGCCGGAACGCGTGTGATGTTTACGATACCTGATTTACCTGAAATTCAACAATCTGAATTATCCAGCAAAGGGGATGGCGACAATGAAGGTACTGATCGTTGATGATGAAGTGATCATTCGAAATGGTCTGAGTACAGTGATCAATTGGGCCGATAACGGCTTTACGGTGCTGACGCCCGCGGCTTCAGCGGAGGAAGCCCTTCAGCGTATTCCCGTTGAAATGCCCGAAATTATTTTTACCGATATTCGCATGACAGGCATAAGCGGACTGGATATGGCACATGAAGTCAAGCAGCAGTATCCCGAGATCGAAATCATTGTTATATCGGGATATGATGAATTCTCATATGCGCAGCAGGCAATGCGGGAAGGCGTAAGTGACTATTTGCTGAAGACGAGCAGGACCGGGGAAATTATCGAGGCTGCTGTCCAAGCAAGAGAGCGTTTGTTACAGCGCAGGCTTACACAAGCGAAGGGAAGGGCGCAGGAGTTGGTAGTCAGCCGGGGTTTCCTGAGAAGGCTGCTTGCTTCCGGCACTCCGCTGGACGAGCATGCCGAGGCCGAATTGTGTGAGCGATACCCGGAGCTGCGTTTGGAATCGAACGGCTCGGTGCTGCAGATCTGGATGCTGTCGATATATCCGCTGCATCCAGAAGAAGAGGAACAATCGAACGTTAGCGAGCTGCATCGATTAATCGGCACGGAGTTGGCCGAAGAGCTGCAATGCGCGTGGCTGGAGTGGAACGGCTCCCTGCTTCTGTTGGTGCGGGCAGAGCCGAATAATGGCTGGGGGCGGGTAGATTCCGCTCTGCGGAAGATGGAATCCACGCACGCCTGCCGCATCACGGCTGCCAGCGGCCGACGGGTCGCAAACGCCAGGGAGCTGCACATTGCGCTGGCTACCGCGGTAGAGGCCAGCTCCTACGAGTGGCTGCTGCAATCGGAACGGCATATCCGTTATGAAGATATCGAAGGACGAACAGGCATCCGCACGGTCTGTTCGATGGAGGAAGAAACCAAACTGTCATCCCTGCTGCGTTCGGGAGAATCCGCCGACTTGCAGGCATGGGTGACGGATTTGCTGCGGCGCATCCAAAGTCAGAGCCAGGCAACGCCCGGCTCGGTTCAGGCTTACCTGCATTCCCTGATCATCTCGGCACAACGATGGCTTATACGGGCTGCGACGTCTATCGGCTATACCAGTCCGGTGAAAGTGGAAGAGACGTACGATATCCGCGAGTTGACCAAGAATCCGGAGAAGGTACTGATCGATTCGCTCGGACTCATCATGAAGGAGTACCGTGATATGGTGTCGACGACAAGTCCCGTCCAGCGAGCGATCTCCTTCATTCATGAGCATCTGGGACAGAGCTTGTCTCTCCAACAAGTGGCGAAGCATGTTCATATGAACCCCAACTATTTCAGCGAGATGTTCAAGAAGGAAACCGGACAGAATTATATCGAATTCGTGACCCAGGCGAAACTGCGAAAAGCGATGCACCTGCTAAGGGAAACGCCAGCCAAAATCAGTGAAATCGCGAATGAAATCGGCTATGAGGATATTAAGTATTTTAACCGCCTGTTCAAGAAATGGACGGGACAAACCCCGTCGGAGTATCGGGCAAATCCTGAATTTTGTCCCTCTATGGACTGAATTATATCCCCTATGTAAGCGTTATATCCTTTTATATACTTGGACTAATCATCTAAGACGTTTCATCATTTTCGTATATTAAAAAGGGGGATTGACCATGAGACCAAAACGTAAAATAGGTCTTGTACTGCTGATGATGTCACTGGTCCTTGCAGCTTGCGGAGGCGGGCAGAGCAAAGAGCAGGCGGGAGGAAATGAAGGCAATCAAGAGAAGGTCAAGCTGACCATCTGGCATAACTTTGCCGGTGATGATCTGCGTGCAAAATCAGTCCGAAGTTTTATCGATCAGTTTGCTCAGGACCATCCTGAAGTGACGCTCGATGCACAAGCGATTCCGCCGGACGGCTACCGTCAACGTCTGAGTACGGTTGCGGCTGCGAATGAAATGCCGGATGTATTCTTCGTATATGCAGGAAGTCAGTCAGCCGAGCTTCATCAGGCGAAGCTGCTTCAGCCGATTACAGAGGTGCTCGATGCGCATTCGGATTGGAAGGATAAATTCCTGCCGGGAGCGTTTGATCCGTACGAGTTCGAGGACGGCCAGATCTACTCCGCTCCACTAGGCATGTCGGCAACTTCGATTCTCTATTACAACAAAGCATTGTTTGACAAACATAACGTAAAAGTTCCAACGACTTGGGAAGAAATGATGGCAGCGGTTAAAACGTTCAACGATAACGGCATTACGCCGATCGCGCTCGGAAACAAAGCGCCATGGGTTGCGCAATCCACCATTATCGGATCGATTGCCGACCGTGTGACAGGCACCGAATGGTTTAAGAAAGCGGCAGCACAGGATGGCGCGAAATTTACCGATCCTGAGTTTATCGAAGCGCTTGGATATTTCAAAGAGCTCGTCGACAACAAAGCATTCCAAGAAGGTGCCAACAGCATCGACAACACGCAAGCTGAGCAGTATTTCATCCAAGGCAATGCAGCGATGATGATCAGCGGCGCGTGGACGCTCACCAACTTGGCGGCTTCTTCCTCGGAAGAGCAGATGAAGGATATTGAAGTGACGACTCTGCCTGCAATCCCTGGAGGCAAAGGCGAAGCTAACACCATCTCCGGCGGAGCTGGCGGCGGTCTGGCTCTTAGCAGCAGAACGGAAGGGAAAGCGAAAGAATTGGCGCTGGAGCTGATTTATGCGGTCAGCGGACCGGAAGCGCAAAAAGCGATTGCCGAGAGCAACTCCATGGTCATGTACGATACCGAAATCGATGAGTCGAAAGTTACTTCCTTGTACTACAAAGCCTTTAACCTGGTGAAATCCACAGGCATTACGCCGGTGTACGATGCTTATCTGTCTGCAGAGGCGGCTGAAGTCATCAACAACGGTCTGCAGGAAATTATGATGGGCGGTCCCGTCGAAGGTGTGGCCCAGAAGCTGCAGGACGCGCAAGCCAGATCCGCTACTCCATAAGAAACCATTCACCACTGCATAAGGATTAGGAGGGAGGAGGCTGCCATGCCTACAGCGATGAGAAGCAAAGGATTTATAGCCATAGCTCTTCTTCCTGCGCTTCTGTTGTTTCTGATATTTGTCATTATTCCGGTCTTCTGGTCAGCTTACTACGGATTTTTCAGTTGGAAAGGGTTCGGAGACGCCACATTTATCGGCCTTGATAATTATATAGAGATGTTCAAGGATCCGATCTTCTGGCGGGCGCTTCGAAACAACCTGATTCTGGTCGTATCATCCATTATTGGTCAGGTTCCAATCGCGTTGATTCTGGCCATTGTATTGTTCAAGAATTCGTTCTTCTCCAGGTTCATCCGGTCTGCCGTATTCATGCCGATGGTTCTCTCCACGGTTGTTGTCGGTCTCATCTGGGGTTACATTTACCATCCTCAGTTCGGAATCGCTAACTATGTGCTGGAGATGCTCGGTCTGGAGTCATGGACCCGTGCCTGGCTGTCCGATCCAAAAGTCAATATGCTGGCGATATCGATCCCGATTAACTGGGCGAACATCGGCCCTTATCTGGTCATCTTTATCGCAGCACTGCAAAATATTTCACCGGAGATCCATGATGCGGCCAAAATTGATGGGTCCACCGGCTGGAACAAGCTGATGCAAATCACGCTGCCGATGATCTGGAGCACGGTTGTCGTAACCATTGTGCTCTGTATCTCGGGAAGCCTGAAGGCTTTTGATCATGTTATCGTCATGACGGGCGGCGGACCGGCGCAATCGACCGAGCTGCTTGCCACCTACATGTACAACAGCACGTTCAGCGTGTATCGCTACGGTTACGGCTCCGCCGTTTCCACGATGATTATGATCGTCAGCGCCATTCTTATCGCGCTTAACTATTTCGCAACGCGCAGAAAGCCAAGTTAACATGAAGGAGGGAGCGATGTGAATTTACAGACGACCGGGACCGGAAGTGCCTCAGGGAAACGCGTCATCACGAAGGGGTTAACCGGGTTCGTAAAATTGCTGCTGATTGTGTATGCGATTCTTACGCTCTATCCCTTGTACTGGCTTTTTACGAGCGCGTTTAAATCGAATCAGGATTTCTTCACCAACCCTTACGGCTTGCCGAAGGAGTGGATGACCGAGAATTTATTCCGGGCATGGGAGCTTGGAAATATGGGCAGAGCGATGCTGAATTCAACGGTTGTGACGATTACTGCCGTCGTTCTGACCATCCTGCTCAGTGTACTTGCGGCGTATGTACTGTCCAGATTCGAGTTTCGGTTCAAAAAGCTGGTGGTCGTGTTGTTTACGACCGGGCTGCTGATTCCGATTCACAGTACGCTGGTGCCCTTGTTTATTATGATGAAAAATATCGGCTTACTCGACACGTACGGTGCGCTCATTCTGCCGTATACGGCATTTGAGCTGCCGATCGCAATCTTCCTGGCGATGGCCTACATGTCATCCATTCCTAGAGAGATTGAAGAAGCGGCCATGATTGATGGCAGCGGCTGGTGGGGAATCTTCGGCAGAATGATTCTTCCGCTCTGTACGCCCATCGTGGCAACGATATCGATTCTGGCATTCCTCCGATTCTGGAATGACTTCTCCTTCGCACTCGTATTTATTAATACGCAAGCGCTAAAGACGCTTCCGCTCAGTCTGTCCCTGTTCTCGGACGGCTTCGGTACGGATTACAGCTTGACGATGGGAGCGATGGCGATCGCAGTCATTCCAACAATTGTGGCTTACCTGATCTTGCAGGAGCAGATTATGAAGGGTATGGTGGCAGGATCCATCAAAGGTTGAATCTTTAGTCTTAAGGGATCTCAATATTCTTAAAAGAAAGGCCTCTTCCGGTCCGCGGAAGGGGTTTTTCGTAGTATTAGGTCAACCAAGATTATCAGGTTGGTCTAATTCCCGTATTGCGGGTTGTTTAAGCACCGAAGTTGGCAAAGTTTTCGCTTCTCCCTCGAAAATATTCATGCACGATTTTCGGCTACGTCTTGCCGGCATATCCAATATAATAGGAACACCAGGACAATGAGAGCATGACAGGATGGCTTGCAAGCGATGGCTACAGAGTAAAGTACATGAGATCGAGGGAGGAACCCCAAGTGATATCGGCTGCGAATCGACAGGAGTATTACCAGGCATTGCTGGAAAAGAAATCGGAGTACGAGGGCGTTTTTTATGTTGGCGTGAAAACAACGGGGGTATTCTGCCGCCCGACATGCCCAGCCCGGAAACCGAAGATGGAAAATTGCGAATTTTACGAGACGGCTCAAGAAGCGCTGCTTGCTTCCTTCAGACCCTGTAAACGATGCCGTCCGCTATCACATCCCAATCAGGTGTCCGACCTGGTCCGGCTGCTCGTTGAGGCGGTGGAAGAAAACCCGGAAAAAAGATGGACCAACCAGGACTTTCAGAAGCTGTCCGTGGATGCTTCGACCGCAAGGCGCCAATTCAAAAAGCGGTTCGGAATGACCTTCGTTGAATATGCACGGGCCCGGCGGATGGGACTTGCCCTGAAGCAGATAAGGGAGGGGCACGCCGTCATCGATGCGCAGCTGTCGACCGGCTACGAGTCCAGCAGCGGATTCAGGGATGCCTTTTCGCGGATTATGGGGGTAGCGCCTACCCGATCGGGGCACCATAACATCTTAAAAGCTTCATGGATCGATACGCGTCTCGGACCGATGATGGCCATCGCGGATGAGGAGGCGTTGTATCTGCTCGAATTTGTAGACCGCCGGGGCTTGGAGCGTGAGGTTGAGCGTCTTCGGCAGAGAACTAAGTCGGCAATCGTTCCAGGTTACACAGCACCGATTCGTTCGATCGAGCTTGAGCTCGGCGCGTATTTTGACGGGAAATTATCGGAATTCAAGACGCCCTTGTTCCTGTTAGGATCGCCATTTCAAAAAGAAGTATGGGACCAGTTACTGCAGATTCCACCCGGACAAACGTCTTCGTATGGCGAGATCGCAGCAACCATGGGAAGGCCCACCGCTTATCGTGCCGTTGCCCAAGCGAATGGCGCCAACCAGCTCGCGATTGTCATTCCATGCCACCGAGTGATCAATACGAGCGGCGAATTGGGCGGATACGGCGGAGGATTGTCTCGCAAGCAGTGGCTGCTCCATCATGAGAAATCGATGAGCAATGCGACTATACATGAATAGTAGACTTTGGTCGTAGAAAAGGTCTTACCTATAGGTAAGACCTTTTTTGTATAGATCGTGCAGTCATTGGTATGACGTAATGATATGTAGAATGTTTAAAATAAAGAGCATACCTTACATTCAGAGGAAAAGGGAGCGTGAACATTGTGCAGAATCAAGGACAACTGCCTCAGTGGGCAAACAACTATTTGCAATATATTCAAGTCCCGATAAGGGAGGCTTCATTGGAATATTTAACCGAAATTTGCACCGCACATCATCAGCGTGTACCGTTCGAGAACATTACCACGTTGCTGCAGTATCGGGAATATCATCAAAAAGGAAGATTGGAGCAGGATGAGAAGAGATTCGTAGATCAGCTGTGGCAGCTGAATGCGGGAGGCACTTGTTATATGATTAACAGCAGTCTTCATCAGCTCTTGAACCAGCTTGGTTTCGAAACCCGGTATGCGCTGCTGGGCGGGGGACATGTTGGGTTACTGGTGCGGATCCCGGGTGAGCAAGAAGAAGTGTACGTGGATTGCGGAAACTCCGCCCCTTTTTTCGAACCCGTACGTTTGGAGAGCGATCCCGAGCAAGTTTCCCAATATGCCGGGATTGAAGTCAGATTGCGCCCAGGGGATGAACCGGGAACATATACGTACTATCGGTATGCGGATGGTCGGCTGATTACAGAATTGGTTTGGTCATTCGACACGCGGGTAACGTATCAATTCGATGATTTCCAGCCGGCCATTGCAAGCTATTTTCAACCGAATGATCTCTTTACCTCTTCATTACGCTGTCAGCTGTGGCAACTGGACCAGCAGCGCTCGCTGTCTCTGGTCGACAATGTACTGAGTATCCGGTATGCAAACGGGAAGGTAGAAAAGCGCATTTTATCCGATCTCAGCGAGCTGCGAGAGGTCATCGATCATGAGTTTCATCTCCCTAAATTGCCTGTTGAAGATGCCGTGAAGATTCTTCAGGAACTCGGATTTGATATTTTTAAAGGCAGCGCCATGACGAATTCCCTTGAGTAGAACGTTAAGAAACATACACACTCATTCTATCGATAAGTCGACGGATGGTTATCGTGGAATGAATTGGAATGAGCACGACTCTATCTGTTGCGGATATGCTACAATTTAACTAGTTATAGCGCTCGTGACTTCATTCAGCAGTGACTCCAATATACAATTAATCCGAAAAATACGGCGCTCAGTTGGAGGTTAGAGATGAATCTTTCCAAGAATAAGAGTTACGTATTTTTCTGGTTAGCTTCCACCATTTCATATTTTGGCACGTATATTACCACACTCGCTCTCCAAGTACTGGTGGTGGTTGATCTGGAAGGCAGCACCGTTGATGTGGGCTGGATCAATTCCTCGAGGTGGCTGCCCTATGTGCTGCTGGGATTGGTGGCGGGAGTGATTATTGATCGCGTCAGTCGTCGGAACATCCTGGTACTGACCGATCTGGGGCGGGGGATCTTGCTCGTAGCGATATGCCTACTGGCATTGTTCGATGGAATCAATGTGGGCATTCTGATGATCATCATGATACTCTTCGGGGCGATGTCGTTATTCAATGATGCTGCATCTCAATCTATTGTGCCCCAACTCGTGTCGAGAAGGTTGTTATTGTCCGCTTATGCGCGGTTGGAGCAAAGCGCAGCCGTTGCGGAAACCAGCGGCCCCGCAGCTGCCGGTTTATTAGTCTCTATCGTTACGGCTCCGTTTGCAATCTTGGTTAACGCAGCTTCGTATCTGTTTTCAGGGCTGGTTATGGCTTTTATTAAACATCAGCCCATACCGGAAAAGGCCTCGAATGAACGCATACTTGAATTGATAAAGGAAGGATTGCGCTGGGTCTACCGGCATCCGTTTCTCAGCACGCTGGCACTCAATACCCATGCGTGGTTTCTATTTAACAGTATGCTGGGGACGGTGCTGGTAACGTACGCTCTCACCGAATTAGGGTTTCATGCGTCAACCCTGGGACTTGTCATGACATCAGCAGGGATTGGCGCTGTTATAGGCACGACGTTATCAACCCGGGTCAGCAAGCGATTTGGAATTGGACGCAGCATCACGTTTGCTCGACTTTTGTATGCACCTGCGGTCCTGTTCATGGTTCTGGCACCACCCACTGACAACGGTGATCTGTTGATTCAGACCTTCCTCTTGATCGGATTTGGGCAACTGTTTTATGGTTTAGCATTAGGTATTGAGGGTCCGATTGAGATGGGTTACCGGCAGACGATCACACCTGCACACTTGCATGGGCGTATGAATGCCACCATGAGGTCTATCAACCGCAGTATGATCGTTATTGGAGCGCCTCTGGGTGGCTTCATCGCTGATGTATTTGGATTTCGCACAGCATTAGGCGTTGTTATCACCGGACTGGCTGTAGTCGGAATTTGGTTCGTGTTCTCACCGATGCGGGCTGCCCGGATGGATGATACGACAGATGTGAGTAATTAGATCGATACGTTCTGCACGGTCATAGTGCCGTTACCTATGGAATCTTAGCTCCCCGCACGATTTCAATTTCAACCACACAGTACGGTTCCGCAGGTACGAAAGAGAGGGAAAGACCAGATGATGGTTTCGATTCTAGCTATGGCGGCAGCCGTTTCGGGCGGCATTGTCGCCTCCGGGGCGGGAGTGGAATCGCAATCATATGATAGGGGTCTGCGTTTATTTCATGCTGGTCTTTGCTGCCGCCGGGGCCGCGATGCGATGAATGTGGCTGGAAAAAGCAGTCTAGAACATATCGAGTTACTAATGTGAAAGCAGCCTAGCTCCTGCCTTAAAGGATGAGCCTGGGCTGCTTTTTATTACCCCATTATATAGAAGGAAAAAATTCAGCGTGGGCTTTTCTCCTGCCCCGGCCTTGCCGGCACCGTTGCGGTCTCCCGGAATTTGACCGGGGATACGCCATAGTTGGCCCGAAATACCCGGTGAAAGTAGGAGTAGCTGGCGAAGCCGCAGGTTTCCGCGATTTCCTCCAGTGTCATCGTGCTGTATTTGATGCGCTCGACGGCTGCGTTCAGCCTGATCTCGAGGGCGTACTGGATCATGGTTTTTCCGTAATACTCCTTAAACAGCTTAACCGCCCGGGATAAGCTTAGCCCGACATGGGAAGCGGCCTCCTCCAGCTTGAAGGTAAGGGTGGCATGCTCCTCCACGAATCGCTTCAGCCGCAGGGCAGTGAAGGCAAGGCGATCGGTCGGCTTGATCTCGGTAATGGCGCGGTCCAGGCAGAGGCAGAGACTGCGCAGCAGGTAGTCGGTCAGTTCCCCGATTTCCCCTTCCAGGCCGCGCCGCTTCTCCAGCAGCATTTGTCTCCACAGACCCAGTAAATAATCGTCGAGCCCGACATGACTGACGACAGGGCGGGGGATGCGGTTCCACCAATTATCAATCCAGGAGCCATCGCAGAATATAAAATAATCCCCGCTGGACACGCGGCCATCCTCGCCGTCTTCCTTTACCCGCAGCTCGTATTCATCTCCGGGCTTCAGCAGCAGCAGGTCGCCTGCCTGCACGTGGTGCTCGATGCCGTTGCAGTAGATTTCGCAGGAGCCTTCGGTTTGGAGTCGGAACAGATAGGTTGTCAAGCCGCCCCGATGGCTGTTGCTGAATTGCTGAAAGTGATAGGAATAGTCGCAGATGAGCAGCCTTGCTTCCATAATGGTAACAACCCCCAGTAAAAATATAAGCAGATAGTTCATGTTGCAGCAATATTGTTTATGTTCATTTTAGCCTATTTGCATGTATGATAGTAGCAGATAGAGCAGTAACTCATTTTTGGAATCGAGGTGCGCTATAATGAGAAGAATGAACATTGGTTTGCAAATGTATACGCTGCGCGATGAAACGGCACAGGATTTCCGCGGTACGCTCCGCAAAGTCGCTGAATTGGGTTATGAAGGCGTGGAATTCGCAGGTTATGGAGACATTCCGGCCGAGGAAATGAAAACGCTTCTTCAAGAGCTTGGCCTGAAAGCAATCGGCAGTCACGTGGGCCTGCATCTGCTTCGCGCAGATCTGCAGAAGGAAATTGATTACCTGAAAACCATTGGCGCTAAATATATGATGTGTCCATATGTGGCCGAAGAAGATCGTAAAGATGCCGAGGATTGGAAGAACCTCTTCTCCTTCCTTGAGGAAGTAGGGGCTGAAGCCCGCAAGCAGGGACTGATCTTTGGATACCATAACCATGCATTCGAGTTCGAAGCCGAGGTTGATGACCAGTTCGTCTTTGATGCAATGTATTCCGCAACGACGCCGGAAGCCGTGCAAGTGGAGATGGACGTATGCTGGGTACAATTCGCCGGACAAGATCCGCTTGCCTATATTCCGAAATACGCAGGACGTCTTCCGCTGCTTCACCTGAAAGATTTCAGCAAGGATGCGGAAGGCAACATGAAAACGCTGGAACTGAGCCAAGGCTCGGTTAACCTGCCGGGCGTCATTCAGGCTGCATCCGATGCAGGTACGGAATGGCTGATCGTCGAGCAGGACGTATGTCAGAATCCGCCGCTGCAAAGCGTGGAGAACAGCATGAACTGGCTGAAGCAGAACTACCTGAACCAATTTTAATTTATGAGCACAAAGGAGACTTTCAATGAGCAAAATTAAAGTGGCAGTGTTTGGCTGCGGCGCGATCGCCCAGCGCAGACATATTCCTGAATATGCGAACAATGCTAACGTGGAGCTGGTTGCTTTTGCCGATCCGGTAAAAGAACGCGCCGAAGAGATGGCAGCTCAGTATGGCGGTAAAGCCTATACAGACTACCAAGAACTGTTGAAGAACGAGAAGCTGGACGCCGTTAGCGTATGTACGCCGAACTATCTGCATGCTCCGATGAGCATCGCGGCTGCGAATGCCGGCCTTCATGTGCTGGTGGAAAAGCCGATGGCTACAACGGCTGAAGAAGGAGAGCAAATGATCGAGGCCGCCCGCAAGAACGGGGTGTACCTGATGGTAGGCCACAATCAGCGCCTCATGCCTCCGCACGTAAAAGCGAAGGAAATTCTGGATTCCGGCAAGCTCGGCAAAGTGCTTACCTTCCGTACTTCCTTTGGCCACGGCGGTCCGGAGAGCTGGAGTCTGGATGGACGCGACAGCTGGTTCTTCCGTAAAGAAGAAGCGATTATGGGCGCCATGGGCGATCTCGGCGTGCACAAATCCGACTTTATCCGTTACCTGCTGAACGATGAAATCGTGGAGGTGGCAGGTTTCATCGGTACGGTCCATAAAGAAGGAACCGATGTGGACGACAACGCGACTTGCATCGTTCGCATGAAGAGCGGGGCCGTGGGCACGCTGATGGCAAGCTGGACGCATTACAGATCCGGCGATAACGGAACAGTGTTGTGGTGCGAGAAAGGTGCCATGAAGATCGGTACCGTTAACGGCGACGAGGTGGTTGTGGAGCTGACCGACGGTACGGTGGAGACCTACAAGGTTGGCGCCATGGCAACCAATGAGAAGCAGGTTCCGAGCGGCGTCATCGACGCGTTCGTCGAATCCATTCTCACGAACACGCCGCCTAGCATTTCCGGTGAGGAAGGACTGCGTTCCTTGAACGTGATCCTGGGTGCATTCGAATCCCAAGAGACGGGTAAAATCGTGAAGCTGTAATAAATGAGTGTAGAAGGAGGCCGTACGCGTACGGCCTCCTTTTGTTTCTACGGGACAGTAACGCATAGCTTTGGGAAGTTAATCCTATAAAAAGAGCCGCTCTGCCATGTTCATGGAGAGCGACCTATTCGCGTATAGAGATTTTACTTGGGCATACGTGTTGTCCGATACATCCCATCCATCTTGATGCTGTCTGCATCCTCTGTGACGGGGATGAAGATCGGCCGTTCATCCGGCGTGCGGTTCGGGGTATGCACGGTCAGCATCAGCTGACCGTTCCAGGTACGGAAGACCATGCCGTGCCCGCCGTCGCTGGCATATAAGGGTTCTGGCTCTTGGAGCCAGGGCCCCGTCAGCTTGCCGGTTGTCGACTTGGCAACGCCGAGCGCGTATCGGCCGTCCACAAAGCTGGCCCATAACATGAGCAGACTCCCTGACGTTGTCCGAAACAGAAACGGTCCGTCCGTCACGTAGTTGCCCGATCCGGGAAAGCGGGGCGAGTGGAACGGCGTGGCCCAAGCGGCTTCGGAGGCACGGAACAGGGTCACGGGCTCCGAGGCTGCTTCCGTGAGATCGGGACTCAGGCGCATGGCGCAGATCTCGCCGTCCCCGACCTGCTGCCATTCATGGCAGAACACCATCCACGGCTGATCCGTTTCGTCGATATAGAGCGTGCCGTCCAGGGAACTCCAGTCGGCTGGGGTTACGGGCCCTTCGCTATGGAGGGAGAAGGGCCCCATCGGCTCCTCTGCAGACAGCACTGCAGTGCCCAGCCGATCGTTATCTTTTCGGCGGAAGGTGGCAAACATGATGTAATGCCCATGGTAATAGTAGACTTCGGGTGCCCAGAAGTTCACGTCCGCAAAGAAACCGTCCGGTTTGCGAAAGACCGTGTAAGGGCCTTCCCAATCGTCGAGATCACGGCTGATATAGACATCGAAGCCGGTCCCTTCCTTCCAAATATTTTTGTCGGTGCTGCCGTACATGTAGTATATTCGCTGTGCCGGGTCAGGCAGTACGTAGGGGTCCCGAAGCTGAATGTCTTGAGTTTTCACGCTTAAGCCGTTTACCTCCTTCAATTAACGATAGGCAGGATAGATGATGCCGATATCCCTCTCCGTCTTTAAATCTCCGTCTGAATACAACTGCATCTCATTGCCTTTGATCCGGATCGGAATGGATGTGCCTTGATAGCGGAGCTCGCCTTCAATGGTACGCACGCTCATGCCGATCACGCCCTCCAATTGTCCGCTGCGGTCCGTGACCAGCCGAATCCCGGCGGGGCCTTGAATATGAACGCGGCCTTCCCGGTATACGGTGACGTTGTCCGGGGTATTCACCAATTCGTAGTGCAGCCCGTTCACGGTTCGGCTATAGGCCGTGTTGCCGGCAACTTCTTCGCCATGATCCATGTCGACGGGAAGCAGTCCCGTAAACCACAGCCGATCCGATCCGATCGGCATGATGCCGCAGAGCCGTTCCACGTAATCCAGCAGGCACAGAATGGAAGGGGAATACGCCTCGGTAAAGCCCTCTTCACCAGTCCAAGGGCTCAAGGTTTGCGGGAAGCGCTTCGCCTTGGACAAGGCGGACAGAATGGGCTGCAGCACCCAGGTCAGCTCGACATAGCGGTGGTGATGTTCAAAGGCATGCGGCGCCCGGATCAAGCTCAGGAAATTGGACGGCCCGCCCCAGCTGTTGTAAGAGGAGGAAGGATCGAACCGCGGATCGTCCATCGCCATGGACGTAAACGGATATTTGGCGAAGAATTTGCGGGTATTCAGCAAATAGCGACGCAGCATATTGTCAAACAACTCGCGGTCGCCCACCTCGCAGGCCATCACGCGCAGCAGCACGTCGGATTGGACCCGGACCAGCTCGTCGTTCCGATCTCGGTCGTAGAAGAATTGATCCTCCACGTCATAACAGTAACGGAAGAGGCTGTTCAGGCTGGCTTCGGCTTTGGCCCTCCAATCGGCTCCGGATTCGCCGAGCTCTTCGGCCATGCGCGCCAAATACATACGCTGGCAGTAGATGTTGGCCGTCAAATCCGGTGCCAGGAAGGGCAGTACCGGGGAGTCCGGGTGGAAGGCGGCGGCATCGTTCCTATAGGGCGTGTCCGGAACATGCCAGAACCTGGGCGACAGATCATGCCCGGTATCAAAGGTGCTGAAAGCCTCCACGCAGCCGGTCCCCCGGGTGCTGCGGTAACGCGCAATCCAATCGTCGTAACGCGACATGGCTTGGTACATGGTCTTCAGGAAGGAGAGGTCCCTTCCATGAAGCTCATAGTGGTTCCAGACGCAGCGCGCCAGCGGTGTGACGAGCTGGATCTGGCGGAACGAAGGGCCGTTCTCCGTCAGTTTATAAGGGAGCAGCCCATCCTCCCTTTGCTGATCCGCAAAAGCGAGGTAGGTGGTTTCCGAGACCGAAGGAATCAGTCGCGATAGCAGTTCGGCATTGATGGTGCCGGTGCTCTCCAGCCAGCAGCCGAGATAGATACCGCCCTCCTGCAGAATCGGATCGCCGCCGTTCATCGGCACGATGCAGGCCAGCAGCTTCTCCAGCGCCGTATAATAAGCCGCTTCGAGCAGTCCGCCCGATGCCGCGAATCGGACGCCAGTCGTCTGCCACTCCTGCAGCAGTTTCCGATCTTCCCGTTTACCTGGCTGCACCCGGTCCGGTATCGAAATCCGGTGCAGCCGGTCCAGCATAACTTCTGTCATGTCCGCCTCCTTGAAAACTTGTTATTGATTCGATTCAAATATGCGCACGGTGCCGTTATAGAAGTCCGCAACGGCCTGCTCGACGTTTTTCCGGCCGAAACCGATCTCCTGGGTCGTCGTCTGGGCCAGCTTGGAGAACTCGGCGAATCCCGGCGGATTATAACTTACGTCAAAAGGCTCGGTTTTCGTGGCTTCTGATACGAGACTCGTGTAATTGTACACAATCTCTTCCACGGGGCCTGCTTCCTCCTGGAGAAGGTTGCGGTTGGCTTCCGTTACCGGCACGCCGCGGTCGTTACCGAGGATTTTGGCCGCTTCGGGATCATTGATCCAGAAGTCCATGAGCGTGGCGACCTCCTTCGGATGCTTGGTGTTGGCATATCCGGATAGTCCTTGGCTGGACTCGAATACTACGCCCGTTCCCTTCGGACCTCTAGGTACCGGGTGGAGGATGAGCGGATCTTCCGTCAGGCTCTGGAATGCGGCCAGTTGATTGGAAGGGAGAAGGCTCATGGCCGCTTTGCCCGTAATTAACAAGGATTTGCTGGTATCATCGTGCGGATTGGACACCTGAAGTTCAGGCGTAACGACACCGCCGGCTTTCGATGCCTGCTCCCAATACTCGAACCATTCCTGAATGTCTTCCTTCGCGAAGCCGAGCTTTCCGTTCTCCATATCATACAGCTGTTTTCCGCGCTGCTTCAGGAAGATATCCATTCCGTCGACGGTGAAATTATAAGTACCGTATACGCCGTCGCCAAGCTTGTCGGACAATTCTTTGCTGATGGCGGCATATTCCTCCCAATCCCAATCCTGCTCCGGCAGAGGAATGCCTGCCTTTTCGAATAGTGCCTTGTTGATGACGATTCCCCGGGCGTTTGCGCCTGCAGAAATATGCTGCAGCTTCCCATCCAGACGGCCGTATTCCACCATGGTGGCATCCATGCCGTCCAGCTTCAGTTCGCTGCCGACATACGGATCCAGGTTTAGCAGCACATCTTTTTTGGCATAGTCCACCACGTTTCCGCCCAGGAAGAAGATATCCGGCGCGGTGCCGGAAGCGAGCTGGGTGTTCAGCTTATCGAAATATCCGGAGGAAGGCGAGAATTCGCCGACGATTTTGATGTTCGGATGTTTGCTCTGGAACACCTTCAGGGCTTCGTTCGTAATATCGGCCCGTTTCTGGTCGCCCCACCACATCATGCGCAGCTCGACCTGGCCGCTCGGCTCGGCCCCTGCGCCCGTACTCCCGCCTTCTCCAGTGTGATCCGTTCCGGAACAAGCGGTGACGAATAACAGGAGCGAAGCCAATATTCCAACGAAACATTTCTTCAACATGGATAATCCCCCAGTCTAATCATAATTGGTTCGTTTGCAGCACGCCTTCGCACCACGACAGGCAGCTTCTGAGACTACTTCAGGCCGGTCGTGGCAATGCCTTCGAGAAAATACCGTTGAAACACCAGAAAGATGATTGTCACAGGCAGCAGCGACAGCGTGGACATGGCGAGCAGCGCCCCCCAATCCGATTGCCCCGAAGGATCGAACAGGGATCGGATCCCCAGCTGTACAGTGAACAAATCGATCTTGCTTAAATAAATCATCTGGCTGAAGAAGTCGTCCCAGCTCCAGATGAAGGTGAAGATGGCCGTCGTAATCAGCGCAGGGACGAGAAGCGGCACCACGATGCGGAAGAAGATCTGCGATTGTCCGCAGCCGTCGATGGTCGCGCTCTCGTCAAGCTCCCGCGGAATGCCGCGGATGAACTGAACCATCAACAGGATGAAGAAGGAGTCGTGCGCCAGCCATTTGGGCAGGATGAGCGGGAAATACGTATTGATCCAATGCAGCTCGTTATACAGAATGTATTGAGGCACGAGCGTTACGTGGTAAGGCAGCATAATCGTTACCAGCATGATGCTGAACCACAGGCCTTTGAATTTGAATTTCAATCGCGAGAAGGCATAGGCTGCAAGGGAGCAGGAGACGATGTTCCCGATGACGCTCATGACCGAGATCAGCACGGAGTTGCCGAAGAATCGGCCGAAGGAAATGCCCTGAAGCCCGCTCCAGCCGTTCACGTAATGATCCAGCGTGAAGGCAGTCTGAATGAGGCTGCTGTTGGTAAAGATGAGATGATTCGGTTTAAACGAGCTGAAGACGAGCCACAGCACCGGATACAGCATGAGCAGGCCGAGGAGGATAATGGCGGCATGCCTCCCGGCTTGGACGAGTTGTCGCTTAAGCGGCATATCCATTACCTCCCTTCCTGGTTATCCCCGTAGAAGACCCAGAACTTTGATGTGAGAAAAACGATTCCGGTGAACACGCCGATGATGATCAGCATGATCCATGCCAGAGCCGAGGCATAACCCATATCGAAGAACGAGAAGCCTTTCAGATACAGGTACAAGGTGTAGAACATCGTGGCGTCGAGCGGCCCTCCCCGCCCGTCTCCGATGACATAGGCCGGCGTGAAGGCTTGGAACGAATTGATCATGCTCATGATCAGATTGAAAAAGATAACGGGTGACAGCATCGGCAGCGTAATGCCGAAGAACTGACGAATCTTTCCGGCACCGTCTACGCCGGATGCTTCATATAAATCAGTCGGAATCTGTTTCAGACCGGCAAGGAAGATGACCATGGCCGATCCGAACTGCCAGACGGACAGCGTGATAATCGTATACACCACATAGTCGGGGTGGGCGATCCACGAGGGGCCCGAGATGCCGAACCAGCCGAGGAACTGGTTGACCAGACCGCTGCCGTCAAAGATTTGGCGCCAGACGATGGCAATGGCAACGCTGCCTCCCAACAAGGAAGGGATATAATACACGGTCCGGTAAATGCCGAGTCCGCGGATGCCCTTGTTCAAGGCCATGGCGACCAGCAGCGCGAACGCAAGTCTCAGCGGCACGGATAAGAACACATAGTAGAACGTTAGCCACAAGGATCTTTGAAACGTATCGTCCTCGGTAAAAATCTGGACATAGTTGCTGAGTCCTGTCCAAGTCGGCGATGAGAGCAGGTTGAATTTGGTCATGGATAAGTACAGCGATGCAATCATCGGCCCCAGCGTCAGACAGAAGAAGCCGATGAGCCAAGGCAGAAGAAACAAGTAGGCTGTCTTATTCTGCTGGCCGTATAAGGGCCTGGACAGCTTTCTCATAATGTACCTCCCTTCAGGATGGATGAGCATGGGCGGTTACCTGACGGCTTGAATTCGCTTACAATCGGGATGTCGGTTCGCCCGGTAAACACATCATACCGGGGGAGGCGAGAGGACGGAATCTCATTTCTTCGGATCATCGTGTTCGATTTTTTCGGATTGCGACAGTCGGAACTCGGAAGGGCTTTGATTGAACATTTTTTTGAATTTGGAGCTGAAATAGCCGGGTGAAGAGAAGCCCGTCAGCTCGGCTATGTCCCATACCGTCAATCGGGTCTCCTGCAGTAGGCGTACGGCATGTTTCATCCGAACTTCCGTAACGTACTGGATGAACGAGACCCTAGCCCCTTCCTTGAATATTTCCGAGAAGTAGGTAGGGTGGTAGTTATACTGCTCGGCCAGCGAGGTCAGCGATAATTCCTGCATGTAATTTTCCTCGATATACCGCTTGGCGGATTCAATCAGGGTAGCGTCTTTGTCTCCGGATTCCAGGTGGTGGTCAACAAAATCCTGTGCCCACTGCATCAGTAGGCGTTCCGCCTGCTCCGGGGTCTCAAGCCATAAAACCCATTCGGGTGAAATCCATAGAGGCCCCCCTCCCTGTGAATGCCGTATGTTGTCGACGGCGGCGGATTCCATAATCAGCGTGATTTGAAAAAGGCTCCGTACCAAGCGGGAAGGCGATAGCCGGAATGCCTCGCTCAGCTCCCTCCGGATGATGCTGCGGAAGGATTCCAATTCGCCCCGGATCAGGCAGCGATGCAGCGCGCGGCTTGTTTCCTCCGGCAGCAGCGGACTTTGGTCGGTTACGGGTGCTTGATCCGGTCCGTTCTGGCGTCCTGCCAGATTCCAGGCCAGGAGGGAGTGGATATACCCCTCTTTCCATCGCTCAAGTCCCGACACGGGCAGCCCGAGTCCCACCTGCACCTCCACGGTTAAATAGGACGATGCCTGCGCGGCGAGTTTATCCGCGAATTCATGCTGAATGCCGTCAAGCGCAATGAAATGCATGATGCCGGGATGAGCTGCATCATGAAACACTTGAACGCCGCCCGGATAAGACTCGGCGATTTCATGGCAGACCATTTGAAACGGAAGGCGGAGATGTTCGGGCGCGCGGCCTTCGGGTGCTTTCTGCATGCTGCATTCCCTAATGCCCGCGGTGATGAAGCAAACGCACCCGTCCTGCCAGTCCTCCAGGTGGAACAGTCGAATCCGTTCCGGCAGGGAGGCGGGGGGGAGACGATTGCCGCGAACGAGATCCAGCAGGAAGCGCTCCTTCATTTCTTTGTAATACTGGGATAGCCGCCACTGCATCATTTCCGAATCGTCCCGTACCTTGCGGTTCTTATCCAATTCCTGTTTGATTTTGCTTAAGGCGGATTTCAGGTCGTCCCGGGCTACGGGCTTCAGCAAGTAGTCCATGGCCTGGCTGCGGACGCCCGCTCTGGCGTATTGAAAATCCTCGTATCCTGTAATGATGATGATCTGGATGGTCGGATTGTGGCTCCGGCAAACGTCGAGCAGCTGGACGCCGTCCATGACGGGCATGTTCATGTCGGTAATGAGCAGGTCATACGAATGGGATTTCAAGAGCTCTTCAGCTTCCCGGCCGTTCCCGGCCTCCCCAGAAATGGAAAAGCCCATGCTCTCCCAGTCGACTTTCAGCTTTAGCCCTTCACGAACCTCGATCTCGTCATCTGCGATCAATACGTTGTACATGATATTCCTCCTGTACCGGTAGAATCAGTTCGATGCATGTGCCGGCTTCGCTCCCGTTCCGAATATGAACGGCAAATAAGTCGCCGTAATGCAAGCGGCAGCGTGCAATCACGTTGCCGAGTCCAATGTGCCAGCTCTCGCTTCGGAGGATCGGCTCTAATTGAGAGGTCGCCGCGGGATCCTGGAGTTTGCGGATGATCTCGGAGGGCATGCCTGGACCGTTATCCGCGACGTGGAGGTGCAGGCGATTGCCCTGCCTGCTGATCCGGATGTCCACCTGTGCCGTGGTTTGATGCTGAAAGCTGTACTTGACCGCATTCTCGATCAGCGGCTGCAGAATGAACTTGATCATCACCAGTGAATCCAGCCGGCCTTCCTCGTGGATGGAGATGTCGAGTTTATGCCCGAAGCGGGTTTGCAGAATGGAGATATAGTGGCGGACATAAGCCAGCTCTTCGGCTAAGAGGACCCGGTCGTCACTGGTATTCATGGAGAAGCGCATCATTTTGCCCAGGTCCTCGATCACCTGCACGGTATCGTCCGTCCGGCGCTGCATGGCAAGACTGCTCACCAGCTCCAGGGTGTTAAACATGAAGTGGGGATTGATCTGCATGAGCAGCGCTTTATATTCGGCCTGCTGGCGGAGCAGCTTCAGCTCGAACTCGTTCTGGATATGCTGCCGCAGGCGGCTGATCATATAGCGGAATGTGGAGATGACGTAACTGACCTCGCTCTTTACGTTTTTGTCGGGAGGCAGTACGGACTCGGCCTGGTCGAATGCTCCGCGCTGCACCTGCCTCATCGCCAGGACCAGACGCGTTAAAGGCTTGGTGACGCCATAGGAGAGCCATGCGGCGGCAAACAGGGAGACCAGAATCAGAACGACCGTAACCACCAGGATGGTGCTCTGAAGCTTGTGAAGAGAGGAGTACAGCTCCTTTTCTGGCGCTAGTCCAGCCAGCATCCAGCCGGTGCGCCCCAGCTTCTTGTAAACCAGAATGTTCCGCTGCCCTTCATCGTTGGTCAGATAGACAACGCCCGATTTCAGCGGGCCGTTTCGAATGCGATCGATCTCCGATAGGGCTTCGGTGCCAAGTTCATGCGCCTGCTGGGATAGAATCGGGCTTCCTTGCTCGTTCAACAGAAAAATCGTGCTGTTCTTGGCCAGATGGATCCGGGTGAGCGGCTCCAGAAAATAAGACTCGCTGACGTTAACCTTCATCACGTTCTGCGCCGTGGCATGATGGAAGGTCCCGATGGGCATCAGCAGGCTGACGACGGGATTGCCGTGATCCCGGACACGTTCATGCTGGTCCGTATGCGCTGGCAGCCAGCGGTCTCCGGACGCGAAGAAGTTCGTGTACCACGATTCCCGCAAAAAGGCCGGGTCGCTTTCGACTTGGTTCTCGCCGCCGATCCGAAGTCCGCTGCGCCGGTAGATGGACACATCGGAGATACTGGTGTAGCTGTTGGTCGCCTGGGTCAGAAATCGGCTCATGGCAAGATTGGCCAGCATTTTCTCCCCTTCGGGCAGCAGCGGGTCACTGATGGCGTTATCCCAGTTCTTGGCCGTGTCGCTGTTGAACACGAGGGAAGCGACATCATAAATCTGCATCTGGACCATATCGACGTAGGAGCCGTATTCCTCCATCTTCTCGAGGGCAGAGGATTCGATGTAGGAGCGGATCACGGTGCGCGATTCCGTAAACAGCAGGAAGGAGAGCGTGCCGAAAGAGAGGACGAAGAGTGCGACGATAAAGGCGATCAAACGGCTTTTTAATGAGAAGAACATCCATTTCCTCCTTTACGAAAAGCGGATTTCTAGGCGGTCTGCGACATGTGAAAAAAGGCTGCGCAAATACGCAGCCTTTGAAGGGAAAATTGCTTGAAGCAGCCGTGTACGGCTTAGAAACGAACCAGATTGTCGATTCGTACAGGCATGCCGGTGGCGATGGCGCGGTTGGCTGCAATTCCTGTCAGTATGGATCTCGCCCCATCGATATGGTTGGCCGCACGGGCATACGGATCTTCCACCGGTTCCCCGAACAGATCATTCAGCAGCACAGGGTCGCCTCCGCCATGTCCGCCTTTTTGCTCCTCGACGTGAACCTCGTACGGGGCATCGAACATCGGAAGCACCCGCAGCGTTTTCCCGATTAACGCGCCTTCTTGGCTTTTGTCGCCCAGTGAATTGACGTAGGATTGTTCAACGATGTTCATCTCGATCCGGCCTTTGGTGCCGTTGATGGCGATGCGATAGCCTTCCCACGGCTGATAGGCGACCAGCGAATACGTTAATATGGCCTTGTTCTGATACCGCACGAGGACGCCCATTGTATCCTCAATGTTGATGCCGTCCCCGAATACGCTTTGATCCCGCTGGTAGCCATCCTCCGGCTCGGCATCCAGGTACATGGCTTTGAGATGCGCATCCGAATCCAGATGGAGCGCGAACGGGTCCTCTTTGGCAATGGGGTTCCCGGTTGCGCGATTGTAGAATTGCGTAACGCCCCGCGCTTCGGCATTCTCTCTACCATAATACATGAGATCTCCAAATGCGAAAACGGTTTCAGGATGGGAACCGATCCAGAAGTTGACCAGGTCGAAGTGATGGGTGGATTTATGGACGAGCAATCCGCCGCTGTTCCGCTTGTCCCGGTGCCAGCGCCGGAAGTAGTCTGCGCCGTGGCGGGTATTCAGCAGCCATTCGAAGTGAACCGAGGTCACCTGGCCGATGGTGTCATTCATGATCAATTCCCGTACCTTGGTATGATGGGGGGCGTAACGGTAGTTAAAGGTGACCCTGATATTTTGTCCGGTCCGCTTGGCGGCATCCAGAATGGCCTGGCATTTTTCCTCGTCGATCGTCATCGGCTTCTCGGTCACGACGTCGCACCCAAGCTCCATTGCGCGAATGATGTACTTGTGATGCGTCCGGTCGATGCTGGTCACGATGACGAAGTCAGGCTTCTCGTTCTCGATCATCCGGTCAAATTGGTCTGCGGGGTAGGTAGGCACCTCGGTGTAATTATATTTTTCCCGCAGCAGCTGATTCGCGTAATTCATGCGAGTTTGGTTGATATCGCAAAAGGCAGCAAGCTCGGATTTGTCGCGGAAATTCTGGGCCAGTGCGCCATAAAAAAATTCGGCGCGGCCGCCGGTACCGACCAATACATAACGTTTCTTGTCACTCATCTCTATCGCCTCCTTGAATATAGCTCTAGCCTATAACAAGGGAGCACTGCTTTCGCCGCATTTCATGCGTAATCGCTTTCAAATGCCGCATATTTTGCTATAATCCAAGGAAAGGGGGCAGTCGCATGACCAAGCCGTTTCGAGCAGATTACCACGATCCCACCGGATATTTGAACATGGAGTATGACCGCCGCATTGGCTATTTCTCAATGACGGTCGACCATCTCCACGATCATTATGAGCTGTACTACCTGTTATCGGGCGAGCGGATCTACTTCATCAAGGATCGCTCTTACAGAGTTCGGGCCGGTGATCTTGTCTTCGTGGACCGGAATGCCGTTCATAAGACGCTGGACAGCGGCCGGCCCGACCATGATCGCCTTGTCCTCTATATAAGCCCGGAATTGTTCGCGGATCTGGCCGTACCGCCTGAGCTGGCCGAAGGGCTGAAGGAGCCGTTCGGCTGGGATGTTCCGATTCTAAGGCTTCCTTCGCCAGCGAGTGAAGCGGTGGAGCAAATGGTCGGCGAAATGGTGAATGAGATGATCCATCCTCAAGCGGGAAGCAGTTGGCTGCTGCGGCACCGAACGGTCGAATTGCTGCTCTTCGCCTACCGCAGCCGGCATTTGGGTACGGTTCGTTCAGCCGATACGGAGCCGGTTCTTCATCCGAAGACCCAGGCGGTGGTCCGGTATCTTAACGATAATTATCAGAAGGCTTTAACGCTGCCCGAGGTAGCGGAGGCGTTCCGAATCAGCCCGCACTATCTCAGCCGGCTGTTCAAGCAGACAACGGGGTTTACCTTTAGCGATTATTTGAACCTGCTTCGGGTTAAGGAAGCGCAGCGCCTCCTGCGAGAGAGCGATGATTCCATCACGGATATCGCCTGGCGATCAGGCTTCAGCAACTTCTCCCATTTCGGGAAGATGTTTAAGCGGACGGTTCAGCTGTCGCCGAGGGCATACAGGAAGCAGTATCGAATGCGAAGCTAAAGGAATAGACTATGTCTTCTTTCTGGTGTACTAGAAAACGCTATATTAAGATAATAGATAGTCTCTATTTTATTGCAGCGAGGAGCTAGCCCAGCCTTTGTGTATGGCTCTGATTTCTGCGCATAGAGGCTGTAGCCCTAGTCCCTAATAGAGGCACCGCGTTCATCGAGTTGGATTAGCTCGTGGCTGTGGTGTTTTTTGGTGTGCATATGGTATCTTGGAAGTGAACGAAAACGCCATATTTGATAGATTCGTTGAGAGGATCGACAGTCAATATGAAAACAAAAATACAAGAGTTGCCGCTGTCGTCGGGCGTATATCTCATGAGAGATTCGCGGGGAACGGTCATTTACGTTGGCAAATCCAAAAGTCTCAAGAAGAGAGTACAATCGTATTTTTACAACAATAAATCGCACTCCCCAAAAGTGAAGAGGCTGGTTCAGCATGTCAAAGACCTGGAGCATATCGTCACCGACACGGAGTTTGAGGCGTTCATGCTGGAATGCAGGCTCATTCAGGACATAAAGCCGATGTATAACCGAAAAATGAAAAATCCGCTAGGTTATAGTTATATCGTATTGCGGCAAAAGCGAGATTGGCGATGGCTGGAATTTACGGATACACTGGATGAAGGCGGCCCTGACCGATCTCGTTTTTTCGGCCCCTATACAGCTAGCAGACATAGTCTTGAACATGCAGTGCAAAAGGTTAAAGAATGCTGTAAAATCGCCTGCAATCATACACCTGCCGCTTCTTCGGCAAATGCTCCCTGCTTGAATTATTCGATTGGCCTCTGTCTTGGCAAGTGTCTTGGCGGCGAAAGCGCGCGGCAATTTGATGACATCATGGATCGATTCATTGCTCTGCTTCAAGGGGACGACCGACGTTTATATGATGAAATGGAGCGAAACATGCTGGGCGCCGCAGCGCGTTTCGATTTTGAGCAGGCTGCAAAATACAGGGATGGCATGGAGGCGGTGAACCTGCTTTTAAGTAAACGGGATGTGATCGAGTTCGCCGAAGAGAATCACAGCATCGTTGTTTACGAATATTTAAACGAAGATACGATTAAGTTATTCCTGATTAAGGGGAACGTTGTGCTGCACAGCGAGCGATGCTCTGTGGCTGCAACAGTGGATATTGAATCGTTGAGGCGGAGGGTCAAAGCCTTGATTCTCAGCTATTTCACGAAGGATACGGGATGCGATGCTGCCGAGGTTACCCGGGAAGATATCGATGCTGCACAAATCATCTACAGCTATTTGCAGAGCAGCGCCTGCCGTTATCTTGTTCTTCAGGATTCATGGCTCGAAGACGATGGGGAGTCTGATATGGAAGCTGCACTGCGGGATTTTGTGAATCATTATGTTGTGTCATCTTAATTTGAGGAGTCGTTATCCCGCTGGGCCGAGATTGTATCGGAGGAAAGCTATCAGCGGAAATAGGTCTTTATCATATTAGCCTCTATCCGACACGGATAGAGGCTTTGGTTTACTTATTTACTTCCAACAGCAAACATATCTTTGAGTATTATGGCTTATTGAAAAATCGCCCCATCGGCATCTCTCTCGTAAAAGTGATCCCCCCATACCTATATTTCACTTCAATTTGGGTGATGGGCTCATCGTTATAAAGACGGACACCGTAATTAAGCGGAATGCGCGAACCTTGATTGAGCGCGGCTCTCTTCTCGTCCGGCGAGAGCTCAGGCTTTAACGGCACCTCCCGAATATCCACGAATTCGATATCGGGATCTTCATCAAGGCCTCCGCCGCCGACCAGATGAAGAGAATAACTGACGCCTAGCTCGGCCTTGGCAGGCTTCATGCCAGTATTCACCCGCACGTCCAGCAGCTCCACATCGACGAATCCTTCATTGATAACCTCGAAGATGATGGTGTTTTCATCCGTAAAGGATGTAAATCCACCCACCTTGATGGGCGTGGGGCGAAGGAACAGCAGGTATAGAAGAATGGATGAAAGGAGCAGCCCCAGGCCCATATATAAGAGCCTGCGGTGAGGTTTAGATCTTGGTTTCATGGCAGAGCAATCTTCCTTCTCTTATTATATAGACAGCTTTACAACGGATTTGCCTTCCTCAATATCCGCTTTCATCGCCAACAGATATTTCCGGGTGCGTTCATCCATCTCATTCCAATTTACGAATTTGGAGAAATAGACAAAGGAGTAGATATTGCGGAAGTCGATGAAATATGGAATTCGCTCGATCCAATCCTCACTCAGCGTATTCTCTTGAAGGTAGCCGGATAAAAACGAGTCGAAGAATCGGGCCACAAACTCGGCTTTCCGGTTTTCCGGAACCGTCTGGACTGCATGATAGATGGCGATGGCGATATCGTAGGCGAACCAATGGTACGAGACATCCCCAAAGTCGAAAAAGATAATCTCCCCGTTATGTACGTGAAAGTTGTGATGGTGGAGGTCATTGTGGACGATGCCGTAGCCTTCCTGATCCTGCGGAAGCGACTCCAATTCCTTAAGATACTGTTTCCACTGCGTATGGACTCTTTCACCTGCAGCCTCCGGGAACGCATCGGTAAAAATCACATGCTCATTCCAATGTGGAAACGCCATTCGGTGCACGAGTGAGGAAGCGGTGGCGTCCTTTTTGCCGAGCTTATGCATACGGCCCATCCCGCGTCCCCACTGCTTGATTATCGAAAAATCCGATGTTACATCCGTTAACGGGCTGCCGGGAGCCTTCGTAAAGGCAATGACATGGTAACGCTTGGAATCGTGGGTTACCTCTTCAATAAGAAGGTCCTGGGCAGATCGAATGGACTCGGCCATGTTCAGACCCTGCTCGGCGAGATAGGCCATCCACGTAAGCTTGCGAATGATCGAGGCTTTGCGGTATTTGGATGCGTTCAAAAATTTAATAATGAAGCGGCGTCCGTCTTCGCCGTTGTATTCAAATACATTCTGATCGAATCCCCCAAGTAACTTCAGCGAATAAGAACCTTGGCCGAATCGTTCGGCCCCTTGATCCAAGACAGCCTGTTCCATGGAAAGTCCCCTTTATCGTATTCTCGATATGATGCTTATGCTTACATACCGGAAGATTACTGTACTCACTACCAACTACAGTCTAACGAAGATCGCGGGTGGTTGCAAAAAATGGGAGGACATACGAAAAAGGCGCTCCTAAGGGAGCACCCTTACAATTTCTTTATCAACCTTCGAATTTCTGAGCTAGCTCACTGAAATTCAGCTCCGCCGTGCTGGACAGCACGACATCTGCATGCGGGAAATGCGCGGCGTTGCCGATCGCGACGGCGAACATGCCAGCGCCCTTGATGGCGTCAACACCGGATGCGGCATCCTCCACGCCGATGCAGTAGGCAGGCTCTACGCCAAGCTCTGCAGCAGCGGTGAGGAAGATCTCCGGGTCCGGCTTGTTGTTCTTCAGCTTGGTTACGTCGACAATCACGTCGAATTGATCCATGACGCCAAGCCGGGTCAAAACGGCAATGGCGTTCTTGCTGGCGGACGCGATGCCGGTCTTCAGGCCGGCCGACCGGATGTCCCCCACAAACTCCGTAATGCCGGGCAGCAGGTCGGCTGGCGTGATCGTCTCGATCAGCTCGACGTACAGCTTGTTTTTGCGGTCGGTCAGCTGTACCAGCTCTTCATCGGAATAGCTTACAGGCGTCTCCGCCTGACTTAACAGGAGCTTCAGGGAATCCATGCGGGATACGCCTTTGAGATTCTCGTTGAACTCTCTCGTGAAGGGAATGCCCAGCTCGGTTGCCGTGGCTTTCCATGCCTGATAATGGTACTCCGCGGTATCGGTAATGACACCGTCCAAGTCAAAGATGACAGCCTTCAGCTTTCGTGTTTCGTTCATTATCTTATAACTCCTTTTTGAGATATCGAAGAGTACAAACCCGAAACAGGGACATTCTGGGTATCGCAAGAAAAATGACGGTTAGTCGCAGTCTGTTTTCATAGGAAATTTTGTCGGGAATTTTGTCGATCGATCGTCTTCCTCGTAAGCCGGGATTGATGCCCTGCGCATGGGGAGGGCAATCGCCTCATGGCCTATTGTTATATGCTCTGCAATGAATGTTTCACAGGTTTCCCGGCTTCAAGCATAACGGCCTCGTCGTACAGCTTGATCTCGATGGATTCGCCTTCGACGATCTCCAAGGTGACGCCTTCCTTCTCGATGGATACGCCGATGAGGCGGTCGCGGAAGTTCAGGCGGAACGCATACTTCTCCCAGTCCTTCGGAATGGCCGGGGAGAGGGATAGTCCGCTTTCCTTCAGGCGCATGCCGGCAAAGCCGTAGACGATGGACATCCAAGTGCCGCCCATGTTGGCCATGTGCAGGCCGTCCTTCGTGTTGCCGTGCGTATTGTCCAGGTCCAGGCGAGCCGTCTCGATGAAATACTCATACGCTTTGTTCATATTCCCAATCTTCGAAGCCATGATGCTGAAGATGCAGGAAGACAGCGACGAATCATGCGTCGTGATGCCTTCGTAGTAATCATACGAACGCTGGATCGTTTCCAAGCTTTGCTCGTCTTCCAGCAGGAAGTGGGCGAGTACCGTATCCGCTTGCTTGCACACCTGATAACGGTAAATGGTGAGCGGGTGATAGTTGAGCAGCAGCGGATATTTGTCCTCCGGCGTGTTATCGAAATCCCATACCGCTTTGCGGAGGAACGTATCGTCCTGCGGGTTAATGCCGAGTGCTTCATCATATGGGAGGAGCATGGCATCCGCCGCTTTCGCCCAAGCCGAAATTTCATCCGCGGTTACGCCGAGCCGCTCACACAGGGCTTTGAAGCCTTGGGCATCATAGGAATCCAGAATGGCGCAGCTCTTGGCGGCCCATTTCAGGTTATGCTTTGCCATGACGTTCGTGTAATAGTTGTTATTCACGCAGCATGTATATTCATCCGGCCCAGTCACCTCATCGATATGGAAAGCGCCGTTATAATAGTGACCAATGTCGGCCCAGAGGCGGGCGGTTTCGATCAGCACCTCGGCCCCGTAGGACAAGAGAAAATCCCGGTCCTGTTCGGCGAGGTAATATTGAATATAGCTGTATGCGATGTCTGCGCTGATATGGTATTGCGCCGTTCCCGATGGGAAGAAGGAGGAGCATTCCGTTCCCGAGATCGTGCGCCACGGGAACAGTGCGCCTTGCCGGTGTCCCATTTCCCGCGCTCTGCCTCTCGCCTGCTCCAGCGTGGAATAGCGATACAGCAGCAGCTGGCGCGCAATGTCCGGCTGCGTCATCAGGAATACCGGGAACATGTAAATCTCCGTGTCCCAGAAATAGTGGCCTTCATACCCTTCACCGCTCAGTCCTTTGGCGGAAATGTTGCTGTGCTTGTCCCGACCGGCGGATTGCAGCAGCTGGAATAGATTGAAGCGGATGCCTTCCTGGAGCTGGTCATCGTTCTGAATCACGACGTCGGCTGATTTCCAGTAGTCGTTCAGATACTCGGCCTGTTCGGCAAGCAAGTCCTCGAACGTAGTATCCTTCAACTCCTCCTGCAGGTGAATGCCGCGCTCGATCATGTCTTGCCCGTGACGAAGACTGTCGGTATACAGATTGTATTTCGTCAACTGGATCGGTCCGGTCAATGGAAGGACAGCCGTGAAGGTAACTTCTCCGGTTCCGGATTCGAGCCGAATGTCCGCATCGGCATCCAAGCGGTGACGGGTCACGCAAGCTGCACGCAGTTTGGACGCCATCGTCTCGTCAACGACATAGGCATCGCTGCCTTTGACGCCTGTATCGATGACGGTCATCCGTTCCGCATGCCCTGCGCCTACCCGGGGATCGTTGGCATTGGTATAGTTCTTCACTTTGCCGTTGACGGTGGAAACGATGCGAACCTGGCCGTTGAAATTAATCGGTTCGATCCGTACGTCGATGGCGAACAGCTCCCGGTGCGCGAAGGACACCAGACGTCGGAAGGTCAGCTTGATCTCTTTGCCTTCGGGCGATATCCACTGCACGATGCGTTCGGAATACCCCTTGTCCATATGCAAGCGGCGTTCATGGGCAGTGATCGTTCCATGATCGAGGCAAAAAGGTTCTTTTTCGTCGCCTAGATAGATCAGGACCGTCTGGGCATCAATATTGTTAACGAGTTTTTGCTGTGTATCAGGAAAGGCGAAGAGCTTCTCGCCGTAAGGAATTTCAATCACGTCGTGGAAAGCGTTCAGGTAGGTACCGCGGATGGTGGACATGCTCTCTCCGTAGCCTTCTTCGAAATTGCCGCGTACACCCAAGTAACCGTTTCCAAGTGCAAAAATACTTTCCATATTCAGCAGGGCTTGCTGCGACAAATCAGGATTTGATATATTCCAGGTCATGTTCTACACTTCCTTCCTAGCATGGTTTATGCTTGAATTTTAGAGCCAATCGGGGTTATGTTATACTAAAGTATCAAGGTTTTTATCAATATTTTTAGGTGGTGTAGAAATAATGAAAGGGCCTTCACGCTCGGGAAACCGTCCGTTTTATCTGTCCTCCCGTATGCATTATTTGCGCGAGAATTTTATCCATCCCCCGTTTGATTATGAGCACGAACTGCTGGAAGCGATCCGCTTCGGCGATGAGAATAGAGCCATGGATATGCTTCGTAAGATTAACGAGCTGGAAGCGGCTGTGCTTGCGACGTATCCGCTTCGGTCGAAGAAGAATGCCCTGATTGCGTCCTGTACCTTATTTACCCGGGCGATCATCAAAGGCGGCGTAGATCCTGAGATTGCCTTTCATTTAAGTGATACGATGATCCTTGAGATTGAGAAAATGACCGATGTGGAGCGGCTGGTTCATTTTGAATATGAGATGCTGGTGCAGTTTGTGTCGATGATTCGCTCCGAGAAGGAAGACGTGTCGTTCTCTCACATTGTGAATCTGGCGATCTATTACATCCGGGAGCATATTTTCGAGGAGTTGTCCCTGCAGAGGGTTGCGGAGTATTTGAAAGTCCATCCGAGTTATCTGTCCGATCGCTTTAAGCGGGAGACGGGCGAACCCTTGACAACCTTTATTAATCGGCGGAAGATCGAGGAATCCAAGCATTTGCTGGCCAATACGAATCAGTCGATATCGGAAATTGCGTTTACGTTCAAGTTTTGCAGCCAGAGTTATTATACGCAATTATTCAAGAATTTTACGGGGATGACGCCGAGACAATTCCGGATCAGCGGTACGGCGCGATAAAGGACGATCATAATGAACAACGAGAAGAGAGAGACACCCTCATGAAGAAACTAATGCAGAAAATGCTTCACTTAAGTCTGGAGAAAAAGCTGATTGCGGCGTTAGTTCTTGAGAATGCAACCGGATTTCAACTCGTTGGCCGATCGGTCATACGATGTATGGAGGAGCAACCTGTCTCTTAGCTTTTAAGATCAGGTTGTTTTTTGTTGAAATATCAGGAACGTATGTTCTATAATGATGAAGCGAGTTTGAACCTATAAGTGTTTTATACATACCAGATTGGGGAGAACCTATGAATTCCTATTGTACATATGCATTGCATCAAATCGAGGTGGCTGTCATCTCTGTTGTTGCGATTATCGACAGGCTGGATGAATCGGATTTGCTCGTTCAACCGACAGAAGACAAGCATTCCGTTGGAGAGCTGCTCAAGCATATTGCAGTGATCTGCCGGGCTGATTTTTACATATCGGGCGGGGCCACGCAAGAGGAGATGGATGCTTATTATGAGGGCGTGTCGTTAAATAACCTGAAGGATATACAGGCCGAATTGTTAAGCAGCTATTCACATTTGGAGCAGGCATTCAGAGACATGACGGAAGAAGAGCTCCATCAAGAGAAGACTTCCTACTGGGGCGTCACCTATTCAAGGTATGAATGGCTGCTTGAAATCGTCGCCCATCTGTATCACCATCGAGGACAACTGCATGCGATGCTGGTTCACTGTAACGGGAAGGATCCGAAGGTTCCGTTATTCGAATAGTTTTCGCCAGGAAGAGGAGATCAAGGCAGGGCCGCGCAACGATCGGGACGTAAAGCCGCTCAACATACAGCGGTTGTTGCCGGTTCGGAAACCCTTCGAAGCGAATTGTGCAGATATTAACCATAGATTTAAGTTTACATGGACTCGAATTTCCCTTCCGGATTCGGGTCCTTTATATCTTGCAGCATCATAAATTCGTCGTTCGCGCCATGATATTTGTTACATTGAATTGATATTCTTTTAAATTCGACAAAATAATACAAATTTCGCTATAGACTACGGCTAAATCATTCCTCTATGATAGATATTAAATAGCTTGGCAAGCTATTCTGAAAGCGCTATCCTGATCTTCGCTGAACCGAATGATCCTAAGTCTAGGGGGAATCCACCAAACCAGGGGACATAGCAGAATCCGTTAATTGAATGGTAAGCGCATACATGATGTGTCGAAGCCTTGATGAGTGCCGTTAACACAGATTTTACATATCGTTAATACTCTCATGATCCTAACGCCTTACCATAAGAGTGTTCGGTAAAAGGGGGACACGCACTTATGGCAGAACAAAGGACACGGCGTCTTCCCGTAATCGCTTCGATTACCAAGCTGGAACAGATCGATGCGGCTGTGAACAGCACGGTGGAACGGGTGAACCTGATGACAGGCGATATTTTGAAACTCAGGGATATCGTGAATCGACTTCACTCCTCAGGCAAAAAAGTGTTTGTTCATCTGGAGATGGTAAGCGGCATTGGCCGGGATAATTCGGCGGTGCAGTATTTGGCCGATTCGTACAAGATCGACGGGATCATTACGACGAAGACGAATACGGTATTGGCTTCGCGCCAAGCGGGCATTAGCTCAATACAGCGAGTGTTTGCCATTGATACGACAGCTTTAAGAACCGCAGTGAAAATGATCGGACAAGCCCGTCCGGATGAGGTGGAACTAATGCCGGGACTCATGCCCCGCGTAATCCGCGACCTGAAGAAGGAAATTCACTGTCCGCTTATTGTGGGAGGTTTTTTACGAAGCGAGGAAGAAATCGATGAGGCGCTGGCAAACGGTGCAGACCTCGTATCTACAGGAGATACGCGTTTTTGGACGTAAGGTTCCCTGTACGGTGATGGATTAACTATAATTACATATTTGCTAGGGGTGGAGACGATGAGATAACCCGAGTAGCAGCTACTTTAGCTTTTATAGGAGGTGGTGGCTCTTAGGTTGCGCTCTTTTTGACGTCTCTATTTTTGTGCGCTTTTTAAGGGGTAGACGGGTTGAGTGGATGGGAGATTTCCCTCATTCCTTTAGGATCCGCGTGCCGTTGAACCGGCCATTTTGTTGAAGTGGATGGACAGCAGTGATGAAGATGAATGATGAGTAGATTCGAAAGGGGACAATTGATCATCTATGAAAAAGAAATCATGGTTGTTAATGTTACTGACCATATTTATGGTTATTACCACAGCTTGCGGAGGCGGCGGTGGAAGTGAAAGCGCCGGAGGAGAGGTTTCGCTCGACGATGTGGAAGCCGCTTCGATGGATATGAAGAATGATACAACACCTGTCAAAATCCAGTACTGGCATGCCCACGCGGATGCTCAACTGGAAGGCTTGAACTACATGATCGCAGAATTCCAGAAGAAGTACCCGCATATTACGGTAGAGCCGGTGTTCCAGGGCGGCTATCCTGATCTTCACAAAAAATTATCGGCTGCAGTGGCTGCGAATGACGTGCCGGCTGTAACGAATGTTGAAGTTGCGTCCCTGCCTAACTTTGCGGACAGCGGTGTGTTCTCTGATTTGGGCCCATGGATTAAGCGCGATGAAGTGAAGATGGACGATTTCGCCAAAGGAATGCTGAATGCATATGCATTCAACGGCAAGCAATATGGGTTCCCTCTGATCGTTAGTACCAGTGTGTTTGTATACAACAAAACGATGCTGGACGAGCTGGGTGTAGAGCCGCCGCAAAAGTGGGATGAGATCGATGACTTTAATGCGAAGGTAACGAAAAAAGAAGGCGACAAAACGACGCGTTATGCCTTCTCCGTTCCTGGCTGGGATACGTGGTATTACGATCCGTGGAACATTAACGGCGGCGGACAAATCCTGACCGAGGACCTGAGTGCATCGGCCGTTGAGAATGAAGAGTCGCTTCGTTATCTTCAGAATTTCTACAAATGGCAAAATGAAGGCCACATGCATATGGGCTTCGGGAAGGGTGCTTCCGATAATATGCGCCAAATGTTCCTGGGCGGCGAGATCGCCATGGTTCAGCATTCATCGGCTTTGCTCAAGATGTACCGCGAGAATGCGGACTTTGAGGTTGGCGTATCCTTTATCCCTGGCGATAAAGTTCGGACCTCCAACATTGGCGGCGCGGGGATCGTCATGATGGACGGTGCCGAGGATCTGGAGAAAGAAGCGGCTTGGAAATTTATCGAGTTCATGACTTCGGCGGAGCAAAACATTAAGTGGGCTGAATCCGTTGGATACCTGCCGACAAGAAAATCCGCAATCGAGTCTGAGGAAGGCAATCAATATTTCGAAAGATGGCCGCAATACAGAGCGGTATACGAGCATTTTGATGAAGTAACGCCGCGTCTGCAGCACCCGGCTTACCCTGAATTCAGCGAAGTTTATAAGGAAGTCGTAGGGGAAATGGTGCTGAACAAAAAAGATCCGACACCACTTATGCAGGATGCAGCCAAAAAGATCAACGATATTCTGGCTGACTATGAGTGATGCCTATGGAGACCAATAAACAAGTGACAAAGGCGGCGTCCAATCGGGCGACCGCTTCGGTCTCTAAACGGATGTCTCATACGTTGATCGAGAAGTGGAAGGACTTTTCGTTCGCGGTTCCGGCGTTGTTATTCATGGGCGTGTTTTTGTATTATCCCCTGGGCTATTCCGTGTACATTAGTTTTACGAACTGGAACATGACCCGTCCCGTGAAGAAATTCGTGGGCGTCGATAACTATACGCGCTTGCTGTCGAACTCGGATTTCTATCACTCCTTGAAGGTCACGTTCTTGTATACCGTGATGGACGTTGTATTTACGCTTGTCATCGGACTGCTGCTGGCGTTGCTGCTCAACGTGTCGTCGTCACGGTTGTTCGGATTCATGCGCGGCGTCATTTTTATGCCCTATTACATCTCGATGGTTGTCGCGGCCATGGTATTTACATGGATTTACAATGGACAATACGGGCTATTGAATTCCATTGTTTCCTGGTTCGGCATGGAGCCGGTCGAATGGCTGACCAACCCTTCGACGGCACTGCCGGCGCTGGTTGCCGTTTCCGTATGGAAGGGCGTCGGCTTTGCGATGATCCTCTTTATTGCAGGTATGCGCGGGATTCCGGCCGAGTATTATGAGGCAGCTTCGATTGATGGAGCCAGCAAGTTCCGGCAGTTCCGCAACATTACGCTGCCGCTCTTGTCGCCTATGACCCTGTTTTTGGTCATCACCAGCTTTATCTCCTCTATGCAGGTGTTCCAGTCGATCGACGTCATGACGGGCGGCGGTCCGCTCAAGGCAACGAATGCGATTGTGTACTGGATCTATACGATGGCCTTTGATGAATTCAAAACAGGAAGAGCCTCGGCGCTTGTCATGATTCTGTTTGTAATCATATTGCTGTTAACATTGGTACAATGGGTGGTCAGCAGGAAGAAGGTGCACTATGAAGGATAATTATATGGCTGGATCCGCCAAGAACCGGAAGGCCATGATGACGCTCCGCGTGATCGGAGCCGTGATCGTGACCCTCGTCATGTTCTTTCCGGTGTACTGGCTGCTGATCAGCGCGCTCAAGACGCAGTCCGAGATGCGAATGGCCGTTCCTACATTCTGGCCGGAAAACTTTGCCTGGCAGAACTTTGCCGAAGCCTTCCGGGTTATCCCTTACGCCCGGTTCTTCGGCAATACCTTGCTCATGGCGGTCGGCACCATTATTCTGCAGCTGAACGTGGCGCTCATGGCCGCTTATGCATTCGCGAAGGGGAAGTTCTGGGGACGGGACGCGCTGTTTCTGTTGGTGCTTGCCGCGTTGATCGTTCCGGAGCAGGTGATTTTCGTTCCCGTGTACGTCATGATGTCCAAACTCGATTGGCTGAACACCTTCTGGGCGCTTATCGTACCTCACGGGGCGTCCGCCTATGCGATATTCCTGCTCAGGCAGGCGTTCAAATCGATTAACAACGACGTGCTGGAAGCGGCACGCGTGGATGGAGCCGGTCGGTTCTCCATTCTGTACAGGCTGTTGTTCCCGATGGCGATGCCGACGATCGTCACCATGGGCGTGCTGATCTTCATTTCGTCCTGGAATTCATATTTTTGGCCGCTGATCATGACCAACAACAACGACATGCGTGTGCTTACGGTAGGTATTGCGATGCTGCGGGATTCCATTGCCGGAAATGAAGCGATGTTCTTCAATGTCATTATGGCGTCCAGCGTCATGGCGATTATCCCGATCGTACTGGTCTTTACGGTCATGCAGAAACATATTGTGGCCGCGATGGCGAATTCAACGTTTAAATAACCACATAACCGAATGAAGCGGTATTCAAGACGGCATGGAAACGGTGGGCAAGGATACACCGCTATGCCGTCTCTCTGTATTCTCCCGAAGGTTATGATCTGCTGCAGACAGCAGGGATCGGAAAGTTCATGGCGAACAGTCCTATAGAGCTTTAAATACCACCCCGATTACGTAAGTCAGTCCGTTACCGTAAGATACTGGCGTGATCGAGGCCATCAATCGACTAGATATGGAGGAATTGCACATGGAAGTACGTGGATTGGCTCATAGAGGGTATCCGCTGAAATACCCGGAGAACACGATGCTGGGCTTTCAGAAAGCATTGGAGCTTGGCTTCTCGCACTTGGAGCTGGATGTTCAGCTGACGAAGGACGGCGTGCCCGTTGTGATTCATGATGCGACGGTAAACCGGACGACCAACGGAACAGGGGCAATCAATGCCTTCACGCTGGAGGAAATACGCAAGCTGGATGCAGGTTCAGGAGAAGTGATTCCCACGCTGGAGGAAGCACTGCGTTTTGCCAAGGATCGGATGATCGTTGACATTGAGCTGAAGCAGATGGGGGATACCTACCCCGGCCTGGAACAGAAGGTCATTGACGTAATTAAGGATACGGGCATGGAGAAGCAGGTGTTTCTCACCTCCTTCGATCATTATTCCATTGAACGGGCACGCTCCCTGGATCCTGACATTGAGCTGGGCCTTGTGATTTATGGAGCTACGCCATCGGTGTTCCCTTATCTGGAGAAGATCGGGGCTCGTTATGTGTCCGTCAAATATGTGTACGTGACTCCTTCCTTTATGGAGGAGGCGCGCAAGCGGGGCATCCAGCTCATTGTCTGGACGCCGGACGATGAGGCTGTACTGGCATCTCTTGCCCAATACCCTGAGCTCTTGATCGTTACGAACAATCTGGAGGGCTGGGCCAGAGTATACAAGGAGAAGATTGCGCTGAACGCCTAACGGCTCCAGAAAAACTGATGCGCAAGCTGGGTGATATGTACAAGGCGCCGCTTGCATTTATAAGGTTAGGGGAAACGCCCGTTGACGGTCCCTGGAGTAGGCAGGTGTATGTATCAAAGGATCTGTCCTGGTCTTGGAGCGGGGGCAGGTCCTGTGTTAATTAATGGGTTTAAATATCTGATATCCTGCGTGTTCTGCTGCTTATACTAGCGGATAATGCGGCGGGCTTTATTCGGATTGCCGAATTTGAAAATTTAATGAAAATTTTCAGTTGACCTGCGGACAATTGTCCGTTAGAATAAAAAACGCGTTACCGGACAATTGTCCGTATACAGAGATAAGGGAGGATAAGGTCTTGGATATGGGAGTGGGGCCAAGTTCGGCCAAGATTGATTTAAGTAAAATAAAGAGAGGGCCGATTGTTGCCGCACTGATTATCGGCGCGTTCGTTTCCATCTTGAATGAGACACTGCTGAACATCGCTTTCCCAAGCTTGATGGAGCAGTTTGGTATTGGAGAGTCGACGGTTCAGTGGCTTTCAACATCCTATATGCTGGTTGTCGGTATTCTGGTGCCGGTCACGGCGCTGCTGCAGCTGTGGTTCACGACAAGACAGATGTTTATAGGCGCCATGACGCTATTTCTTATAGGTACGATTATCTGCGGCTTCTCACCGGTATTCGGGGTGCTGCTGGTAGGGCGTATCCTGCAAGCGGTCGGAACGGGGCTCATGCTGCCTGTTCTGATGAACACCATACTTAGTATTTATCCGCCTCAGAATCGCGGAGCTGCTATGGGCATGATCGGTCTTGTCATCATGACGGCCCCGGCGATCGGACCGACGCTTTCGGGCTTGATCGTGGACGCGCTGAACTGGCGCTGGTTGTTCTATCTGGTCATTCCATTGGCTGCGTTCTCCATCATATTTGCTGCGGTTTTCCTGAAGAACGTATCCGTACTGACCAAGCCGAAGGTCGATTATATTTCGATTATTCTGTCTACCATCGGTTTCGGGGTATCGTATATGGATTCAGCAGCGCCGGAGAAGGCACCTGGTCTGATCCGAAGGTGATTTGGTGCATTGCGGCAGGGGCCATCAGCTTGCTGTTCTTTGTATGGCGCCAACTGAAGATGAAGGAACCGATGCTGGATCTGCGTACCTTCAAATTCCCGATGTTCTCACTCGTGACCGTTCTGATGCTGGTGCTAATGATGAGCATGTTCTCCACCATGATCATGCTGCCATTGTTCCTGCAGAACGCACTGGGCTTAACTGCGCTTGCGGCAGGCCTGGTTATGATGCCTGGTGGTATCATCAACGGATTGATGGCTCCGATTACAGGGAAGCTGTTCGATAAGTTCGGACCGAGGGTTCTGATTATCCCAGGTCTTGCTCTCTTGAGTATCGCTATTTTCCTGTTCTCGCGCATCGACGCTTCATGGACCGGTGGTTATGTTATCTTCCTTCATGTTATGATGATGATAGGGATTTCGATGGTTATGATGCCGGCCCAGACTACAGCTTTGAATCAGCTGCCGCGCTTGCTGTATCCGCATGGAACAGCCATCATGAATACACTGCAGCAGGTAGCAGGAGCCGTAGGTATGGCGCTCTTTATCAGCATCATGACAGCAGGTGCTAAAAATTACGTTGAAACAACCGGGGATCTCAATCCGGTAGAGAGCATGGTTGCCGGTCTTCATAATGCTTTCGTAATCGGACTTGTTCTTGCAATCATCGCTTTAGTACTGGGATTATTTGTTAAACGCACAACTTCACCCGTTGAAGAAGAACAGTCTGCTGCATAAGGTTCCCGTGTGTTCAAATTAGAAAGGGATGCGTGCATTGCCGAAAGAGAATGACGAGTTGGGTCAAAAGATTTTGGATACGGCTCAGGCTTTATTTAATAAATACGGAGTCGAGGACGTCTCCATGCATCAAGTGGCGAAAACGGCCGGGATCGGGCAAGGCACCTTGTACCGCCGTTACCCCAGCAAGAGCAAGATTTGCTTTACGCTGATGGAAGCCAAGATCGATCGGTTTATGGAGGGGCTGGAGGTTTACCTTCAGAGCAGCGAAGGTGAACCGGTGGCTCATCGGCTGCGGACGGTGATGACGAAGGTCATTCTCCATTTCAATGAAGATTTGGAGTGGCTACGGGTAATGCTGACCTCTGACCGGCTGGAGGACACCAAGAACATTATGTGTGAGAACCCGCCCTTCACGTTTTTGCGGTTTCAGATCAAGCGCCTGCTGGAGCGTGCGGCGGAGCAGGGAGTACTGATGCCGCTAGACCCTCAGTTTACCTCTGTGATGCTCGCATCTCTGCCGCGCGCGGATATCATTCTATACATGCGTGATGTGGGATACAGCGCGGAGCAGATAGCGGAGGAATACTGCAGAAGCTTTGTTGACCCGCTGTTTATTCATCGCTAAGTCAGATAATAGAGGCCGTTTCGGAAGACTTGATAAGTCTAACCCGGAACGGCCTTTTTGCGTGCTATCTTCCACATTCACTTATCATTTCATTGCAACATTTGGCAAATACGCCCGTCAGTATAGTAGTACATGATAAGTTAAGGCACCTAGAAAGGATGATGAGCATGAACAAACAATGGAAGAAGCAAGCAGCGACACTGATGGTTGCGGCCATCGCTGTCTCCGGTGGAGCAGCGGCTTATGCGGCACCCCAAACTGGAGGCAGCCAGGAACAGAAACCGGTCGTAATTTCGGCTGTAATGGATTATGGCGTTCTGGTTAACGGTAAGGAAGTGGCGGGCACCGGTTATATGAACGCCGATGCGAAGCAGGTCATGATTCCGCTGCGGAGTGTATCCGAGGCGCTCGGACTTGAACTGAGCTGGAATCAACAGGACCGCTCTGCGGAGCTGACTAAACCGGGATCCCCGATCTGGACTCTCGTGCAAACGGGCAAAGACCAGTATGCGGTTAACAAAATGTATAAGTCCCTCGGCGCTGCGCCGGTGAATGTGAAGGGTACGCTTTATGTTCCGGCTAACTTCTTCAGCGAAGTGCTCCATGTTAACGTCTCGGCCGATGGCACGAAAGTGAGCATCTCGTCCGAGGAAGAAGTGAAGAAGGAAACCGTCACTGGCAAAATCACCGAAATTATCAATAACGAAGATCGCCAAGCCGTTCACATAAACGGAACGGGAACGGAAGGAATCCTTCTGAACGTGGATGAGAACACCGTTATCCGCGGTGAAGAAGGCAAGGACATCGAGTTTAAGGATCTTGCGAAGGGGATGGAGATTGAAGCCGTTCACAGCCTGGCGATGACTATGAGCCTGCCTCCGCAGACCTATGCTTATGAAATCAGCGTGAAGTCGGACAAGGAAGAGACGGAGCAGCTCGCTACAGCCGGTGCCATCGCAGACATCAATGCGGATGGCGGCAGCCTGCGCGTAACGATTAAGGGTAAGGGATTAACGGAACAATCGCCGAATGAAGTCGTCCTGAATTTGACGCCTGAGACGGTTGTCGTGAATAAAGACGGAAAAACATTGAAAGCAAGCGATTTGGCTGATAATGCAGAGATTATCGGTTATTACAGCCCGGTGCTCACCAAGAGCCTGCCGCCGATCGGCAATGCGATCAAAATCGTTCTTCAATAAGGAATGAAAACAAGGAGCCTGGCGGATACGCCAGGCTTCTTAGTCGTTAATGTAAAGCGGGGGAATGGGGATTTGAGGGATTCCATGGCACAGACCCTTTCGGAAGATCATCTAAACTTATGGTTGCAAAATGGCCTTGCATGAACTTTATAGTGAGACCTCTTTCCCTCCCTCCAGCAAGAGCAGGTATATTCGTGCCATGCGCAGAATACTGTACAACAAAATCGTCCATGACGGATGGAGGGAAACGGATGAAGCGCAGTTGGGTGAATTCGCCGTATTCATATTCGCTTGGCATGTTTGCCATGATGGTTCCGAGCCAGGCGTTCAGCTCCTTTTACATCTTTTTCTACGTGGATACATTGGGTCTTGGCATAGGGCTGGCATCCCTGGCACGAACCGTATTCCTGATCTGGGATGCGGTTAATAACCCGCTGATGGGGTATTGGTCCGACCGTACGAAGACCCGGCTGGGGCGGCGCAGGCCGTGGGTATTCGGCGCCATTCCGCTGTTTATGCTGACCTTCGTGCTGGTGTTCTCGCCGCCGGAAGGATTGTCTGAGAACGGACTGTTCTTGTGGTTCTTAGTTGCCCTTATCCTGTATGAAGCGGTAGCGACCGTATTATGGGTCAATTATGGAGCGCTGTTTCCTGAGCTGTTCCGCGGAGACCGCATCCGGGCGAAAGCCTCGGCCATTCAGCAGGGCTACCAGGTTGTGGCGTTATTGATCGGTACCGCGCTGACCCCGATTATTTATGACGCCATGGGATTTTCGAGTATGGCGATTCTGTACGCGCTGCTGTTCGGCGTGTTCATGTTCCTCTGCATGATGAGCGTCCGGGAGCAGGAGGCCTACAGCGCCAGCGAGCCGCTCAAGCTTGTCCAAGCATTCCGCGAAACCTTGCGCAACAAGAAGTTCTGGGTGTTTAACATCTCCAATTCATTCGCCCAGACGGTAAATGGACTAATAAGCTCGACGATCCCTTTTTACGCAAAATATGTGCTCAACATCCCGGATAATCAAGTATCTATTCTGCTGGCAGCTGTGTTTGTATCGGTCATTCCGCTGGTATCCGTCTGGTACTGGATGATCCGCCGGATGGACGGCGTGAAGGCATGGCGTTTGTCGCTAGGAGTATATGGGTTATCCGTCATCCCTCTGTGGTTTGGCTATGATCTGATCAGCGGGATTCTGGCAGGCATCGGCGTGGGATTCGGTCTTGCGGGATTTCTGGTAACGCCGGCCATGGTGAGCGGCAACATCATCGACGAAGATGCGGAGCGGACGGGGCTGCGCAGAGAGGGGATCTATACGGCTGTCAGCGGATTTATTACGCGTTCCAGCGGATTGATCTCTGCCCTGGCATTTTTTGTGGTAGGCATGATATTCGGGTATGAAAGCGGTGACAACCCGGGGAGCGATCCGGAATCGACCTTCAGGTATTTGATTAGTGTCGTTCCATTGTGCTTGCTGGCGATTTCCTTCCTGTTATCGTTTGCAACCAAAATCGAATTCTCAAAAACCATAGGAGGCGGGCACGACCATGGAGCGAAGACTGATCATCAACTGTGACGATTTCGGGCAGAGCAAGGCCATGAATGAGGCGATCCGGCATCTGCTGGAGGAGAACAAAGTCTCTTCGGCAACCATTATGACCGTGGCTCCCGGCTTTGAAGAGGCGGCCTCCTGGGCGGCACGCCGACGCCAACCGAATGTGGGGCTGCACCTCACCATGACGAGCGAATTCGAGGCTCTGCGATGGAGCAGCTTAACAGGGCATTCCTCCCTTCATGATGCCAGCGGCCATCAATACCGGACCGTTCAGGAGTTTGAACGCGGGGCAGAGACGGGTGCCGTGTTAAAAGAGCTGGAGGCGCAGTATAGGTTGGCGAGCCAGGCCGGGATCCGCATCAGCCATGTGGATAATCACATGGGCAGCCTGTACGGGATGGAAACGGGGCGAAGCCTCATTCCGCAGATGCTGTGGAAGACTTCGCGTTGGCGCCTCCCCGCGCGACTATTCCGCTATATCTACCCGGAGGATCCACTGCTCAGCTCGCTGCCGAATATCGAGCGTCCGGTCGCGCTCGCTTCAGGCCTTGCTGACACGTTTGGCGTGCCGATCCCGGATTATCTGCTCTCTCATCCGTTTCCTGTTGTTGAGGGAGAGACTTACGAGAGCTTCAAGCAATCGCTGATTGATAAGCTGTACAGACTCCCTGAAGGGGTCAGTGAAACCTACGTCCATCCCGGAGCGGAAGATGAATGGATGCTGGCGAATATCCCGCATTGGGAGAAGCGGGTATGGGAGTACCGGCTGCTGTTCGATGACGATTTTGCTTACGGACTGCGGGATGCCAAGGTGATTCTGACGGATTACCGTTATGTAGAGGAGCATTTAAAGAAGCCGCGCGTGCGCTCGGCCATGAAGCTGATGAAGGCAATGGCCAAAAAAACGTAAGTCTATGCCAAAACAAGCCCTGCCGCGGCACCGGCAGGGCTTGTTTGTCTGTTAAGTACGGTTGGCTTTCTCCGACCGATGCTAGATGCTGCTGACGTATAAGTTTACTTCGCTTCAGCTTCCAGCATAGCGATCTGTTCCTTGTATTGGTCCAGCAGCTTCGCCAATGCCTCTTTAATGGCATCCGAGTTCTTGGAACCTACGGCTTTGAAGAGGTCGATTCTGGCATGGATGAAAGCCAGATCTTCATCGCTGATTTTCACTGCCTCCAAACCAGCTGCCTCGCTATGGATCACGTCGTGTTTCACTATGCCGGCATCGGTTTTAACAGCTTCGGCTACTTCTATTGCCGTACCTTCTAGTGGAGTAAACTCCTTGATCTGGATCGCTTTGAATTCCTTGATATCCCCGCTGCCCGGGGACCCGTTGATATCTACAGCCGGAGTAGCCTTCACGGCAATTGCAATTCCGAATTCGCCATCACCCGTAACCGGCTGTGCATCACCGTTGTCTGCGTCGACAGCTGCAGCCTCCGAGAAGAAGAAGGTTCCCTCGGCTCCGGCAAGCTTGCCGTACTTCTCAAGCGTTTCTTTCTAATCCTGTACCGTTTCCGGTGCATATTTCTCTGCCAATTCCAGCGGGTTCGGCAGAATGGAGATGGTAGTGGCGGCTTGTATAGGTGCGCTTTTGCCTGGTTGTTTTGGTACATCACTTGTGTCAGCTCCTGATGCATGTACGGGGACGGCTGCCGTTCCGAGCAGGGCGGCGGACAGGGCGAGCTTGCCAAACAGTTTGTGTTTCATCGTTTAACACTCCTTGTGGGGTTGGTTTGTCTTACAGTACCCAGTGTACGAGTCAGCATTGGCAGAACATTGGTGTATTTGTGGAAAAATAATGGCAATCCCCTTCATCTTCCTACAGCTTGGTATACTGAAAGGAGATGAAGCCCGGAGGTCTATATATGAACCAAAATTATCTCATCGCCGTGGTTGACGATGATCAGCATATACGTAATTTGGTGGAAGCTTATTTGCGCAAGGAGGGCTACAAGACGGTTGGCCTTGGCACGGCAGAGGAGGGCTGGGAGATGTGGAGAACGAATCCGCCGGATATGTGGGTGCTGGATATTATGCTGCCCGGCATGGACGGCTTCGAATTGTGCCGACGGATCCGTGCAGAGGCCGAGGTCCCGATCATCATGATCTCTGCCAAGGATAGCGAAGTGGATAAAATACTGGGGCTTGAGCTGGGAAGCGATGACTACATGGTCAAGCCGTTCAGCCCGCGCGAGTTGGTTGCCCGAATCAAACGACAGCTGAACCGATGGTACAAATTCCATCATGAGGAGCGTGTTCCGCGGCTTGCGCCGGCTTCTCCGGAGCTTAGCAACGGACGCCTTCAGTTAATGCTGGAGGAACGGCGTGTATTCTGGGATGGGGAAGAAGTGGATATGACCAACAAAGAATTCGAGATGCTGAAAGTGTTTGCCGAGCATCCGAACCGTGCGTTTACAAGGGATGAGCTGCTAACCTCCGTATGGGGCGACGACTATTTTGGAAGCGACCGTGCGGTCGATCATCTCATTAAACGGCTTCGCAAGAAGGTGGAGCAGCTGCCGATCGAGGCTATCTGGGGGCATGGATACCGAATGAGAGTGGATGGGGAGGAATCATCGATATGAAGCTGGTGCATCAGATCAATCTTGCGTTTGCCTTGTCGCTAATACTCGTGCTCTCCGTGACGGCGGTTGTGATTCATTATGTGCTGATGGACCATTTTATCGGGACGCAGAGAAAGGACATGCAGACCATAGGGGCTGAGCTGACGGCAAAACTCGAAACTGCCGCTGCCAAGAGCATTCCTATTGAGAGTGCTCCTTTGGCGGTTAGCGGCTTGACCTCGGCACAGGTAGCGGAAGTAGGCGTAATCATCCAGGATAACGAAGGGAATGTGGTCAGCTCGATTCCGGTAACTCCCTCCGCTCAATTCATGGTAAGTCAGGCGATTCGTCCGGACTATGTGGCTCCGTACTCATCCGCAGCGGGGAGAGGTCAATTCCTCACCGAGGTGACGGCGGTTCCTCAAGGGACGATGACACTGATCACTCCGATCAGCAAGATTAAGGCCATTGAGCAGGCGCTGATGGGGCGTTTGATGCTCGTATTTGCTGTGGGAGGCGTAATCATGGTTATCTTAAGCTTGTTCATCACCAAGAGATTGATTAAGCCGCTCATGCTGCTGCGGGAGGAATTGAAGAAGGTGAAAGAGCGCCAGTTCTCCGAAGTTCAGCGGGTATCGGCAAGCGGAGAGATCGGCGTAGTTGCAGAGTCCGTGTACGAAATGGCGGGTGAGCTGGAGCGGTACAATCATGTGCAGAAGCAATTCTTCCAGAACGCATCCCACGAGCTGAAGTCGCCGCTCATGTCCATCTCCGGGTATGCGGAGGGAATTCGGGACGGGGTATTCGAAGGGGAGGAGATCCGCAAAGGGCTGGATATCATTATGAGTGAGAGCAGCCGCATGACCAATATCGTGACCGAGATGACGCTGCTCGCGAAGCTGGACAGCGAGGACGACATCTTTAAGGCAACGGCGGTCAATTTGAAGGAGCTCGTGGAGGAAACGATCGAAAGAGTCAATCCGGTCTTGGTGAAAAAAGGACTGTTCGTACATCCTTCCTATGGCGATAACGAATCGTTAATGGTGTATGCTGACCGGGATAAGCTGCTGCAAGCGCTGCTGAATATCGTTTCGAATGGAGCAAGGCACGCGAGCAAGCATATATACATTCAAGCCGGTATCCAAAATAGCCGGGTATTCCTCACCGTTTCTGATGATGGCGAGGGCATATCCGAGGAACTGCTTCCGTATTTGTTCCACCGGTTTGTGAAGGGCAAGAATGGGGAGTCCGGTCTGGGTCTGGCCATTGCTCGCGCCATCGTGGAGCGCTGCGGAGGTCTGATCACGGCAGGGAATCGAACGGAGGGAGGGGCCGTCATATCGGTTGGTTTCCCTCCGCATAGGAAGACCACCGTCTTCTAGTTCAGGTGTGTCCCCATCTAGGTCTACAGACAGAATCATAAAGATAGGGTAAGAGGGGTCTTTTCTGGGTAATTATACTTAGATAAGGCCTCTTTTTTTGCGCGTTCGCACATATCATTCAATATTCTCTAACAAAACGCGTAAGCTATAGAGGATTTCAAGTGGGAAGGCAGAATTCTGTATATATCCGGGCAAGCTGGATGATAACAGGTGACAAGCATGATACAAAATAATCAAAAGGCGATGGTGATGTTGTCCATGGATATGCAGTATCGAATTGAAAAAGATTTTCTGGGGGAAAAACAGCTTCCTGTGGAAGCCTATTACGGAATTAATACGGTTAGGGCGGTAGAGAATTTTCCGATCAGCGGGGTACCCATCCATGCAGAATTGATATCTGCACTGGGCGAAGTTAAGAAAGCCGCTGCCCTGGCGAACATGGAGCTTGGCCTGCTGCCGAAAATGATAGGCAGTGCCATTATAGAGGCGGCAGACGAGATCATCGCGGGTAATCTCCGTTCCGAATTTATTGTCGATTCCATCCAGGGCGGAGCAGGTACTTCGATCAATATGAATATGAATGAGGTATTGGCGAACCGGGCGCTGGAGATTTTGGGGAAACAGAAGGCCGAGTATTTCTACTGCAATCCTAATAATCATGTTAATATGTCGCAGTCCACGAACGATGCCATCCCGACGGCGATCCGCATCGCGTCTTACCGTCTGACGCAGGATCTGCTTGAGGTGTTCCGGACCTTGGTTGCCGGCATTCAGGAGAAGGCCAAGGAATTTGATGATGTCATCAAGATGGGGCGCACGCATCTGCAGGATGCGGTACCGATTCGACTCGGACAAGAGTTCGGGGCTTATGCCAATGTTCTGACACGTGACATCAACCGGATCGAGCGGGCCGCGCAAGGCTTGCTAGTCGTTAATATGGGGGCGACCGCGGTAGGTACGGGGCTTAATGCAACACCGGACTATATGCACAGTGTCGTCCAGCATTTAATTGAGCAGACAGGCTTCTCCTTGAAGCAAGCCGAAGATTTGGTCGATGCCACCCAGAACACCGATGCGTATATGGAATTGTCGGCTGCGCTCAAAGTGTGTGCCGTGAATTTCTCGAAAATGTGCAACGATATCCGCTTGATGGCTTCCGGTCCGAGAGCGGGCTTGAACGAATTGAACGTACCGGCAAGACAACCGGGTTCGTCGATTATGCCGGGCAAGGTCAATCCGGTGATGGCCGAGGTCATGAACCAGGTGTCGTTCCAAGTTATCGGCAATGACCATACGATCAGTTTGGCATGCGAAGCCGGGCAATTCGAACTTAACGTCATGGTTCCTGTCGCAGCGAACAACTTAATGCATTCCCTCAAAATCCTGAAGAACGGCATGGATGTGTTCTACAAGAATCTGATGGTCGATCTTACGGCGAATAAGGAACGCTGCAAGTACTTCGTGGATAACAGCTACGGCATTATTACGGCATTGAACCCGCATCTGGGTTATGACGTAGCCTCCAGACTCGTGAAGGAAGCGCAGAAGACAGGTCAAAGCATCAGGGAGATTATTCTGGAGCAGGGTCTTTTGACAGAGGAACAGATCCAGGTCATTCTGGACCCTTATCATATGACATCTCCAGGTATTGCCGGAGAAGAGTTCCTGCTGAACCAATAAGGTGTACCCTTGTTTTATCGATACGAAGAGCCGACCAAGATGTCATCTTGGTCGGCTCTTTTTTGGTGCTGTCGATTATCTCTGACGGATGTCGTAGATAAAGGCTTATGAAACCGTGTGAGTCTATTTGCAACATATGACCAGCAGAGCAAGGGTGTGATTGGTGTTATGGATTGTTGAGTGCAGCTATAAGAGAGGCGATGACGTTCTTCTCGGGATCATCCAGCTCCTTGTTCGTTTGCCATTGCTCGAGCTCTTCCTCCACCTGTGTAACATTCTGATAACCAAGATGGTAAGCAATATTGGAAATGACGCTTTGCCTCATATCGTTGTCACTCAAATCAGCGAGTGCTCGAACCACGCCCTTCGTGTCTCTGGCAAACAATTCTCCTGCAATGGCGGCGTATTGCTCGGCAGAGGCACCGTCGAGATTGGTGGTTGCCATGAACAGGCTCCTGTAATGTTCGGGTTTGATAAGGGACCGGTGGGTATACAGCAGCTCAAGAGTCTCCAATGTTTTGCCACTGCTCAGGCGGTTGTATTCTGTCCAGTCCATGCCTTCCAATTGAGCAAGCATGTTCGTGACTTTATCCTCGGTACTCATGTCTTCTCCTTCATATAATGAAAATACGTTTTCCGCCGTACTGTTGTAGTCCGCCACTGCAGTTGTCGGAGGTTTGGATGATGGAGCCGGCGCTTCAGCTTGATTGCTCGAACAGGCTGTTACAAGAAATAGGACAGCCATGAGGAACAAGTAAGCCATATTGGGTTTGAACATGGATTCTCATCTCCTTTACATCCTAAACGGATATTTGCTGTAAATAGTTACATAAACAGGAGGAGAACATAAGAATATGTTTCCAAATATCTGCTTATCCCGTATACCTTGATAAATGTTAAGATGAAAGCTGCCATGTTCACATTCGATTAAGTTTTACTGGCAGGCTCCATTTGCCGATAAAAGTGATAGAATAAACGTTAGGTTACGTTAAAGTGGCAGTATGATAAAAAGGGGCATGTGGTTTTGGATAATCGATGTGGTGAAATAACCGATCAGGAGATCATTCGGCAAACGAAGCAGCAGTGTATAGACAAGGGGATGAACCCGGAGCTGATTCCAACACATACGAATCGATTGAATGACGAAGTATTGGCCGCAAGGCGTGCAAAATATAAAGAATACATCGAAGTGATACAGGTTTTCGTGAATAAGTTTCTTTCTTCAGGATCAGGAAACCCTGTCGTGATTACGATTACGGATAACGAGGGATTCATTCTTGATATGGAAGGGGACCCGACCATCATAGAAACAGCCCGGTATTTGGGTATCACCGAGGGCAACGGCTATTCCCAAGAAGATGGTCCAAGCTCTATTGATCTGTGTCTCCGGTACGAACGTCCGTTTACGTTGATAGGAGAGGATCATTTTCATCACATTCTGCACCGTATGGCATGTTATTCGGCTCCCTTTCACAGCGTGGATGGGAAGGAAATCCTAGGAACCATTTCTCTAATGACGAACAGGGAGTTTGTTCACCCACATTTGCATGCTTTGTTGTGCACGATGGCCGATTCCCTGGAACGGGAGATGGTTACCCGCAAACAGAACACGCAGCTGCAAACCTTGAATCAGGTGCTTCTCGGAACGAATCATTATGGCGTGATCATTACCGATGCAAAGGGTCAGATTCTGGAGATGAACGAAACCAGCTTAAGCCTGCTGTACAAAGGCGGCAGTGATCGGAGACGAACCCAATATGTGGGTCGCTCGGTGTTTGGTATTAAGCCGATTGGCGAGTATTATGAGCAGGTGATACACCGGCAGCAAATCTGCATCGGAGAAGAGCTTTCGCTTGAGATATCCGGAAACATGAATCATTATATACTGGATGTTCAGCCTGCTTACGACCGTGGGGGACAGCTCATGCGGGTGGTAGGTTTTCTTCGTGATATTACGGAGTTGAAGCGTACGGAGGAAGTACTGCGGAATACGGAAAAGCTGGTGTTTGCCGGTCAGGTTGCCGTAAGCATCGCCCATGAAGTGCGTAACCCGCTCACCACGGTGAAGGGAATGCTCCAGTTGGCGAATAAGGAGGCCTGTCTTCGGCACTATGATCTGATCATGTCCGAGCTGGAACGGGCCAATCTGATGGTAGGGGAATTTATGATTTTGGGCAAGCCCCAGGCTGCGGTCTTTAAGCTTGAGGACTGCGGTCAAATTCTGGATGAGGTGCTCCACTTGTTTGCGATCCAGGCGGAGCTTAGCGGGATTGAAATGACCCGAAACATCGGGCAGAATGCTACGATTCTATGCGACCGGAACCAGATTAAGCAAGTTTTTCTTAATATTCTGAAGAATGCGATGGAAGCCTTGCCGCATGGCGGGAACATTCACATTCATCTGGATGTGCAGGAAGGATATCAACGCGTGATCTTTACGGATAACGGCTCCGGCATGACGGACGATGTGCTCCAGCGGATTGGGGAGCCATTTCATACGACCAAGCCGGACGGCAATGGCCTTGGCATTATGATCGTCCATCGGATCATGGAGAGCCATAATGGCAGGATTGTCATCCGGAGCGAGGAAGAGCGAGGGACATCGGTCGAAATAAGTCTGCCGATCTCGTAATATGTCGATACTTAGATAGGTGTAACTTGTTGTGATATTATGCTAAATTATTAGAGGGTTTTTATATCCACACTACGAGGTTGACATCTAAAGGAGGATTTTTTTCTTGGATTGGCAGGATATCCTATTTAAGTTTGTAGGCGGCTTGGGCATTTTTCTGTTCGGCATCAAGTACATGTCGGACGGACTGCAGAAGTCAGCAGGAGACAAAATGCGCGGGTTGCTGGAGAAATACACGTCCAACCCGGTGCTGGGCGTGCTGGTCGGTGTCGGTGTCACGATTCTGATTCAATCCTCATCAGGAACGACCGTGATGGCGATCGGACTGGTCAATGCGGGACTGATGACACTTCGACAAGCCATAGGCGTTATTATGGGCGCCAACATTGGCACAACCATGACTGCATTTATCGTGGGGATCAAAATTGAAGAATATGCACTGCCCATTATTGCGGTAGGAGCGTTCTTTTTATTTTTCTTTAACAAGAAAAGATTTCAATATATTGGCCAAGTGATTTTTGGCTTTGGTACCCTGTTCCTAGGGTTGTCGACTATGGGCAGTGGGGTGAAGCCGCTTAGTCAGCTTCCTGCCTTCACGGATTTTATGATCCAGCTAAAGGACCAACCGATCATGGCTCTTATTGTTGGTACTTTGTTCACGGTGATTGTGCAAAGCTCAAGCGCGACTATCGGTATATTGCAGACGATTGCAGACGAAGGCATGATCAGCCTCCAAGGATCGCTACCGATCCTGTTTGGCGATAACATCGGGACCACCATTACGGCAGTGCTTGCTTCGATTGGCGCAACAGTCGCCGCAAAGCGAACAGCCTTGGTGCACGTCATCTTTAACGTCATCGGTGCCATTATCTTTATGATTCTGCTGATTCCCGTGCATTCTCTGGTGGCGTGGCTGGGTGAAGGCGTTAATATTCGGATGCAAATCGCGTACGCTCACGGCATCTTCAATACGACCAATGCCCTGATCTTCCTGCCTCTAATTCCGACTCTGGCCTGGATCGTAACCAAGATCATTCCCGGCAAAATGCAGGAAATTGAATTTAAGGCGATTTATTTGGATGAACGTTTACTGGCCACACCGGCTGTCGCTTTTGGACAAGCCCAGCATGAAATTCTGCGCATGGGGCAATATGCCCGAGAGACGCTCAATGATGCGTCTGCTTTCTTTTTCAGCAGGGAACCCCGGGTGGGGGAACTCGCCCTGCAGAAGGAAGAGCTTATCAACGAATTGAATCGGAAAATTACGGATTATATGGTGAAAATCCAGCAGCAGAACGGATTGCCGGAAGGGGAGTCCGAAAAAGCCTCCGGTTGGTTCCAACTGGTGAACGATATTGAGCGGATCGGCGATCATGCGGAAAATATCGTGGAGCTCTCCGAATTCAGCATTAATAAAAAGGTTGAGTTCTCAGAGGAAGCCGGGCGCGAGCTGAAGGAAATGCTGTCCTTAGCCGACAAGGCGGTGGAACGGGCGCTGACTGCGTTAGAGCATAATGACGTGGCCGCGGCTCAAGAGGTGCTGGACTATGAGCGGCAATTAGACGAGATGGAAGTTAGGTTCCGCAAGAGTCATATCCAGCGGTTGAACCAGAATCTGTGCACAGGGAACTCTGGAGCGGTCTATCTGGATATTCTGAGCAACTTGGAACGTGTCGGAGACCACAGTAAGAACATCGCTCAATTCGTCATGCACGAGGAGTAGGCTTAATCGATATGGATTCCATAGAAACAGCGCTGGCCAAGCCAGTCCTTAGAACTCAAGGACAGGGCATGCCAGCGCTGTTTGTTATAGGATGAAGTACTTCATCCTTATTCCCAGTAACGGGACATAATGTCCGTAGCCCATTCGGGCTGCTTGGTCTGCGTCTTCGGCAAAAACTCCTCCATGACAGGTTTGATATCAACGACGGGAGTCCCGTCTATGGCATCCAGCCCTTTTACGAAAACGGACCTGCCCTCTCTGCTTACCAACTCCACCATGGTGGCTCCTAGTCTGTTGGGTCGGTTCTTGCCCCGCTGGGCGAAGATACCGACCTTGGGAAAGCTCGGATTATTTCGCGGATGTCTCGCCGCGTACTGGATGCTGTCGTCCTGGACGAGATGGAATACATAGATGATTTCGAGGTGGCTGAACGTTTCAATCCCATCCAGGGAGCTTTCATCCCACGCTTCGCCCAGCTTGATCTCCGAGATGACATCCCCCCAGTAATCATCCTGAATCGCCTTTCTTTCGTTATGGACCATTCCGATTGCCTGTATCGTATACATGCGTTAACCTCCTTTTAGGTTATCGTTCCTTCATATAAACTTCCGGCGTTTTACCGATCACCGCTTTAAAATCCCGGATAAAATGCGACTGGTCGTAATAGCCCATGTCCATGGCCAATTGCAGTGCATCCTGTTGATCAAGGCCTTCAAGCATCTCGGCGGCATTTTGCAGCCGGTATAGGCGGATCACCCATTTAGGGCTTACCCCGACGTACTGCTTGAACAGGCGCTGAAGTGATCTCGGGCTCATCTGGAACCATTCGCTAACCTGCTCGACTCGGATGATGTCCCGGTTGTGATGAATGTGATCGATGATGGTATGAATCCGTTCGATATGTTCGTCTTCTTCGGGGAGAACACGGCGGATAAGCTCCTCCATGTACCTGACTTTTTGCTCCGGTTCTTCTGCGGTCAATAGCTGCTGTTCCAGCGTATGGGAGTCGACTCGGAGAATCTCCATGGTCCCTATGGAGGAATCCGTCAGACGGTCCATGGATGTGTTCACGAACGGATAGAATCCGCCGGGTCTGAACTTGATTCCGAATACTTGGCCCCTCCCCTCCAGATGGTGGGAATGCCTGGTGCTGGATACGCCGTAAAAAGCGGTTCGATGAAGCTGGACGACCAAGTTTGCGCAAGGATTAGGAACAACATCCTGCAGATGAGGCTCCTGACCGGTTAAATCCCAATGAATGATCCAGTAATGCTTGATGAAATAGGAAAGGTCGCTGGATGGGGGAATTCGCAGGAGCTGGAACTTCTCTCCGGCTCTTTTCATGTTCAAAATGCCAAGGCTGGACTGATGAGGATGCTGAATCATGGACATAAACACCTCCAATTAATCCGTAGCAGGCCTGGATCGATAGACCATAGATCACTGGCCCCATACGGGACTTGTGCTTGTGATTTGAAGTGATTTGAAGTGATTCCATAGGTTGCAGCCTGTCGCATTTTTACAATACTTGGATCGCAACTGCTTGATAACATCATCATATCACAGGAGGACAAGTCGGTCTTCCTGCGCATTTTATAGAGGGTAGGAGGAAGCTGCATGGAGCCGTTGCAATATGAGTTTTATATCGGTGCTTCGCCGGAGAAGGTATGGGATGTCTTAATTTCGCCGGAGGGTACGCGGGCCACCTTTTTCGGGAGCGAACTGAGATCTTCATTTGAAGTCGGGGAGCCTTATGCTTATGTGGGTCCGGGGAATGACGGGGAGGAGACGGTTCATGTCTATGGGAAGGTTCTGGCTTATGAGCCGCAGAAGACACTGAGTCTGTCCGAGCATCCGGGGCCGTCGTATTATGCCAATCATGAGGAGCTGGAGTCTCGGATTACATTCACTCTCGAGCCGGTAGGGAATTGTACCAAGCTGACGCTCGTCAATGATCAATATACGCCAAATCACCCGTCCCGTGCCAAGGCAGCGGAAGGCTGGTGGATGACCATGAGCATTCTGAAGACCTATGCGGAGACGGGGAAGACGCTGGAATTAGGCTGGTAGCCAGAGGGTGAATAATCGGCATATGGCCGACAGCATCCAAGCATCCGGCTGGACTGTACCGTTACGCATGATGCATGGAATCGTTATATGCCCAGGAAAGAAAGTCGATTAAAGAGCCGTAATGGCTCTTTTTTGCGGGGGTTTATAGAGGCAGGCAGCAGGCGTATAAGCCGTTTAGTTTCTTCACCGTGTGTATTTTATAGGAGGTTTGGAGTCTGATCAGTCAGAAGCCTATTTACGGTGTGTAGCAGATGGATAGATTGTACCAATAAGGAAACTCTATACCTAAAAAGGAAGGGAGGTCCAAGGGTGAGCTGGATCATGATTTTGAAGGCGGTGGGAATTATTGTTGCCGGAACCATCCTATTTCGGATCGGCGGCAGAAAATCCATCTCACAGATGACCATTACGCAGGTTGTCATTATGATCGGGATTGGTTCATTGCTCGTACAGCCTCTAAGCGGTCAGGGCTATTGGGTTACGATCGGGGTTGCTGCCGTCCTCATTCTCTCTATGGTTATTATGGAGTACATCGAGTATAAGGCTGACGGGCTGGAGACGTTAATCTCCGGCAAATCGGTGGTGGTCATTGAACACGGCAAACTTCATGAGGCCAGTCTCGACAAGCTGAGACTCACGGTGGATAAGCTGGAGATGAGGCTAAGACAGGCGGGAATCGCCAATATATCGGACGTGGAGTGGGCTACGCTGGAGGTCAGCGGAAATCTGGGATACACCTTGAAGAGCCATAAGCAACCGGCTACAAAAGAGGATATTAACCAGCTTATGGCGCTCATTAGCCAGATTGTCCCTGTCCCTGCCACACCTCAATCGGAGACCAGCTCCGCTGCTAGTCTCTTCTCTGAAATCAAGAACGGCCATCAGTCGAAAGTGCCGGAGAAATGGCAGTAATTAGAACTGGAGTGGAATGACGAATCGGTTGAGAACCAAAAGTGGGAGTTGCTTCGCTTTTGGTTCTTTCACTTGCCAAATTTCCGATAGCGGGTATGATTTAGGTATCCATCCCGGCTTGCCGATAAGCGGCTTCCCGGCAATGGGAAAGATGGGAGTGAATGAAACATGACGGAGCGGAGGCAACTCCCTGTCCAGCAAATTCGTATCGGTATTATCGGAAGCCAGACGATCGTTGATAAAATTATGAAGGTCATTGAAACCTTTCCTTCCTTTGACCCCGTACCGCTTGTTTTTCAGGATGATGGCGAAGCGCCGGCCCTGGCTGAGCGGATCGGAGGCGAGGTTGAGGTGTTGTTCCTCTCGGATCCGCTGACCCAGCGCAAGGTGAAGGAGCTCGGACAGGTCTCGATCCCTGTGCATTATGTCCCCGTCACGGACGCGGGTTTATATAAAGCGTTGTTCCATGCCGGGCAGCGGGGAAGACTGGCTGGCGGCATATCGGTGGATACTTTAACCGAGACGATGGTGGTCCGGACGATAAGGGATCTGGGTATCCCGGCCGTACAGGCCGCCATTTACGATGGACCGGCTTATGCCCCGAAGGAGAACCTGGTTGCTTTTCACCGTTTACAATATGAATCCGGCGCGTGCTCCGTTGCGTTCACGGGCGTGGAAGCGGTGGCCCATGAGCTGACGAGGCTCGGGGTCCCTAATGAGTGGCTGCTGCCTTCCGATCAGGATATCGTGGTATCGCTGGAGCGGGCTTTGCTGTCTACGGCATCCCGTCGTAGCAGGGAAGGCCAAATCGTTGTTGGGATGATTAATATAGATGATTTTGGAACCCAGGCGTTAAGACGGAATAATGAGCATGAGGTGCAGAAGCTGAAGCTGGACATTCACCGGATGGTGCTCGATTATGTGGAATCGCTGGACGGATATCTGACCCATCTGGGCGGGGACGAGTATTTGTTCTTCACGACACGCGGCATCTTTGAACGGGAAACCGGCGGCTATAAAACGATCCCCTTGGCTAAAGACGTGAACAAAACCTATGGCATTTCGCTCAGCATCGGCATGGGTTTTGGCCAGTCGGCCAGCATGGCGGGAACCAATGCGCGAATCGCGATGCGGAAATCCAAGGAGGTGGGCGGTAACGCCTGCTTTATCGTGCGTGAGGACGGCACGCTGATCGGACCGCTGGAGATGTCCGACCCTGTGCAGGAGGTGCTGTCCTTTACGGATGCAGGGCTGATCAAGCGGGCAGAGGACGCAGGGATGACGAGCGCCTACTTGAGCAAGCTGCTGAACCAGCGTGCCCGTTCGGGTAAATATGAATACAAGGTCCATGAGCTCGCTCACCTGCTGGACATTACCGTCCGCAGTGCACATCGGCTGCTCCAACTGTGGACCGACAACGACTTGGTTGAGATAGCCGGAATCGAGAAGGTGCCAAGGGGAAGGCCAAGGCAGATATTCAGATTCACGTTTTTGGAGTAGCGTTGTGAAATAACTTTGGGAACACTGGCGCCTCTTCCGTTATGCGACGGAGGAGGCGCTTTTCCGGAATGGTCCCGCTAGGAGAGTTTTTTTAGCGCGCCTGCAACCTTCCAGATGATGGAACCGTTAGTAGATAAAATGGGAAATATTTATCTACAGGGGGCTGAAGTATGGGAAAGCGGGGTTCATGGATTGCTGCTTTGATGCTTATCGTATTGCTGGTCAGCGGCTGCTCTTCGGGTTCTCAAGACAAAAGCGCCGGAAGTGCCGCGCCCGTCGAAAAGCAAGTAACATCGACGGATCATGCCTCAAACAAAACAGACGGAGGTGCGGCGGAAGCCGAAAGCGCAACGGCGGATAAGAGCAAGAACAGCGCCGAGGAGCCGGCATCGGCGGATGCTGAGCTTCCGAATATGCCATCGCCTGCCCAGACTTCCGGCGCAGGGTTTAACTCGCAGGATTTGTCACGCGGCCTCAACCAAAAGCTGATGTACAAAGCGAATATCGTGATGGAGATTCAGGACTATGGAAAAGCGCAGTCGGAAGTCCGGAACACAGTGACGCTTTCCGGCGGTTATATTGTTAATTTCAGCGAAACCCAGTCCAGCAGCGAAAAAGGCGGCACGTTTATTGTGAAAGTTCCTGCGAACGGTTTCTCCTCCTTTATAGACCGTTTGGAGAACATTGCGCATGAAAGCCTGCAGCGAAGCATCGAAGGGCAGGACGTGACCGAGGAATACATCGATTTGGAATCCAGGCTTAAGGCCAAGCAAATCATGGAGGAGCAGTACGTCGCCTTCATGAAAAAAGCAACAAAAACGACCGACCTTGTCGCTTTTGCCAACGAGCTGGAGCGCATTCAATCCGAAATCGAGCAGATGAAAGGCCGGATGCGTTACATTGATCAAAACGTGTCTTACTCCACGGTAGAAATCAGGCTTTACGAGTCGCCCGAAAAAAAGGATGATCCCAAAACGTCCGCCATTCAAGCGCCGCTCGGACAGCGGGTTTCCCAAGCTTTTCAGGGCAGCATCGATGTGATCACCATCATCATCCAATGGATTATCGTCATCCTTTCCGGCTCACTTCCCTTATTGGTCATCGCGGCCTTCGTTCTGCTCATCCTATGGCTGGCACGAAGATCGGGGCAGCGGAAACGGGAAGAGGCAGCCCGAATACGAAAGCTGCTCAATAACGGCGTGACATCGGAGCAAGGATATCCGGAAGGCCACAAGGACGAGGATAAACGATTGAAAGACGAATAACGGCAGGAGCAGACCAAATACATCAAAAAACAATCATAAAATCCCGAGGAAGGCAAAGGCAAATCTTCAGATTCACCATTCTGGAATAGGATATCAGATATGTATTATAATGGAGGGCGAGGTGATCGTGATGAATAAAACGAAGGTCAAATTTACTCGCGTTGAGAAAATCGTCATCTTCACGATGCTGGGGCTGGCAGCCTCCTTTATCATTGCCTTCCTCGTGCTTCGACACATCGTGCTGAACGTTTCGTTTGCTCCCTGAAACCAGGGAGCTTTTTTTAGGAGATGAGAAAATATAAACATCCGAGGCTTAGCATCTTTATTTCGCAGGTAAAACTTCCTCTAAACACGATCTATCTACCTATTTAAAGACGATTTAAAGATTTGTCTTTATATCAATTGGGGCCGTATGATGAAGAAGAATCATCAATCGGAGGAGGAGATTGTTCATGTTAACCGTTGCGGAATTAGAAGCGAAGCTGGCGGAGCCTTCAGCACAGCTTGTTGCCGATCTGGCATCTTTGGAGGGGGATATTCTTGTGTTGGGCGTCGGCGGGAAAATGGGTCCCAGCCTTGCAAGGCTGGCGGCCAACGCCGTTCGGGAAGGCGGTGGAGGCAAACGGATCATCGGCGTATCGCGGTTCTCGAACCAGGAGGCTAGACGTGAGCTGGAGGAGGCGGGCGTTCAGACGATGTCGTGCGACCTGCTGAACGATGGGGAACTGCAGCAGCTGCCCGAGGCTCCGAACGTGATCTACATGGCGGGCAATAAATTCGGCACGACCGGGCGTGAATATTTTACTTGGGCGATGAACTCGTACTTGCCGGGCCGGGTGGCCGAGAAATTCAAGCAATCCAGAATGGTCGTATTTTCATCAGGAAATGTGTACCCGTTCTCACCGGTGGGCAGTGGCGGAGTCAACGAATCCGTTGCGCCGGAGCCGGTTGGAGAGTATGCGCAGTCTTGTCTCGGCAGAGAGCGCGTCTTTGAATATTTTTCCCACCAGAATGGTACGCCGATGGCGATTTACCGCCTGAATTATGCCATCGACATGCGGTACGGCGTTCTGCATGAGCTGGCCAGATCGATTCACGAGGACCGGCCGATTCACCTGGCGATGGGGCATGCGAATATCATATGGCAAGGAGATGCCAATGAGATGGCGCTCCGTTCGCTCCTGCACTGCAGCTCTCCTCCGGAGATCATCAACATTACCGGACCGGAGACGATGTCGATCCGCTGGGCGGCACAGGAAATGGCGGCACGGATGGGCAAGGAAGTGACCTTTACGGGTACGGAATCCGAGACCGCACTCCTGAACAATGCTGCGAAGTCCCACCAGCTGTTCGGTTATCCGAAGGTGTCTCTGCTGCAGATGCTGGACTGGACCGCAGCATGGGTGCAATCGGGCGGCGAGAGCTGGAATAAGCCGACTCACTTCCAAGAGAGAAAGGGGAAATTCTAATGAGCGGACAGGTTCCTGCAACTCAACGTTTAGCCCCCGAGAAGCTTAAAGCTCTGCATGAAGGGCTTGTCATACCGGCTCACCCGCTTGCTTTGGATGAGAACCGAAAGCTGGACGAACGACGCCAGCGGGCATTAACGCGCTATTATGCGGCATCCGGTGCGGGCGGTGTTGCCGTCGGCGTTCATTCGACCCAATTCGAGATCCGTGACAAGGGCATCGACTTGTATGAACCCGTGCTGCGACTTGCGGCAGAAGAGGTTCGAAAAGCGGGGCTCGATCGGCCGTTCATTATGGTGGCCGGCGTCTGCGGCCCCACGGAGCAGGCTGTAGAGGAAACGGAGATCGCCCGCAAGCTCGGCTATGACGCCGTCCTCCTCAGCATGGGCGGTTTAAGCGGCTGGAGTGAAGAAGACATTCTAAGGCGCACGGAGAAGATTGCGCAGAGGATGCCGGTGATCGGGTTCTACCTTCAGCCGTCGGTTGGCGGCAACATCTTCTCCTTCGACTTTTGGCGCGCCTTCGCCGAAATTCCGAATATCGTGGCAATCAAGATGGCTCCCTTCAACCGCTATCAGACGATTGACGTCGTCCGTGCCGTCTGTTATTCGAGCCGCAGAGATGACATTGCGCTCTATACGGGGAATGATGATAACATCGTCAACGATTTGCTGACGACGTATCAATTCCAAGTGGACGGGACGCTGGTCACCAAGCCTATCGTCGGCGGTCTGCTCGGTCATTGGGCGGTCTGGACCAAGAAAGCGGTAGAGCTGCTGGAAGAAATCAAGGAGGCACGCACAGAGAAGCAATTCGCGAAGGAGTGGCTCATACGCAATGTGGAGATTACCGACTCCAATGCGGCCTTTTTTGATCCCGCACATCAGTTTGCAGGCTGTATTCCGGGCATCCATGAGGTGCTCCGCAGGCAGGGGCTGCTGCAAGGCACATGGTGCCTGAATCCGCATGAAACGCTGTCTCCCGGACAATCCGAAGAGATTGACAGAGTCTACCGGGATTATCCGCATTTGAACGATGACGATTTTATACAAGAGCACTTGGAAAGTTGGCTGGCGGACTGATACAATGAGGGCAGAATAGTTGAAAGTGGGGAATCGCGCATGCGGTTTAAAGATGTGTTTTCTATTATTGGGCCCAGTATGGTGGGGCCGTCGAGCTCTCATACCGCTGGGGCCGTGCGGATCGGAAGGGCTGCGCGGCGCATATTTGGAGCATTCCCCGATCAAGCGGAAATTGTGTTCTACGGTTCTTTTGCCGAAACCTACCGCGGCCACGGCACCGATCTGGCTGTCGTGGGCGGATTGCTCGATTTTGCCACGGATGATATGCGTATCCGGAATTCGATCGAGCTTGCGGAGGCGGCAGGCATTGAACTTAATTTCAAAACGGCACAGAATGTGGCCTTTCACCCGAACACCGTTGAGCTGAGGCTGACGGACGGCGATCATACCGACGTCATTGCAGGCGCTTCCATTGGCGGAGGCAGTGTGGAAATGCTGCGCGTGAACGGTTTCGACGTTAAGTTTACGATGAATTATCCGGTGCTGCTGGTCTTTCATGATGATACGCCGGGCATGGTCGCGCATATCACCCGGCTCCTGGAGGCAGGCGGCGTCAACATTGCCTATATGGACGTGGACCGCAAGGGAAGAGGCGGCGATGCCATGACGGTGGTGGAGTCGGATGAAGCGGTCCCGGCTGAGTTGATGAAGCATATCGAAGGGCTGCCGAGCGTGCACCGCGTCGTCGTTGCGGATTTGACAGTAGAGGAGGCGCAGTCATGAAGTTTTCTACGCTGGAGCAAATCATTGCGTGCTGCCGGGAGGACCAGGTTACAATCGGCCAGTTGATGCTGAATGAGCAGATCAAGGAAACCGGCAAGAGCAAGGAAGAGACGTTTAAACAAATGGCCGATTATTACGGCATTATGAAGGAAGCGGTGCACCGGGGGATCCATGAACCTGTTCCTTCCAAAAGCGGACTGACCGGCGGGGATGCCGTGCGCGTCCATCAATATATGAGCAACGGGGTGCCTGCGCTCGGTACCGACGCTTGCACGGCACTGGCCTACGCGCTGTCCGTGTCCGAAGTGAATGCCTCCATGGGGCGCATCGTGGCCACGCCGACAGCAGGCTCCTGCGGCATTATCCCCGGCGTATTCGTCAGCACGCAGGAGCGCTTCGGCTGGGAAGACGAGCGTCTGGTGATGGGGCTGTTTAGCGCAGGCGCGATCGGCTACGTGATCGCCAATAATTCGTTTATTTCCGGTGCGGAGGGCGGCTGTCAAGCCGAAGTGGGCTCAGCCATCGGCATGGCGGCAGGCGCTCTGACAGAGCTGAGGGGCGGCACGCCGGAGCAAGCGGTTCATGCCGTTGGACTTGCACTGAAAAATTCCTTAGGGCTCATCTGCGACCCGGTTGGCGGACTGGTCGAGATTCCTTGCATCGTGCGCAACGGCTTCGGCGCCGTGACCGCGCTGGCGGCATCGGATATGGCGCTGGCCGGCGTTCGAAGCGTCATCCCGTCGGATGAAGTGATTGACGTGATGCTGGAAGTCGGCACGGCTATGCCGGCCAAGCACCGGGAAACGGCGAAGGGCGGACTTGCGCAGACGCCGACAGGAAAAAAAATCTTGAAGGATTTGTACGGCAAGGAAGGCAAGAAATTACGGGAAAAGGGTGCCAAAGCCAAGAAAGACGAAATGGGTGAATGAATTCACTCCCATTTTCATATAACGACCAAGGCGTTTAGCTTCTCTAATGTATCTGTGAGGAAGAGAAAAAATTTAACATGCTCCGTGAGGGATTTCTTTATGAAATCCCTCATTTTTTTTAGATCTAGAATTTATAAGTTATCTTGCTGCGCTGATGAAATTCTATATCGCAAGAAAACTTACCTTTGAATCGCGGTCGCTCGTTCTTAATTGGCTTCGATAGAGGTTTTTCTTATCTATTTCTACCGCTTTAGCATTTTCCACCTGCCCAAAAAGCCTGATATCATGCGGGTTTTTGGCTTTTTATCCGCCTGATCGAGAAAAAACACCATCTCGCAGAAATACGCTTCTTTACGAATCGTGGAAGCGTTTTTATGATGTGGATGGGTAGAAAAATCCGTGCCGGGGATCGGCATCGGCTGCCCGAATGATTTTAGAATATTCCCTGCGCTCAGCTGGGGATCTTCGCCAACAAGGAGGAATGGTAGAAAGCGACTTGCATCAGCAGCGCAGACCGGATAAGTAAGCAAACATACACAGATGAGTGGAAATGACGGGGGTAGAGTAGCGATCGCACAGATTCAGACAGCCTGATTTAAATGATGAATTATGAGGAGGAACGAACATGACAAAAAAGTGGTTTCGCATGGCACTCGTATTTACATTAATCATTTCGATCCTGGCCGCATGCAGCGGAGGAGATAAAGAGGCAGCTCCCGAAACGGACGGAGACACAGCACCTCCAACGGCACCGGCAGATCCCGATCAATATGGAGATACAGGAGGCCTCGCGCTTCCATTGGTCGATAAACCGACAACGATCAATTGGATGGTCGTCAGCGAGAAAACCAATCTGAACGATTCCTTGCTTGCCAAGGAAATCGAGAAGCGAACCGGAATCAAAGTGAATTTCCAGGCTTATTCCTCGGCTACGTTTCAAGACAAACTGAAAGTAACCGTTGCATCCGGCAAGCTCCCGGACATTATCCATGGGCTGACGCCTCCGGAGCTGAAGAAGATCGGCAAACAGAAAGCGGTTGTTGCCATTAACGAATATCTCGACATGCTGCCGAACTTCAAAAAAATGTATGTGGACGAGAACCCGTGGGTCATTCCGTCCTTCGGAGACGAATCCGGCAACATCTATACCTGGCCGGTTGCGAACATTAACCGTGACGTCAACCACGGCTTCCTGTACCGCAAAGATATTTTCGATGAGCTGGGCATCAAGGAATGGACGAATACCGATGAGTTTTACCAGGCTCTGAAGAAGTTGAAGGAAGCCTATCCGGACTCCTATCCTTACGCCTCCAAGACGAAGGAGCACATTTTCCGCGACTGGGCCTTCGGCTGGGGAATCGGCGGAGCCAACTATCCGACGTATTACGACGAGACGGCGAAGGTGTGGAAATACGCTACGATACAGCCAGAGCACAAAGAAATGCTCGATTTTATGAAGAAGCTGTATAACGAGGGACTCCTGGATCCGGAATTCATGACGGATACCGACGATTCCTGGACGGCGAAAATGACGTCAGGCAATAAATCCTTTGTGACCTATGACTGGATCGGACGTTTGGACCTGTTCTACAACCAGGTGAAGGATCAAAACCCGAATTATGACCTGAGATACGGAAATCCGGTTGGACCGACCGGCAACGGCAAAACGATCGAGAGCATCACGAACGGCTTCAGCATCGCGGTAGCAAACAACGACAACAAGGAAGCTGCCCTGAAGCTGCTCGACTACCTGACGAGCCCGTCCGGCGCAACGCTGGTAACGATGGGCGTGGAAGGCGAGACGTTCAAGATGGAAGGCGATAAAGCCGTCTATCCGGAGCTGACCGACGTGCCGTTGGTGGATATCAGCGTGCTGGAGGACCGTTATGGTCTGTGGCTGCAAGGTCTGTATGTCAATTCCGATAAGCGCAGCGTGTACTTCAACTACACGGAGAAGGAGCAGGAAGCTCAGGATAAGCTGCTGAACGGAAATAAATTCGAGCCGCTGGATCCGGTTGTGAACTTTACGGATGACGAAACCGCAACGATTGCGGAAATCCAAACCTCGCTGAAGAAATTGGCGGATGAATTTAACGCAAAATACATTCTGAACAAAAACTACGGCGATGCCGAGTGGCAGCAATGGCAGGTTCAGGCTGAGAAGCAGGGAGCTAAACAGCTCGTCGATATTTTCAACGCAGCCCAGAAGAGATTGGATGAAGCCACGAATTAATCTGCAGAAGAAATAGGAGTGATGGCGGCATCCGGGTACCACGCTCGGGTGCTGCTCATCATCTTAAGGAGGGGACACCATGTCAAGTGCAGGGACAGAGACGAATCTCGCCAATCCCCGCGGCGGGCTTGGAAGAAGAATGGTTTCGGCCTTTCAGCATATGAAGCGGGACAGACAGCTGTTGATTTTGTTTATCCCGTGCCTGTTGTTTTATATTATTTTCCGATACGGGCCCCTGTACGGCTTAATCATTGCCTTCAAGGACTACAGCGTATTCACCGGCATCCTGGAGAGCGACTGGGTGGGGCTCAAGCATTTTGAGAAATTTTTTAACAGTCCAGATTTCTGGCTGTTGTTCAAAAATACGCTGCTTCTCGGCGTGTATAATCTCATTTTTGGTTTTCCTTTTCCCATCATTCTGGCGATTCTCTTGAACGAGGTCAGAGTGAAATGGTTCAAAAAGTCGGTTCAAACACTCAGCTATCTGCCTTCGTTCCTGTCGGTCGTCATTATCAGCAGCATGATCATCGACTTCCTGTCGCCCAATCAGGGGATCATTAACCAGCTTATCGCCGCGCTAGGTTTTGAGAAGACTTACTTTCTCATAGAACCGAGCTGGTTTAGAACCATCTATGTCTCCTCGGATATATGGGCAACCGTCGGTTATGAGGCCATTATCTATATGGCTGCTATCGCAGGGATCAGCCCGTCGCTCTACGAAGCGGCCAAGGTGGATGGTGCCAAAAGACGCCACATGATCTTCAGAATTACGATTCCCGCCATTCTTCCAACGATTATTATCATGTTTGTCTTGAAGACGGGATCGATGCTCCGGATCGGATACGAGAAGGTACTGCTGCTTTATAATCCGATGACCTACGAGGTAGCGGACGTATTCTCGACTTATGTCTACCGGAAAGGGCTCCTGGAGAGCAACTATAGCTATGGCGCAGCCGTGGGCTTGTTTGAAGCCGTGGTTGCCATGATATTGCTGCTGTCCTCCAACTACTTCAGCAAGCGGCTGGGAGGTAGCGGATTATGGTAAACAACAAACGCTTCAGCCTTCGGAATATCTCATTGTTTGGCATCATCAATACGCTGATTCTGACGTGCCTTGCCATTATTACCGTGTACCCTGTCGTGTATATCACCGCCGTTTCCCTCAGTGCAACTTCCGAAGTGGTGCAAGGGAATATCACCTTGTTTCCCAAGGGATTTAATCTGGATGCCTATGCCCAGGTGCTAAATGATGACCGGGTGCCTCGCGCCTACCTGAACACGATTTTTTATACCGCGCTCGGTACGGTGATTAATCTGCTGCTTACGGCCGTAGCGGCTTATCCGCTCGCACGTAAAAACTTTTTCGGGCGCAAGTTCTTTCTGCTGGCAATCATCATGACCATGTTCCTGAATCCGGGGATCATTCCGAACTACCTAATTGTATCGGAGCTTGGCCTGCTGGACAGCGTATGGGCGCTCGTGCTTCCGAATGCGATTTGGACCTTTGAACTGTTAATCCTCAAAAGCTTCTACGAGAACATGTCGGAATCTCTGCGTGAGGCAGCTGTTGTTGACGGCGCTTCCGAGTACCGTATTCTGTTCCAGATCGTGCTTCCGCTGTCCAAACCGGCGCTGGCCTCAATCGGATTGTTTTACTTCATGGGTCACTGGAACAGCTTCTTTATCCCGCTGATTTATCTGAACGATGCGAATATGTATCCGCTCCAGGTCGTGCTTAGGGATATGCTGATTTTCAGCGAGAACGGCAGCAACCCGAGTCTGGTGGATGCGTCGGCGCTTGCTCCGCAAGCCATGAAGAATGCAACCATCGTGCTGTCGATGATTCCGGTGCTGCTGATCTATCCGTTTGCCCAGAAGTATTTTGCCAAAGGGGTCATGCTAGGTTCCGAGAAGGGATAACGGGGAGGTGACGAGGGCTTTCATGTTGAATATGAAGGGATGACATCCAAGAGAGGTGAATCCGTATGAATCGATTGATCGCCAACAGAGGTTTGCTCCAGATTTTCTTCGCTCTGCAACTGGTCGTCGGCATCATGTTCATATTCAATTACATTGTGTACAAGAATTCCATTACCGGAATTTACGACAAGGTGAGCGAGAACAACCGGATGGTGATCAGAAATATCATTCAGTCGTTTGATACCAGTTTCTCCTCCGTAAACAACCTGATTTTTAATATCCATGCGCTTCCTTCAGATCGGATGCTGATGGAGAACGGCATGCTGGACATGGAGAAAGTCATCTCCTTGCAGGACAGCGTCTCCAGCATTGTGTCCAACGTGGACATCGTGGAGGATGTGGTCATCTCGTTCGACAATCATGATTTGGCCATTACGACGCGCGGAACCAGCAACCTCGACGCCTTGTTTGACAGGCGGTACAAGTCCCAGAAGTTCAACTCGATGTTCTGGAAGACGTTTACCCGATCGGAGCACGAGCTTACCATCTTTCCGGCAGAGGTTTATGCGGATCAGAGCAGCGGATATGGCCGTAATTTGATGATAGCCGTGGACGGCAACAAGGTCAGGATGTCGAACAAAAACCTCATGGTCCTGATCAACGTGAACCGGCTGCTGAAAGGGATCGATTTGAACTCGATGATTCCCGGCGCCTCGCTCATCGTGCTGGATGCGAACCGGAACGTCATCTTGAGCACCGAGAAGGATCTGGATTTGGTAGGCATTCTGAACGACGTATACTTCAATCCGTCGCAGGAAGCCTCCCTCACGCACGACGATTTTGAGTACAATTTCTACAAATCGGACTATAACGGTTTTATATATATCAATAAATTGCCGTATAAGTTTCAAAATATCGATTCCGTCACGAATGCCAATACCTGGATTATGTACGGCGCGATTGCGTTAAACGTCATCTTGTCGGTGCTGCTCAGCATCTATCTGTACCGGCCGGTGAAGAACATTGTGCAGCTGCTCGGAGGCAGTTCTCTGAAAGGGAATGATTTTGTAAAAATCCAGAGCGGCATCATCAAGGTCCAGCGGGAGAATGAATCCCTGAAGAAGCAGATGGACCTGGTGGATGAGGATATTCGCCGCGGCGTGTTTCTGCAAACCCTGGATGGCCATCACCATTCGCGCGAGCAGGAAATGCAGATGCAGAAGCATTACACGCATTTTTTCCAGTGCCGGCATTTCATGATGGCGGCCGTGTATTTGCAGCCTGCCGGCAAGGGAGCGGCCCAGGCGGACTTTGTCCTGGAGGAGTTGACGGCCCAGATTCGAAGCAGCCTGCAGGAACGCTATGAACATGTGGTGGTTTATCATGTGGAAGAACTGAGATTCCTTGCGCTTATCGGTTTGGATCAGCCGTCGGACCGCAAGCAGCTGGTACGGAAATTCGAAGACTATATCCGTCTGTGCAACCAGGAGTATACGGATATGTTCACGGTGTGGGGCTGCGTTAGCCGGACATATGAGTCCAAGATCAGCAACTGCTGCGAGGCATACCGGAATATTAAGGATGGCCGGTTATACCGGAATGTGAAGGCAGACACGGATATGGTCGACACGGAGCAAATCCGCTACGTCCCGGATATTTATTATCCGCTTCAGCAGATTGAGAAGCTGAGCAACTGCATGCTGAGCGGCAAGGTGGACGAAGGACTCCAGATCGTGAGTGACATTGTTCAGCAGAATGCGGATCTTCACATCCATCATCATCAGCTGGTGCACATTGCGAAGAGTATGTTCTTTCTCGTCATGAAGCAGGCGGACTCGCCGTCCGTTGATCGCAATGAGCTGTTTCGGCTGGAGAGTGATTTCATCCGCAAGGTCGATCAAGCCTACACCTATGAAGAGATTCAGAAGGCGCTGATGGAAGTGATGCGCGTGGTGGCCAATACGCGGAACCATGATCCGCGGAGCAAGCTGAATCCCGCCTTCATCTCCCAATATATCGAACTTCATTATATGGAGAATCTGTATTTGGACCATATGGCTGAAGTGCTGGATACCAGCTCGAAATATTTCTCGAATTATTTCAAGAAGACATTTGGCGTCAATTATGTGGAGTATTTGAACAAGGTCCGACTATCGCACGCACGTGAATATCTCCGGAACACGGATCTCAGCATTGCCGAAATCGGAGAGAAAACGGGGTATTCGAACTCTTCCACATTTACGACGACGTTTAAGAAGTATAGCGGCGTATCGCCCAGCGAATATCGGAAAGCATCAGGAAAATAAGAGGTGGAGCAGGAGGGTTCATATTGAAGGCTGTTGCCACGATTCATGGAAAAGTGATCGTTGATCAAATCGAGAAGCCGGCTGAATTGCCGGCAGGCCATGTGCGGATTCGTACCGAATACTCGGCGGTCAGCCCGGGCACGGAGATGATTTTTATACGAAGAGCATCGGATCAGAAGGTCATTATGGGTTACAGCGCTGTTGGAATTGTCGAAGACATGGGGGACGGCGTGCAGGGGCTAACCGTTGGTCAACGGGTGGCCTGTTATGGGGCTCCTTACGTGCGCCATGCCCAGTGGCTTACAGTGCCTTCCAACCTAACAGCGATGGTTCCGGATGGCGTGGATCCGCAGGAAGCGGCTTTTGCGGGACTGGGAGCGATTGCGATCCATGCCCTGCGGGTGGCAGATCTGCGCTTTGGCGAATCGGTCGTGGTGGTCGGACTTGGCATCCTGGGGCAGATCATTGCCCAGATCGCGCACGCGGCGGCTTGCCCGGTTGCCGGATTTGACCTGAACCCGGAGCGGGTGCAGGGGATGAAGCGGCATATTCCTTATGCCTATGATAACCGGGAGCAGCTTGAGGAGCAGATTCAGGTTATGACGGGCGGATATGGAGCCGACAGCGTTATTCTGTGCGCAAGCGGTCCCGGGGAGGAACTCATCAACTCTTCGATGTCATGGATTCGGGATAAGGGAAAAATCGTCATTGTCGGCGATTTGTCCATGACTTACGCCCGGGACCGGATGTTTGGCAAGGAGGCGCAGGTGCTCATATCGCGAGCAGGCGGTCCGGGCCGTTACGACGCAAGCTATGAACTCAACAATACGGATTACCCGATCGGCTTTGTGCGCTGGACGGAAGGCCGCAACATCGCCGAGTATATTCGTCTGTTGGCGGAAGGGAGAATATCGGTTAAACCGCTGATCTCGCATGTGGTCCCCGTGGATGAAGCGGACAAGGCTTATGAGCGGTATGGCCCTGGATCAACGACGCTGGGGACGATATTTAACTACGCGGACAACGCTTGAGTTCCGGGAATGGGATTCCGGCACAGGAATGGAAGAGGAAACATGATAGCTGTCTTTCCGAGCAGTGATGGCGCTGCAGAAAGGCGGCTTTTTGCTTGCGTCGGAATCAATTCCGTCAAACTATTAATTTACAATAATATACAATTCTATTATACTAGTAGTAGATATGAATAATATCTTTTGTTATATGGAGGCAGTTACATATCTAATTTTCTTGATATTAATACATATAAGCAGCGTTCCTCGTTTCCATCGATTATTGGAAGGGTGGTGGTTGATTCGAAACCGGTTTACCAGGCTGTAGTGGTAATGGCTTTCCAATTCGAAAAACAAAGGAGCGAAGCGTGATGAAAGTATTCCGAAATTCGATCATCCGTAAGTCTGCTGTGTTGTTCTGCGCTGTTCTACTGATCTTGCCAGCCGGATTGTCTCTGGCGGCCAACAAGCCGTTTCCCCAGCATACGTCGTATACAAGCGGTTCGATTAAACCGAACAATGTGACGCAGTCAGCGATGGACAATGCGGTCAAGAGCAAATGGAACAGCTGGAAAGGGTCTTTCCTGAAGCCTGCAGCGACAGGGCAATATTACGTAAAATACAATTCGGCGGGCGAGACGGTGTCCGAGGCTCATGGCTACGGGATGCTCTTCACCGTTCTGATGGCGGGATACGATAGTAATGCCCAGTCGTATTTCGACGGACTTTATCGCTATTATAAAGCGCATCCGAGTAATAACAATCCGTATCTGATGGCTTGGAAGCAGAACAGCAGCTTTCAGAATATAGGGGGAGCCAATTCGGCAACGGACGGCGATATGGACATTGCCTACGCACTCCTGCTTGCGGACAAGCAGTGGGGAAGCAGCGGGGCGATCAATTACCTGCAGGCAGCAAAGGATATGATCAATGCCATCATGAGCAATGACGTTAATCAGTCGCAGTGGACGCTGCGCTTAGGCGATTGGGCAACAAGCGGCATCTTCGACACCGCTACGCGGCCATCGGATTTCATGCTGAACCATATGAAGGCATTCCGTGCGGCTACCGGCGATGCCCGCTGGGATAACGTCATTAATAAAACCTATACCATCATCAACTCCATCTATAACGGCTACAGCTCCAATACCGGCTTGCTTCCGGATTTCGTAGTCATGTCGGACAGCAATTATCAGCCTGCAGAAGCGGGATTCCTGGAGGGGGCAAATGACGGGAAGTATTATTATAATTCGTCCCGGACCCCTTGGCGGATTACGACCGACTATCTGATGACCGGCGATACGCGCGCGCTGAATCAATTGAACAAGATGAACACGTTCATTAAATCAGCCACAAGCAGCAGTCCTGCCAACATCAAGGCAGGGTATAACCTGAACGGCAGTGCACTGGTGACTTATAATAGTGGGGCGTTCTATGCTCCTTTTGGCGTAAGTGCGATGACTTCGTCCAGCCACCAGAGCTGGCTGAATTCGGTATGGAGTTACACGGCGAATGCATCCGCCGAGGGATATTATGAGGAAAGCATCAAGCTGTTCTCGATGATCGTCATGTCGGGTAACTGGTGGACATATTAACGCATGACGCCCTTTAATTTTATGTAAACATAAAACAAAACCCTGATCCGCATTGGATCAGGGTTTTGTTAGGTCTTTCCTACCAATAATTGATTTGTAGCCATAAATAATAAGAATTTGCATTGATATTTCATGCCGAGCAGTGTTAATATCTTATCAAATATAAAACATTTTATATTAATCTAAATTAAACAGCGACGAATTTACGAAACAAACATCTTGGTTTTTCATTTATGTAAGGGTTTACAAAAAACGGGGACGAAGGGAGAATCATATGCACAAGAGCATGCTGAGTAAGACGGCTGCGGCAGGGATAGCCGCAGTTTTAATGGTGGGAGGTTTAGGCGCTTCAGGCCAAGGACCTGCAGCGAGCGGTCCTGAGGTATACGCGCAGGAGGCGCAGGAGACGCAGGTGAAGAAGGGAGAGAAAGCGCCTATATTCCGAGAGGCATCCGTCCATGATCCGTCCGTCATCAAGACAGGGGATATATACTATGTGTTCGGTTCTCATCTGGCCGCCGCAAAATCGAAGGATTTGATGAGCTGGAACATGGTGGCGTCGGGGGTCTCGAATGGCAACCCGCTGATTCCGAACGTGACGGAGGAATTGAAAGAAACGCTGGAATGGGCACAGAGCGATACCTTGTGGGCAGCGGATGTGATTCAGCTTGCCGACGGCAAATTCTATATGTACTACAATGCTTGCAAAGGGGATTCCCCCCGCTCGGCTATGGGCATCGCTGTAGCCGATCAGATCGAAGGCCCGTATAAGGACACCGGCATTATTCTGAAATCCGGCATGTGGGACGAGATCAGTGAGGATGGAACCGTCTATGATGCAACGAAGCACCCGAATGTGGTGGATCCGGATGTGTTCTTTGATAAGAACGGCAAGCTGTGGATGGTATACGGCTCCTATTCCGGCGGGATTTTTATAATGGAGCTGGATCCTAAGACCGGAAAACCGCTGCCTGGACAGGGATACGGCAAGAAGCTGCTCGGCGGCAACCACAGCCGGATTGAAGGGCCGTACATGCTCTACAACCCGACCACGGACTATTACTACCTGTATTTGTCCTACGGGGGATTGGATGCGGTTGGCGGCTACAATATGCGGGTCGTCCGCTCCAAAAATCCGGATGGTCCTTTTTACGATGCGGAGGGCAACGATATGAGAGAGGTGAAGGCCGATCCTTCCCTTCCGATTTTTGATGACCGATCGATTGAGCCGTATGGCGTGAAACTGATGGGCAACTACTTGTTCAAGCGCTTGATCGGCGATCCGGGAACGGGGATCGGCACCGGGGCTGTATCGCCGGGCCATAACTCCGTCTATTATGATGAACAGAGCGGAAGAACATTCCTAATCTTTCACAGCCGCTTTCCGCAGCGGGGAGAAGAGCATGAAATCCGGGTGCATGAATTGTATATGAACCAGGACGGCTGGCCGGTAGCGGCTCCATACCGCTATGCGGGTGAAGAAGCCAAAGAAGCCAAGAAAATTACGCCGAATGATGCAGCCGGAGACTACAAGCTGATTCAACATGGGAAAGATATTTCGTCCGTTATTAAAGAATCGATGCCGATTGAGCTTCATAAGAACGGTAAAGTGACGGGCGGAGCATCCGGGACATGGAAGATCAGCGGCAAGCGGGATGTGCTGCTTACTCTGGATGGAGAGAGTTATAAAGGCGTACTGACTCTGCAGTGGGACCCGGAAGGGAAGCGGCAGGCGATGACCTTTACGGCTCTCTCGGCCGATGGCACAGCTGTGTGGGGCGCACGTCAGCTTGATCGAAGCGACAAGGAACTCGTGGATGCCGTGCAGAAGGACCTGTCTCTCGGGGATGTGAGCGGGGTTTTCTACGATCTTGATCTGCCGTCAGAGGGTTCCGGCGGTGCGGTTATTCGCTGGAGTTCCTCTCATTCCCAGGTCGTATCAGCGGAAGGGAAGGTCCATCGTCCTGCTGCCGGGGCCGGGGACGCGAAGGTTACGCTGACCGCTCAGATTACGAAAGGCAAAGCGAAGACTTCCAAGACCTTTGACGTGACCGTGTTGCAGCAGTCAGCAGGGCCGCTGCTGCTGAATTATCCATTCAGTGAGAATGAGGGCGGCTCGGTATTAGACAACTCGGATAATGGATTTCATGGCAAGGTCCTTGGAGGAGTCCAGTGGAATGAGAAGAGCCGGCAGGGAGGCGGAATGGACTTTGGCGGCTCGGACGGCTATATTGAACTGCCGAATCGGGTTGCGGATACAGAGGACTTTACCTTTGCTGCTTGGGTATATTGGAAGGGTGGAGCACCGTGGCAGAGAGTGCTGGACGTAGGGAACGGACTTGCCAGGCATATGTTTCTGACACCATCCCAACATTCGGGCGTTCTTCAATTCACGCTTCATGGCAGCATGGGAGATCAGAGCCTCCTGTCAAAGGCACCACTGCCGAGCAATGAATGGACGCACGTTGCGGTCACGCTGCAAGGGGATGCCGGTAAGCTGTACGTGAACGGTCAAGTCGTAGCATCCGGTGATCATATGAAGCTGAATCCGAATGAACTGCTGGCAACGGAAGCTTATTTAGGTAAAAGCCGTTTTGCGGCCGACCCTTATTTTAACGGGAGCTTGGATGAGGTGCGGATTTACAACGTGGCGCTAACCGACAGCGAAATCAAGAAGCTGGCGGAATGACTTTACACGATGAATCATGAGTTATGCGTGCAGACTACCGTCTGCACGCTTTTTGTATTGGCGTTTAAATAAACGGTTGACAGGAGGATGTATTTCATATATCTTAATATTAAGTTAAGTGACTATATAAAAGTTAGTTGATTGAAAGGGGTAAGTTTAAAGTGTTTAAACGTTAGCGAAGATGAAGCTGGTTAATCATTCTATATGTATATATCTTTAAATCAAGATATCGGTGAACGGTGTCGATGGATTTCTATAAATTATGAAAATGAAAAATAAAATGGAGGCGATTAAAATGGCTATAGATATTGGATTGTTGTTACTTCGTTTGGTGGTTGGTTTGTCGTTCATGGCGCACGGCGCGCAGAAGCTGTTTGGATGGTTTGGCGGTTACGGCCCCAAAGGGACCGGCGGCTGGATGGAATCGGTTGGCATTAAGCCTGGTGTCACAATTGCGGTGTTGTCAGGACTGATGGAGCTGGTTGGCGGGCTGTTGTTCGCGGCTGGATTTCTCACGGTGCTCGGTGCAGCGCTCATCACGCTGACGATGCTGGGTGCAATCGTGAAGGTGCATGGCCGAAACGGGTATTGGTCTACAGCGAATGGGTACGAGTATAATCTGCTGTTGATCGCAGTCGCAGTTGCACTGGTATTCACGGGTGCGGGTGCATATTCACTGGATGCGGTAATCTTTAACTAATCGATGATGGAGGCGTGCGGATATGAGTGATCTGACAACATTAATTAAGAGCCGGAGATCGGCCAATCGGTTTATGGAAGGGATCGAAATTCCGGATCAGGATTTGAATGATATATTTAATGAAGTTAAATATGCGCCTTCGGCTTTTAATTTGCAGCATACACACTATGTTGTAGTTAAGCTTCCCGATGTCAAGCACAAGGTTTACGAAGCCGCCCACAAGCAGCATAAGATACTCACCGCGTCGGCCGTCATCGTTGTGCTGGGGAACCGGCAGGCCTACCGGGAAATCGGGAGAATGAATGAGGGTTTCCTGAATTTGGGCGTGATCGACAAGCTCGAATATGACATGACGGTTGAATCCGTCACGAACTTTTATGAAGCGGGCGGAGAATCCTTCATGAGGGATGAAGCCATCCGCAATGCCAGCCTATCTGCGATGTTAATGATGATGGTGGCTAAAGACAAGGGGTGGGATACCTGCCCGATGATCGGTTTTGATCCCGAGATTCTGCAGAAGGAACTGAACATTCCGGATTCTTATGTGCCTGCCATGCTGATCGCGATTGGCAAGGAGGATGCAAGAAAGCCACGTCCCCGGGGCTATCGCAAGCCTGTATTGGAATTTGTAAGCTATAATCGATTTTAAATGATGCATAATATGAGAAGGAGCTCCCGCTGCAAGTCTTTAGATCTGGCGGGAGCTTTTTTTCATCTACAATGATAAACATTCCCCTCTGTTATGACGATGATGAATATAAAGAGATCGGTGCAGCGCCAATCCTAAATACGATTGTATTCGTTATATATGGAGGTGAACGAAGTGAAGACGAGGAAGAGGCCGTATCTGCGATCCGGACAGATCCTAATTATGGCTGTCATGACGATGATGTTAATGGTGGCATGCACGAAGGAGGTACCGGAATCCGTATCCGTACAGCAAACCGCCGCCACGCTGAGCGCAGGAGAAGCTGGAAATGCATCGGAAATGCAGCCGCCAGCTAGGGAGAGTTTGCGTACGGCATTCCATTCGGAAGAGCAAAGCCATCACCAGGTTAAGCAAGAAGTAGAGCCGCCAGCGGGGGAGTCCAACCATGATCCGATTGAAGCGGTTCTCAACATGTATGAGGCTCTTCAGGCTAACGATTCTGCATCGTATTTCCGTCATGCTGACATTGCGAGCGTCCGTATGTCCCCCGCCATGCTGAAGGTGTTGTTCGAAGACGCCGGCAAGCGTGAGGTGAGACCGGAACGATTCAAGCTTTTTGATAAGGAGGGGCTGGATGGGGAAAGTCGCCAGCTGCTATCACTTACGTACGGCAGCCAGGCCGAGGTTGTGCTGGAGGAGCTAAGTCAGGGCGATCATAACTTGTGGTTTGTGACGGCGTTCCCGGATGGGCTTAAAGTGGTGGAGCAATCCACGATCTACCCCGGGGCCTATGAGCTTGGAAGAGAGGCGACAATGGAAGAGCTTATCGCTATAGAGATCCAGCATACGGCGGAAGACAGGACATTTCTGGCAGCAAAAGCGAAGCAGCCTGTATGGAGTCCGGTACAGACCGTTTCCTTGCTGTATCAGGCAGCACAGGCGGAGGATGCGGAAACCTTTTATGCGATATCGGGTGGAGACGAGGGATACTTTTCGGGTCAGTACGTCCGGGACATGGTGGAATTTACGGAATGGATGAGAGCTTTTGAAAGCGTGCAGCATATTTCAATCGAATCGGTTCCGCAGGAGAATTTGGCTGGGAGTTATAGAGAAGAATATAATAAAAGCTTTGGCGACGCATGGCGATTCATTGTGGCTTGGGACCCGAAGGATGAAGCAGGATACCAAGGGACATACTGGATTATGGCGCCTGGCGAAGACGGAATTCGATATGTGGTAAAGCAGACGCTTACTGCCAATCTGGAATCATTTTTTAGATGAGGAATAAATATATACATAAACCTTAGTAAACATAGAAGCCCCGCTCATCAGAGCAGGGTTTCTATGTTATCGTCATGACCTTGGCAAATTACGGCTGAAGATTTTGGAGCATATCCATCGTTTCGTTAATTTTAGTGATGGTTTGAACGATGTTGGAATTCTGGAAGTCGGTCACTCCGTTCTGGATTTGATCCATGTAGCCGTTGATGTCGGTCAGCAGCGTGTCGTTTAAACCGACCAGCTGTTCATGGATGGACTGCGCAAAGGCAGGGGCATCAATGCCATTAAACTCCGAAATCCGGGTTTTCATCGCCTCGAGCTCTTGGGTCAGCGTTTCCTTGGCATCTGTATTCGTGGCGGCCTGCTGGGCAAGCTCCGGAATGGACTCGGCAAATTGGGTTGTTTCATTTATAAAAGTGGTGGCTTCCTTCGTATAATCCAAGGAATTGTTCACGCTGTCCACCAAGGAACAGCCGGAGAGAACTCCCAGAACAAGTGAAATCAACATTAATCTTTTGATCATTTCTCATCCTCCTGTCGTCTAAACGCAGTTCTTATACGTTGTATACGTATGGCAAGGAGAATGGTTGTATTTTTTTCGTAGTCTCCTTTTTGGATGATTATGTATTAGACGAGGAGGATTTCGCCATTGTTGCAGCGTTACTTGGAAAAAATTCTATGCTAGATGGCTCCGAGGAGGATTAAGTATCAAATTCTTAGTTTCTGCCGGAAGCGCAAATACCCCGCAAGCCAAATGGCTGCGGAGCAGGGTTGAACCTGGGCGCGCGTATCGCGGGTCGATTGCATTTTTCACGATGATGGTTAGTAGTCCAGAATAGAAGCAGGAACAGCAGGCCAGGTTAGATCTGTCTTGCTTCCAGCCGTCTGGCGATGACGGACAGAAGATAATTCAGCGTGAAGTACAGCAAGGACGCAAAAACAAGGGCGGGTATTACATAGTCATAGCTGGAACCGCTAAGAATCTGCACATTGCGCATCAGCTCAGGCAGTGAAATGATTACGGCGAGCGATGTGTCTTTAATGAGCGAGATGAACTGGCTCACCATGGGCGGGGACATTCGGCGCAGCGCCAGCGGGAGAATCACGTGCCGCAATGTCTGCATATAAGAGAGACCCGAGGCCCGGGCCGCTTCAATCTGGCCTTTATCCACCGATACGAGGCCGCTGCGGACAATTTCGGCGATCATGGCTCCTTCAAAGATGCTCAGGCCGACGACGGCCGCCCAGAAGGTGGGGATTCGAATCCCGGTCTGCGGCAGAACCATGCCGATGAAGAAAATGATCAGCAAGAGCGGCAGATTGCGGATTATATCCACGAATATGGCCGTTGTCCTCGACAGGAAGGGTGTTTTCGTATATCTCACGGTCCCGAGCACGGTTCCAATGATGAAGCTGAATACAATGGATAAGCCGGCAACCTGCACCGTGATCCAAAAGCCTTGAAGGAGATATCGCAGATTCGGCCAGGAGTACGCACCGATAAAATCCATCTCATGCCACCTCCTGTTTATTAGGCAAACTTGCGTTTAACGTCAATTGCTTCTCGCAAAGCGGCGCTCCATGTAATGGACGGCCAGGCTGAGCGGTATGGTCAGGAGCAGGTAGAACAGGGCCACAAACGTATAGACGGGAATGCCTTTAAAGGTGCTCAGGTTAATCAGATCGGCATAATACATCAGGTCCAGTCCGGCGATAACGCCGAGGACCGAGGAGTTTTTGACCAGATTGATCAATTGGTTGCCGATCGCCGGCAGTACGATTTTGATCGCCTGCGGAAGAATGATGTAGCGCATATTCTGGATATAACTCAGCCCGGAGGAGCGAGCCGCCTCCGACTGTCCGGAGGGTACCGCCTGGATCCCCGCCCGAATGGCTTCGGCAATGAAGGCGGCCGTATACACCATCAGCCCAAGCGTACCCGAAGTAAACGGGTCAACCGGTATGCCGAGAGAGGGCAGGCCCAGGAAAAAGAAAAAGACAACCACCAAGAGCGGAATGTTGCGGATAAACTCAACATAGATGGCGCCGATGGCTTTCAATATGCGGAATGGGGCAATCCGCAGGATAGCGATCAAGGTGCCCAGCACCAGGCTGCCGATCAGCCCAAGCAGGCTGGCGAGAATGGTCTGGCCCAGGCCAGCCATGAATTGATCCCAATGCTGAACCAGAATGTTAAAATCCCACAAGGTCAAAATGCCTCACCTCCAATGGGGGATGATGGTCGTTTAGCCGGTCAAAAGTAGCCAGGCTGTTCCGTCCGATAATAGGGGGGAACCTGATTGGAGCCATGACACCTTAAGCCCGGCCGACCATTATATGCTTGCGGTTATTCCGGTTTTACGCCCATCCATTGCTCATACAGTTTGTCGTATTCGCCGCTATCCTTCAGCTCCTTCAACAGCTCGTTGACGGTTTTCACGAACTCCGGATTCCCTTTTTTGATGGCCATGCCGTAGGGTTCATCCGTAAAGTTGCCGCCGACCAGCTCAAAGCTGGGGTCCTGCTGCTGCATGCCGAGGAGGATGGAATTGTCGGTGGTCAGGGCATCGCCCTGTCCCGCTTTGAGGGCGGTGAAGGCGTCCTGATAGTTCTCGAATTCGAGAATGACCGCGTCGGGCGCTTTCTCGCGGATATTTTGCGCAGAGGTAGAGCCCTTTACGGTAAGCACCTTCGTATCCTTGTTCAGGCTTTCCAGACCCGTGATCGGGCTTCCCTTCTTCACGAGCAGCGATTGGCCGGCTTCAAAATACACATCGCTGAAGTCCACCTGCTCCTTGCGCTCCTCCGTTATAGTCATCGTGGCGATAATGATGTCAATGTCCCCGTTCTTCAGCATGTCGATCCGGGTTTTGGAGGTAACCTCCTTCAGCTCGACTTTGGTCTCGTCACCGAGAATTTTTTTGGCCAGCGCTTTGGCGATGTCGATATCAAAGCCCTCCACATTGCCGGAGGCAGGGTCCTGCAGCCCAAACAGCTTCGTATCATATTTCACCCCGGCTACAAGCTTGCCCCGTTTCTTGATCGCCTCGAGGGTGTCCGTATTCCCGGAACCTCCGCATCCGGATGCGACCAGCATGATGACTAAAGCTAGCAGGGCCGCGCTCCACTTGAAGGTCCTCGTCAATCTTTTCTTCATACACCAGATCCCCCTTAAAGATATGATTTCTCTTACTAAGCAAGCTCCTAAAGAGCCAAGCGGCAATTTCTTTCCGCCCCTACGCACCAAGTCCGGGTTAGTGATGCAGCAGGCGGCTCAGGAACGCCCGTGCTCTTTCTTCCCGCGGCTGATTGAAAAAATCGGAGGCGGGCGCATCCTCGATAATCCGGCCTTCGTCCATAAAGACGATTCGATCCGCGGCTTCGCGGGCGAAGCCCATCTCATGGGTAACCACGGCCATGGTCATGCCTTGGTGGGCGAGTGAACGCATGACATCCAGCACTTCGCCGATCATCTCCGGGTCGAGTGCGGACGTCGGTTCATCAAACAGCATAATCTTCGGGTTCATGGTCAATCCGCGGGCAATCGCAACCCGCTGCTGCTGGCCCCCGAGAGCTGAGAGGGATAGCTGTCCGCTTTGTCCGCAATTCCGACTCGCTGCAGGTACGTCATTGCTTTTTCCGTTGCCTCCGCTTTGGACATCCCCAGCACCTTCATGGGCGCGAGAATGATATTGTCGATCACCTTTTTGTGCGGGTACAGGTTGAAATGCTGGAAGACCATCCCGATATTTCGCCTGAACGTATTAATGTCGATCTTCTTGTCATGCAGCTTGACGCCATTCACGACAAGCTCGCCATCCGTAATGCTTTCGAGCCGATTGATGCACCGCAGCAGCGTGCTTTTACCTGAGCCGGAAGGTCCAACGATGACAACGACTTCCCCCTGGGAAATGGTCAGGTCGATTTCTTTCAGAACATGGAAGGTTCCGAAAAATTTGTTGACACGGCTAAATTCAATCAGTAGAGATCCCCTCCTATTCACTTCGAATTGGACGCTTGCATCATGTAAGCTTGTGTCCTGTCTTGGTGCCAGGCCCTTTTTACACTGGTATGGCAAAGGGAGCTTGTTCCATGCCACTTTTAGGAAAATTTAGTATCCAAGCGGTGGGGAGTGAGATATAATAGGGGGCGTATTCATATGAAGGAGGCAACATGGATAAACGTGCAAAAATAACCGAAATCGACCTGGTTCGGGGCTTTGCGATGATGGGCGTGCTGATGGTGCATGCGACGTCGTTCGCCACAGTTCAGATGCGCGGGGACGATTTTTTTGGCTTGTATAACTTCTTGAACATATTCTCGAAGGTTGGAACGACGACCTTCGTATTTCTGAGCAGCTTCGTGCTGTTCTATAACTACTATCACCGTCCGTTCAGAGGCCGTGACCTGGCGCGGTTCTTCAAAAACCGGCTGATGTATATACTAGTGCCGTACCTGCTGTTCTCGGTGATATTTTTTACGGTGGCCTGGTATCATCGCGGAGGCGAGCCGAATCTGGCGGCAATGCTGGAGAGTTTCTGGCCCAAGCTGGCAACGGGGAAATCTTACACGCACTTATATTTCATCTTCATTAACATCCAGTTCTATCTGCTGTTCCCGCTCGTGCTGATGCTGCTGAAGCGATTCCGCGGCTTCGCGGCGGTCTGCGTGCTGGTCGGCATTGTACTGCAGTGGTTGTTCTATATCGGCAATGATGCCTGGTGGGACGTAACGAACCGGAACAGCTGGTCGCTGTCGTTTCTGTCGTATTATTTTCTCGGGGCATGGATCGGTATTTATTATGACCGGGTCAAGGATTGGCTAACTTCAACGAAGTTTGCCGCAAGACCGGCGCTGCGCAAGCTGGGCTGGATCGTGCTCTGGGCAGTATGGCTGGGCGCCGCGCTGGTGCATATCGGCCTTCGATACAATCAGCGGCTGCTGGGGACGGAGTATCATCCACTGCTCTACGATGCCTTCTGGAATGTGCATACGTTGACCACCGCACTGGTCATGCTTCAGGTTGCTCTCCATTTCGGGAATAAGAGGGCACGGTGGTTGAACGGGTTCAGGCGGCTCGGCGTGTATTCCTTCGGTGTGTATCTGGTGCATCCGCTGGTTCTGCTCCTCTACCGGGACTTTCCTCCGCAGACGGAGAACTCCTGGCTGCTTCTGGCGTGGTATGCTGGCGGACTTATCAGTGCACTTGTGGTCTCGTATATGGTGGTGTACAGCATGAGTCGTCTCGGGAGCTGGACCTGGATCTTCTTTGGTAAACTGCCGGGCGCCTTGCGGAAGGGAAGATCACCAAGTCACCCTGTTCCGGCCAAGCCGGTTACGGAGGTTTCTTCGTAAGTTTGATAAGTGGAAAGGTGCAATCCTCGAACAGAGGAGAGCGCCTTTTTCTTTTGCCCGGGTGGCGATATTTCAGAATGATACCCTGATTTTCGGCAATGAGGCTCATCACTAGGGACGTCATGTTATATTTTGTTTGATGTTCGGTCTGTTGGCGGAAGGAAGTCGTTGCTAAGCACAGGTCAATTACATTCGTTACAGACATGATAACCGGAGGGGTGCCAATATGAAGGATACCAGAGATTCTTTAGTAAACGGTTTCGTTAAGGCGGACGGCCAACGTTTAGTCAATGGGGAGGGTCAGGAAATTCTGCTGCAGGGAGTCGGACTTGGAAGCTGGCTGCTGCCGGAAGGATACATGTGGAAAATGCCGGAGCAGGGAGACCGTCCGCGGCGCATCGAAGGCATGGTCAGGGAGCTGATCGGTGAGGAGAAGGCGGCTGCGTTCTGGGAGACCTATTACGAGCGTTATATCACGGAAGCCGATATCCGGCAGATGGCTTCAGAAGGCTTCAATTCCATTCGAGTACCGATCAATGCGAGGTTCATTATGGAGGAAGGGCAGCACCCGCCTTTTGTATATCATGAAGGTCATCTGAGGCTTATTGATCAGGTGATCGATTGGTGCAGGACGTATTCGCTGTATGTTATTCTGGATTTGCATGGCGCGCCAGGCGGACAGACCGGCGCCAATATCGACGATTCCGAGCGGGATTTGCCGGAGTTGTTCACGGACCGATGGAACGCGGAGCGGACGGTGGCGCTATGGCGCTTGCTGGCGGAACGCTATAAAGACGAGTGGATCGTGGCCGGTTACGACCTGCTTAACGAACCGCTGCCGGACTGGTTCAGCGAGTACAATGACCGGGTGATGCCGCTGTATAAGGAAATCACCGCGGCTATACGCGAAGTGGACAAGCGCCATATGATCATTTTGGAAGGCGTCCACTGGTCTACGGATTGGAGTATTTTTGACGACAAGTTTGACGATAATTTGATGCTTCAGTTCCATAAATACTGGAATAATCCCGACACGGAGAGCATTCAGAAGTATCTGGATTTGCGCGAAGAATGGAATGTGCCGATCTTCATGGGTGAAGGCGGCGAGAATAACCCGCAGTGGTATACGGGCGCATTCCGAATGTTTGAGGACCATAACATATCCTGGAACTTCTGGACCTGGAAGAAGATGAACACTCAAAACTCACCCTTCTCGATTCGCATGCCGAAAGGCTGGGAGAAGCTGACGGGTTACCTGGAAGGCGGAGAGAGGCCCTCTTCAGCTGAAGCTGAAGCGATTCTGGGCGAATACCTGGATCATCTTCCGCTGGCAGCTTGCGATGCTTACCCGAACATATCACGGTCGTTGCTTCGCCGGCTGCCCATTCAGATTCCGGCGGAGTTTTACGGATATCGGGGCGAGGGCGTTTCGTATCATGTTGAGACAAAGGCCAGCCAGGATATCGGTTTCCGGATTTCTGACGGTGTTCCGATGCGAATGATAACGGGCAAGGCAGAGAAACCAAGCTACGCTCCGGAAGGCGGCAAGCCGTGGATAGAGGATAATCTGGTATGCGTGCAGCTCCGGGAGGGAGATTGGCTCGCTTATGCTGCGAATTGCGCTTCCGCAGACATCTTTCATCTGGATATTCGGGGACGGATTTCCGAGGGTAAGGTGGATATCATGCTTCAGATCGGGGATCGGGAGCCTGAGCTTATTTCCTTGTCTGATTCTGGCGAAGGACAATGGCACATCCATAGAGTGGTTGAGGCTATGCCGATTGAGGAAGGTCCTGTGGATCTGGTGTTCATGGTGAATAAGGGCCGAATCGAGCTGGATTGGCTGGAATTTACCGAAGCGCGTTAAAATTATAAGTTGAAGGGGCGATGGCGCTGTGACGGAACAGGCCGCAATATCGGAAGGGCTGCACCAATGGCTGGATGGAAGTAATCTGGAATCGAAACAGCACGAAGCGATGATGCTATTGAGCGTAACGGAAGAGGGATGGCCGCATACGGCCATGCTCAGCGTAGGGGAGGTCTTGGCCTTGGAACGGAGCCGACTCCGGATTGCATTATGGCAGGGAACGGCTACGACAGGCAATCTCCTTCGGTCAGGACAGGCAACCTTGGTGGCGATTCATGATGGAGCGGCCCATTATGTTCGGCTGCGTCTTCAAGCGCTTCCCGATCTGCCGGATGCCCGGCATCCGCTGCAGCGTTTTGAAGCCACGGTCGTGGCTGTTCGGGAGGATATCGCGAAGTATGCGGATATCACATCGGCCGTGAAGTTTCAGCTGCACGACCCCGGTGAAGTCCTGCAGCGCTGGAAGGAAACGCTGGAGGAATTGCGGAAGTAAACGTTTACGCGCAAAAACCTGCTTAAGATCTAGGCTCCCGGCATATGCCGGGAGTTGTATATGCCTGCCATGCCTAATCGGAATGATGCCGAAGAAAATAACTTTAATTTTTCCGCAGAATCTTTTGCTTTGGTATTTGCTATCGGCAGTCAAATGTGTTAAGATATGAATATCGAAATCGACCTGAATTCACATATTGTAGAGGGTTGTCATTTCTGGTAACCTTGTGCAATATGTGAATTTTTTTATTCCGTCTGCGAAGAAAAAAGGTCATGTAAATATATATCAAGGAGGATTCCCCCATGCAAACAGGAACTGTTAAATGGTTTAATGCTGAAAAGGGCTTTGGTTTCATCGAAGTTGAAGGCGGTAACGATGTATTCGTTCACTTCAGCGCGATCCAAGGCGACGGCTTCAAAACGCTTGACGAAGGCCAACGCGTTGAATTCAACATTGTTGAAGGAAACCGTGGACCACAAGCTGAGAACGTTGTTAAATTGTAATTACAATTGAAGACTGCCCTTAATGTGTGACATTAAGGGCAGTTTTCTTTTATACGGCGTTTCTATTTTCTAAGACGAGAATAAGGAGGAGCGTTCATGTATTCGCGTAAAAACTCGATGGAGAGTATTCCTGAAGAAATAACGGAAGTTTGGGCATGCACTAAGGAAGACTGCAAAGGGTGGATGCGGGACGATTTTGCGTTCGACACGGAACCGGTATGCCATTTGTGTCAATCCCCTATGGTCAAGGAAACGAGAAGCCTGCCGCAGCTAGTTAATACCAACAAACAACAGAAATCTCTGGCTAAGGGGATTCAGATCGAGCGCAAATAGCAGCTAATACCTAGAGAAAGCGCTGGGCAAACACAAATTCTTCTTGAAGCTACCTTCGGATTTTATGGTAAATCCGTCTATTTCTGTTTCATTGGAAGGAGAATGGTTAGTAATACGTGTACCCTTTCATTCTGATTCAGAATGATTTTACGGATAAGGGACGCAAAATTCAAAGGAGTGAAATGTATTGAACATGCAAACCGAGGTACTGAAGAGGAACATTGACAACATGATCATCCAGGATAACCAAGGCGGCTTGAACGATCAGGAGAAATTCATCATGCAGAAGCTGATGCGTGAGAAATACCAACAGGAACACGAAAGCAAACAGGAACAACGTGAGGAAGACAAAGGGGAATAACTGGGAAACCGTTTGATATACGTGACGAAAAACGATAACGCCGCCGTAACGATCCGATGGATCGCTTGTGGCGAAAGATCGTTAGAGCAAGAGGAAAGGCATGAATGGCAGCTGTGGAGGCTGCTGTCCATGTCTTTTTTTGTGTCTGGAATGAGTAGAGGGTACAATATTTCGTTTTGAGTTGCATTATTTCGTAAATAGCGAAGTGTACCCGAAAAATGAGCCCCTTGAAACGAAATCTGAAACCTTTCGTGCAGAGAAAGGACGATCTACAATATAAACATAGAGAATGTAAAGGTTTTCAAAATGATAGGATCAACCTGGAGGTCATAACCCATGCAAAATCAACTTCATGCCGACGTTTCCGAAACCGGTGTCGGTCCCTCGATGGAGCCTTCTGTACAGAAGAAGCTTGACAGAAAAAGATGGCTCAGAAAGCTCTACGGCCAACGACATCTCCAAATTATGGCGCTGCTCGGCGTTGCGTGGATGATCATCTTTAACTACATTCCGATGTATGGTGTCATCATTGCATTTAAGGAATTCAATATCGTGAAGTCCATCGGCGAAGCTCCATGGGTAGGGTTGGCGCACTTTAAGGAGTTTTTCTCAGACGAGGACTTTAGGAACGTTATGCGGAACACGCTCGGGATCAGCTTGCTGAAGCTGTTTATCGGATTTCCGCTTCCGATCATATTTGCACTCTTTCTGAACGAAATTCGGTCTGTTCGATACAAGAGGACTATTCAGACGATCTCTTATCTGCCTCACTTCTTGTCATGGGTCATTCTGGGCGGGATTCTGATGACCTGGCTGGCGGATATCGGGATTATCAACAATATTTTGATGGCTCTGCATATGATCGATGAGCCGATCACGTATCTGGCTGAACCGAAATATTTCTGGGGAATCATTATCACCTCGGATATATGGAAGGAGCTTGGATGGTCCGCGATTATCTATCTGGCGGCCATTGCCAGCATTTCGCCTGAAATGTACGAGGCGTCGACGATAGATGGCGCAGGTCGGTTTCAGAAGATGTGGTACATCACCCTTCCCAGTATCAAATCGACCATATCCATCCTCTTTATTCTTGCGGTTGGTGGTGTGCTGAACTCCAACTTCGATCAGATTTTGGTGCTCCGAAACACGCTGAACGAAAGCGCGAGCAACGTCATCGATATTTTCGTGTACCACACCGGGATGCAGAACGGACGATACTCCTACGCGCAAGCCGTTGCATTGTTCAAGTCCGTCATTGCGATTATCCTGCTGTTGATCGCGAACAAGGTGACCAAAAAACTGAACGACACATCACTATTCTAGCGAGACCAGCAAGAAGGGAGACGAATAATCCATGTTTAAACGCAGAACCAAAGGCGAAGCCTTCTTCGATATATTCAACAATTTCGGCATGCTGATCGTATGCTTTCTGACGATCTACCCGATCTGGTACGTGCTGGTGAATGCCTTCAATGACGGGCAGGACGCCATGCGCGGAGGAATCTACTGGTGGCCGCGGATGTTCAGCCTCGAGAATTTCAGCGCGGTGTTCCAGAGCTCCGGCATCATGACGGCGATGGGCATCACCGTAGCCAAAACCGTGATCGGCGTGTTCATCCACGTCCTCTTCACCGCGATGGTCGCCTATGCATTCTCGCGGAAGGGACTGATCGGCGGCAAATTCTATATTTTGCTCGGAACGGTGACGATGTTTTTCGGCGGCGGACTGATTCCGACCTATCTGTTGATCAAGGATTTGAATATGCTCGACAGCTTCCTGGTGTACATTATTCCGTTTATGTTCAGTTTCTTTGATCTTATCATCTTCATGACCTTCTTCCGGGAAATTCCCGACGGTCTGGAGGAGGCGGCAAAAATTGACGGGGCTAATGACTGGTCCATCTTCCTCCGGGTTGTGCTGCCTGTATCCATGCCGGTCATCGCAACAATCGCATTGTTTCACGGGGTATTCCAATGGAACGATTATTTCACTGGTGTCATCTACATCAACAACACGGACCTCCAGCCGATCCAGACGTATCTGTATAAAGTCGTCGCTCAATCCAGCTCGAATCAGATGATGGCTCAGGTGCCGGGCGGGGTTGCCAAGACGGTCACCTCCCAATCGATCAAAATGGCGACCATGGTCGTAACGACGGCGCCGATCGTATTCGTCTATCCGTTCCTGCAGCGATACTTCGTCAAAGGGATGATGATCGGCTCCATTAAAGGTTGAATCACAAAATGTTCGTTGATGTTTCCTTCCCATCTCCCGGAGAGACCCGGGGAGGGGAAATCTTACCGGTAGCTTCTCTTGCCTAATCCGGCGGGAGTTCTATATAATCATATTTTTAAATAAGAAAAGGGGTAAACACATGAGCAAGATGCTTAAGCCAAAGAGCCTTCTGTTGTTGATGTTCGCACTGGTCATGGCCTTTACAACAGCATGCTCGTCCGGCGGTGATAATAGCGGCGCGTCGGAAAAAGAAAAAGAGGAAGACAAACCGGCAGAAGAAGTGAAATTGACTCAGGATCAGCCGGGATGGGCAGTCGATACCTCCCCGATTACGTTTGATTGGTACATCAACTTCGCCTGGTTCCCGAACAAATGGGGCGAGGATATTACGTCGCAATACGTAACGAAGAAGACGGGGGTTAACGTCAACTTCATCGTACCGGCAGGGAACGAAGTCGAGAAGATGAATACGATGATTGCTTCCGGCACACTGCCTGATTTTATTACGCTGGGATGGTATGAAGACGCTGTCAAAAAAATGATTGAAGGCGACCTCGTTCTGCCGCTGAACGAATTGGCAGACCAATACGATCCGTATTTCTATAAAGTAACCGACCCTGCGAAGGTGTCGTGGTACACCAAGGATGACGGCAATATTTACGGTTATCCGAATGCCTCCTCTTCACCGAAGGACTATGAGAAGTTTGGCGATAACATTACCTCCAACCAAACGTTCTTGGTCCGCAAAGACATGTATGAGGCGCTCGGAAGCCCGGATATGCGCACACCGGAAGGTTTCCTGAAAGCGCTTGAGGATGCCAAGAAAATGTTCCCGGACGTGAACGGACAGCCGCTCATTCCGTTCGGATTGCATGATTTCCATGAAAAAGGAAACAGCTCCCTCGAGGGCTACCTGCAGAACTTCCTTGCCATTCCGCAGGATAAAGACGGAAAGCTGTACGACCGCAGCACCGATCCGGAATATGTAAGATGGTTGAAGACGTTCCGTATGGCGAATGAAAAAGGTTTGATGTCCAAGGATATTTTCGTGGATAAACGTCCGCAAATGGAAGAAAAAATCGCACAGGGCCGCTATTTCGCGATGCTGTACCAACGCAGCGATATGGCGAACCAGCAGAACGCATTGTATGCAAACGATCCGAACTCGGTCTACATTGCAGTGGACGGACCGGCTAACTCCAACCTGGATCAGCCGACCTTGTCGGGTCCTTCGATCTCCGGCTGGACGGTAACCCTCATCTCCAAAAACGTAAAAGACAAAGCGCGCGCCATTCGCTTCCTGGATTACCTGATCTCCGAAGAAGGCCAGCGTGATACTTACTTGGGCGAAAAAGGCGTGACATGGGATACGATTGACGGCAAAGACCAATTCCTGCCTGAGGTAGCGGAGCTGCTGAACAGCGACCGCGGCGCATTCGACAAAAAGTATGGAGCATCCCACACCTTCTGGATGATGATGGATAATAACGTTACGCAGCCTTGGATGCCTGCTGCCGTCGAGCCGTTCAAGCAAATGGAAGACTGGACCCGCGGCAAGACCCAGAGCTTCTCGCAATTCGATCAGTTGGATCCGGATGCAAGCTCCGAGGAAGGCATCATTAACGACAAGGTAATGAACGAGTGGGGTAAAATCCTGCCGAAGCTGATCTTTGCTAAAACGGATGCCGAGTTCGATCAAATTTGGAACGATTACCAAGCGAAGCGTGAATCCCTCGGTTTCGCGAAAGTTCAGGAATTCAGACAGAAAGAATACGAAGAGAACGTCAAGAAGCTTGAGGAATTCCTGAAGTAAGGATGATCCGCTCAGGCGGATGAACAGAATAAGGACTTAAGGTACCCTATTATCGATATTGTCGAAATAGGGTGCCTTTTGTCGCATCACGAGCTAATATAGGAGGGTATCCGATCGGCTGATGGCGCCTTTTCATACTGGGCTCGGCTGCGGTCATTCATAGAAAACGGGATGTGACAGTCATGATGACACGAATCAGATCGCTTATTCAATCGTTTGCTTATTGGTTTGGCCGCAGGTCGATGCAGAGTCGTTTGGTTGCTGCCTATATCTTGATTTTGCTGGTTCCGAGCATTATCGTGTCTAATTATTTTTTTAAGCAGATTCGGGATACCTACATCAGCGATGCGCTCAACCAGAACTCGTTCCTGCTGGAAATTGAGAAGATGAACATGCTGAACCAGATTGAAGCGATTGAAATGGCCGCACAGCTGGCGATTTCGGATGACGGCATCAAGGATTATCTTCGGATCAATGAAGAACCCGAGGTGGCGTGGCTGATCGATTTGGCTCGGGGGCCCTTCAAGGACATCCAGCGGATCCAAACCAACAATCCGAATATTACCCACCTTCGGTTATACACAAACAACGCAAACGTGACGGAAATGTGGCCGATCATTTTTCAGGAGAAACGGATCGCAAGCGAGCCGTGGTTCCCCGAAGTCAAGGAGTTGGACGGCGGAGAGATGTGGATATTCAACCACCGCGATCCCGATATTCTGCAGCGCTACGCTGCCGACGTGTCCGAGGAGCTGCCGAAGGTGTCCCTGATTCGCCAAGTCCATAGCGGGGATTATAGCAGCGTGATTCAAGTGGATATGCTGCTCAAGTACTTTGCTCCGAAGACCTTTGCCGGTATCGTGGATAACAGCTCGCAGATGGTCATCGTCGATCATGAAGGGCAGATGTTCATGGACCGAAGCCAATCGTTCATGAACAGTCACGAGGGACTCCGCGGCGAGGTGGAGCTTCAGTTCGCTAAGCTGAAACAGGAGGCGGGCGACTCCGAGAAGACCATACATGCCAGGTTTAGCCTGGACGGATCCTCGTTCTTGCTGATCGCGACGCCGATGGAGCGGCTTCATGCCCATGTGCTGAATGTCGTTTCCCTGGAAGGGGCGCTGAATAACGTATCCAAGGCCCAGGGGCAGATTATAGCGGCGAATATTGTATTGATTTTTCTGCTGTCGATCATTACGTATTACCTAAATTCCATTATTCTGAAGAGCCTGCGCCGTTTAACGGAGACGATGAAGAGAGTCCGCAAGGGAGAAGTTACTGCAGCCATTACGATTCAGGGGGGCGGCGAGGTTGGTGAACTGGCGCATCATTTTAACAAATTGATCCGCACCATCAATGAACTGATTGCCCAGGGCGTACGCAAGCAAGCGGTGACCAAGGAGGCGGAGCTGCGAACGCTGCACAGCCAGATTGACTCTCATTTCCTATACAATACGCTTGAAAATATTAAGATGCTGGCCGAAATCGAGGGGCAGCGGACGATTTCGGATGCGTTGACCTCACTTGGCGGGATGATGCGCTACAACTTCAAGTGGTCGGGGGAGTACGTTAAATTGAAGGATGAAATTCGCCATATCCGCAATTACATTGATGTCATGAATATCCGGTTTGACGAGCCAATCCGGCTTGAACTCAATATCCCGTCCGAATTCATGGAGCTCGAGGTATTAAAAATGTCGCTGCAGCCCATCGTGGAAAACGCCGTTAAGCATGCCTGGCCCGAGTTCCCGGATCAGGAAAAGCGAATCAAGATCGATGCCATTGCATGGGAAGAGGATCGGATCACGATTAACGTTACGGATAATGGCATCGGGATGGAGCCTTATCGACTGGGCAGGCTGGGCGAGATTCTTCGAACGGCGGACAATGAGGAACTCCCTTCCGTAGATTACGGGCACGGTGGAGTGCAGGCTGGAGGAATCGGACTTCGGAATGTGCACCAGCGAATCCGGTTGTTCTACGGGAATGAATATGGAATCGAAGTGAAGAGCGAAGAGGGGAAGTTCACGCAGGTGACCATGACATTCCCTAAGGTTCTGTTAACAGGAGGAGGCAGTGGACATGAGAAGTCTGATGATCGTGGATGATGAGAAGAATATCCGGTATGGACTGAAAACGATGATTGAACGGGAGTTCCCGGATCAGTACGAGATCCGCCTGGCTGCCCAAGGGCAGGAAGCGCTGGACTCTTTTCGCGAAGAGCCGGCCGATATCGTCATTACAGACATCCGGATGCCGGTCATGGACGGGATACGCCTGATTGAGGCCCTTGCTGAACTGGAAGGAACATTGGGGGTTAAACCCGTCGTTCTGATCCTGAGCGGATATGACGATTTTGAATATGCCAAGGCGGCGATCCGCTATCAGGTAAAGGAGTATCTGCTTAAGCCGATTCGACGGGATGAACTGTTCGCCGCCCTTCGAAAGACAGAAGAAGTTTTGATCCGGCAAGCGGAAGTGCACAACCGGGTGGCCGCCAGCGAGGTATATCTTCAGCAGCTGCAGACCCATCGGCTGAAGGAGCTGCTGGAGCTGCCGCAAGGACTGGGGCTGGATATGGAAGCTGCCGCGAACGAAATCGGATTTGATTCGTTTGTGAAGCCATTTCGGGTAGCGGTGATGAAATACAAATACGAAGACGGTAATGCCATGAACAAGGATGAGCTGAAGCAATTGATTGATAACATGAGGGCTTCAGTGGAAGGGCGGATCAACGCTTGCTTTCTGGACAGCAAGGGGAGAGTCGTGCTCATTGGCAGTCCGGACGGACAATTCGAAGAGCTGGCACGGCAGTTTGCCGAGCGGGAGATGGACGGGCTCTTCGTGGGCATCAGCCGGGAAGGCATCCGGATCGAAGACATCCGGATGGGTTATATTCAGGCGCTGACCGCCCTGAGTTATACGTTCATCCATCCCAACGTCAAGCTGATGAGCCATGATGATATTCAGGGGGAGCTGCGCACATATCCGGTGCCGGAAGAGAGCATCCGGAAGCTGGGCAACATGCTCGGCACGGAGCGGGAGCGGGAGATCAAGGCGCTGCTGCTGGATATTTTTCATATCGAGGATATGCCGCATGTGGCCATCGATTATTTGGAACATGTCAGCAAGCGGATCAATGAGCAGGTGCTGGATGAGGTGTTCCGCGTGTACGGGGAATCCATGGTGGAAGTGTTGAAGTTATACCGAAAGGTGGGGACAATGGACAATTACCGTCATTTTCACACCTATTTCAGAAATTTGGAGCATCTGCTGCTGCACGTGAATGAATATGTTAAAGGGATTCGTTCCGCCCACAGCGAGCATTCCGAGATCAAGGCAGCGGTAAGTTACATGGAGGAGAATTACCACAGGCCGCTGAACATGGCGATGGTCAGCAATTATGTGTCTTTGAATTATTCTTATTTCAGTGAAGCGTTTAAGGCCCATACGGGGGAGAACTTTGTGGTATATCTTAAGAAGCTGCGGATTACGAAGGCCAAAGACCTGCTTCAAGACGGCACCATGAAGCTTGCGGACATTGGTAAAGCGGTCGGTTTTGAGAACACCAAGCAATTCTCTCGTGTCTTTAAGGAGCTGGAAGGGATCTCGCCGCATGAATACCGGATCAAGGTACAAACAGGTCCGGGACTGCAGCAGGAGTAGGTAATGCAAACGCGGTGAGGAGGAGACAACTGAATCCTATTGTCATATAAGAGGGGAGAACCTTGGCCGTCAAGCAGCAGGGTACTCCCCTCTTATATAAACGGGGGATTTTATATCCGATCCCGTTTTACCGGTTTACGCTATTATTAACTAGTAAGCGTTGAACCCGTTTCTAGTAAGGTTTTCAATCCCGATAGTACGATCGGCAAGCCTAACTTGAGTGTGTTCGCCGTATGTTCGGCCTGATCAAACTCATCATGGATAACCGTTACAAGGGTTACACCTCTAAGCTCCGCATGGGGATCAATTTCCCACGTAATACGTGAGAGACTCTCGCCGGCCGTATCTTCGTTTATTAACATCCTCCAACTCAGAACCAGCTTATGCGGAGGGTTTATGCTTAGAATGGTTCCTTCTGCTTGAACCTTGCCTTGGGGGTTCTTAAGTTCGAAAGGAGAGCCAATTTCCCAGTTGGATTGGATAGAGCAGTTGTACCAGAACTTTGATGTCTTGGCCGGATCGGTAATGGCGTGCCATACTTGCTCGGGCGCTGCTTTAATGGCAATTTGGTTTACATGTCGAGGTTTTTGTTCCATATTCGGTTCACGCTCCAATTCATTTTTAAGGGATGACAATTCCATGGCCCAAGGCTCAGCGTATTTGCTGACCCACCGGTCGTATATTTGTCGGATCGGTACGGAGTTCAGATAATGCAGCTTCTCCCTGCCAACCTTTCTCGTTGTGATAAGGCCGGCTTCCTCCAGTATATGAAGATGTTTCATGACACCGAATCGGGTCATCTCCAGGGGAACACAAAGTTCGCTTAAACTTTGCCCATCTGTTTTATACAGCAGATCCAAGAGTGTGCGTCGGCTGGGATCCGCCAGTGCTTTAAAAATTTCATTTTCCAATCGTTGCATCTCCTTCTTAACAACATGCTAAGAAAATCCAAATGGCTATTTACATGTGACTAAATGGTAATGTGTTAAAAACGTGACAGTATAGTCACATATTATCATACAACGAATCGTTTGTCAGCTTATGGCATTTGAATGGACGAATGGGGAGGTATATCGAGAATTTCTGGAATCGGAGTGATATGGATAGCACCGATATGTGGCGCCAAATTCGAGGCAGCTAAAGATTCGGTACGATCCAGTCCTATTGACTGGGTCGTTTATTTTGCTCACCGAAAAAAAGACACCGGGTCGGCTTTCCAGGGACATGCCTGGAATTCGCGATCGGGTGTCTTCTTATATGCAGGATTATGTAATCCCTATAATATTATTTATTGAGCTGCGGTCTCTAATGTGGACAGCGTCATTTCCATTTTGCGGGTGATTTCTTTCTGCCATTTCACGTCTCCAAGTTGGATCGCGAGGTTCAACAGGTCCAGATAATCATCCATTTGCAGAGAACAGCGGCGGGAAGTCGTTTTCATAAGTCAATCGGCTCTCCTTTATATATAAACTCTTCAAGCGAAAAGCGTGTAAACCTGAGTATAAATACATTCTCAACACATTCTCACTTGTCCGGTAATGATAATCATTATCATGTGGTTAATTCTCATTATAAAGGCTTCCCGCCCAGGTTGCAAGCGACTTTCTTGGATTTTGCGTAAAAAAGAATTAATTCATGAAGAACCGCTGCCTATATTTGCGCGGCGAGATCCCTTCCTGCTTCGTAAAGCAGGAGGTGAAGTAGGCCGCATGATTGAAACCGACCTCCTCCGCAACCCGGCTGATGCTGAAGTCCGTCTGCATCAGGAGCATCTTGGCTTGTTCGATCCGATAGCGCTGCAAATATTCAACGGGTGAACAGCCGAATTCCTTCTGCATGCAGCGTGCAATATAGACAGGGTGGAAGTTGATGCGGTCGCCCAGCTCCTGCACCTTGAACTCTTCCCGATAATGCTTCCGCAGATAGGCTGCGGCCCGCTCGGCGCAAGCGGAGGAAGGAGAGGACACCGGTGTATCCAATGCGGCGGCCAGCTGCTCGATGAGCTCTTGGAACACCACCTGCTGCCGCCACAGAAATTTAGCCTGGTGACCGTACTGAACCAGCGAAGACATGGTAGCCAGAAGCTCCAGAGCCTTTTCCGGTTGAGGCAGGGTGCCGAATTGGGGGATGTTGACGGAAAAATAGTTTGGCGTCATCGCCTTTAACTCCGGAGCCTCTTCTCGTCTAGGCGCTTGGCAGGCCTCATCCGCATGCCAATTCCCGGAGGTTTGGAAATGAAGCCAGTAATAATCGGTCTCCTCCGTGCATCCCTTCGTGCCGAAATGATGCGTATCGGGACGCAGGATGAGGAACATGCCGGGTTTGATTTCATAAGGAATGCCATTCTCCGTGACATGGAGCTGCCCCTTCATGACCACGAGCAGATCAAAGATGCCAATGTTTTTGCGGTTGGGATGTCCGCTGTGAACAGGAGCGCGGGTAAGCCCGCTATTGATGTATTCCGGCAGCGGCGGAACGGTAAAATTCAGGATCGTCATAAGAAAGCCCTTTCGTGATTCGCGAGGTTTGAATTTTGATAGTTTTCGTTCGGAAAATGATATTATAACTCCAGTATACCATCTATAATTTGAGAAGGTTAAAGACCGTTTCATCATGAATTGTGTTTAACCCTTACATCATGGGTGGAGGTTGGAATGTTGGATAAAAACACAAGCAAATTTACATTATGGGTTCTCGCTTGGCCCATATTTATCGAGCTGTTCCTGCAGTTTTTGCTGGGAGCGGTGGATACATTGATGGTCAGTCGGATTTCCGACGATGCGGTGGCTGTGGTTGGCTTCTCCAATCAGCTGTTTCAGGCGATGACGACCCTGTTCATGACGGTTGCCAGCGGTGCCGGCATTCTCATTGCCCAGAAGATCGGTTCGCATCGAACGGGAGACGCTCGAACGATCGGCATCATGGCGGTGAGTGCCACGACAATCATCGGATTGGTGTGCAGCGTGATATTGTTTGCGATGCCGGAGGCTATCGCTTCGATCCTCCAGCTGCCGGAGCATCTGCTTCCGCTAGCCGGAACGTATATCTCCATTGTCGGCGGCGGGATGGTGCTGATTGCCATGATGGCTACGATGAGCACCGTCATCCGGAATACCGGTAATACGCGTGCGCCGATGTATGTAGCGATCGGAATGAATATCATTCACGTTATTATGAACTATGGGTTTATTTTCGGCGCTTTCGGGTTCCCGCAGTGGGGGCTTACCGGCGTCGCGATCTCGACGGTGGTAAGCCGGCTGCTCGCTGTGCTCTTACTGCTGTATATATTCCTTCGTTCATTTGAATACCGGATCAAGTGGAAGGAATTCCGCGTGTTCAACCGTCCGCTGTTCGGTGAAATTCTGAAGATCGGATGGCCGCTCGGCATCAATATGTCCTGCTGGGTGTTCACGCAGCTGATCATCTATTCCTTCATTGCAACGCTGGGCGCTGCTGAGCTGGCTGCGCGTACGTATATGAATACACTGGAATCCTTCTGCTTCCTGCTGGGCTCATCAATCGCGATGGCTGCCCAGATTCAGATCGCGCATCTGTTCGGCGCGGGCCGGATCAAGGAGGCTTATCGGAGCGCGTACCGCGCGCTGGGCATCGGGGCTGTTTACGTTGTCGTCAATGCCTTCCTACTGTATGTGTTTGGGAAGCAGCTGCTGGGGCTGTTTACGGACGATAAGACAATCATTGCGATCGGGGCCTCGCTCCTGGGCATGAACCTGATTCTCCAGCCTGGCAAAATGCTCAACATGGCGCTCGGGAACTCGCTTAATGCCGTCGGAGACACGAGGTTTACGATGTACATTTCCCTGGGCTCGATGTGGCTGGTCGCCACCGTGCTCTCTTATGTACTCGGCATTCACATGGGGTGGGGGCTTATCGGCATATACTCCTGCATGATTGCCGACGAGTATTTGCGGGGTGTGCTGTCCTTCTTCCGCTGGCGCGGGCAAAAACACCTGCGGAAGGCAGAGCGAGTCGAGCCGGTGAATCATCAGGGGACGTCAATGGAGCCGATGCCAGCGCAAGCGTAATGATGGGTTATGAAATGAAAAAGGATACTTCGGCCGTGCGGCATCGGGGTATCCTTTTTTTGCCATACTATAAAATAATGCATTCGAAAACTTTTTAACCGCATGACGGGGTATTGTAAGTGATTGGCCAAGTGAAAGGAGGAAAGCGCGGTTTGGTACACGACCTTATACAACGACTAAAGACGGAATACAGTGACGAATTGTTTGAAGAACTTTACCGGTTATACGCGGATCGGGCGATTCGAACGGCTACCGCAGTAACCGGAAGTCCGGCAAGCGCTGCCGACGTGGTCCAGGAAACGTTCATCCGGGTATACCGTAACCTCGGTGCCTATGATGGAAGCAAACCCTTTGACCCGTGGTTCAACCGGATTCTCTATAACGAATGCAATCGGTATTTGAAGAAACATGCGAGAGTGGTGCCTTCCGAGATATCGGAGGAGAGGGATCTTCCCTCGGAAACCGACACCTACGATTTTGACCGGCATGGCGAGGTATATGAGATGGTGCAGCGGCTGGATGACCAGCACCGGATTCCCGTTATCTTGAAATATTTGAACGATGTTGCCGAGAAGGATATCGCGGACATGATGGAGCTCAACATCAACACGGTGAAGTCCAGATTGTTCAAAGCCCGAAAGAAGTTGAAGGAATGGATGCTGCAGAATAGGGGAGGGGATCAGCATGGGACGTGATCCATTGGATCAAGAGATAACGGACGGTCTGAAAAAGGGTACGGATGACGCGATGCGACATAAAGACGAGATTTGGTTGGCGATTAAGGAGCGGATTCATAGCGAGCAAGCCCGGCGGTCTGCGGAATCGGAGACTTCCTTCGCGCCGCGGGAATCGAAAGGGCGCCGCCGTTCGGGACGAAGAACTGTCGGATGGATTGCGGCAACCGCCGCTGCGGCAGCCATCGTGCTGACCGTCAGCTTTCAGACGGCGCCGGTTCAGGCGTTCCTTGATCAGGTGAAGGAATGGTTTGCTCCCCAGAAAACGGTCGAGCAGGAGCTTGAAGGAACGCCGGAAACCAGCGTGGATCAGCTGCATGAGGGTGCCGATTACGTGATTTATATTGATGAGAGCCGGTTTAAAATGATTCATGAATCGGGCGTGGACCGCATTGAATTGAAGGAGAAGCCGACGGATGACCGCTATCCGGAAGTGTTCATGGAAATTTCGCAGGAGGGCATCGATGCCAAGACGGCAGCGGAGCGGATCCAGACGGAGCTGCAAGAATATCCGAAGGTTGAATCGAATCCCGTGGATGAACCGATTCAAGGCTGGGAAGTGCGTGCCGTTGGTGGAACCGGCGGTAAAGAGTGGGATGACCCGGTGATACGATATTATGTGTTCGATAACGGGCAGGGCGGCAGCTTTGTTGTGAAGCAGCAGTATTTCCTGGAGGCCTCCGAGGGCTTCGGCGCACGCTTCCATAACATGATGAAGGAATTCCACATTACGACGAATACCCATGCTGAGTCTGACATCGAATAGGATTTTCAGTTTATTGATTGCTTTTAACGTGAACGCTCGGTAGAGGTCACAACTCGAACGATTAATGTGGTGGTAATCACTATGGCAAATCCCGCATGATGATACCGTCATGAGCTTATATCGATAAATAACAGCCATATACAGGGATAGCCCAATCGCATGATGGGGGCTATCCCTTTTTTTATGTTCAAAGATTTAAAGATTGGGTTAGAAACGCTAAGTATAATAGTATCATGTAATGTTATATAACATATTTGAAGTCTATTATATATAATAACACTTCCCTATTACTGGATTATATTATTTTCAATTCACTAAAATAAGCTGATAATACAGTTATATTTCTGTATTTCTTCAATTGTAAACGCTTTTCCTATAATATATCAGATTTGTTATATTAAATAACATTAAATAGAATAAATCTAACAAATACATATTTATATGTTATTTTATATAACATAAAGGGAGAGTGCCATAATGAAACCAAAGTCAAAACGTCCTTTAGCGGTCTGGAGTACCGCTGCATTCACCGCTTTTGTTATTTCTGTATCACCTGTTGGAACCTATGCGGCACATGCTGCAACGGTGACGGAAGTGAAAGGAACGGTTATTACGGCTACGCCTGTACAGGCTCCTGCAACGCCGGGAAGGAATACGACGGTACCTCCGCTATCGGAAGCTTCCAAACAATCGACGAGGCCGAACGTGTTGGTCATTGCTACCGGCGGCACTTTGGCAGGGCAATCGACGGATGCCACCAGCTTTCAATCCTACCGGGCGGGTACGTTGAAGATTGAGGACATGGTCGGTGAGCTTCCCAATACGGACAAGATTGCGGATATCAGCACGCTCCAGTTCGGCAATTCGGGATCAAGCGCGTATACAATGGCGGATCTGTATGATTTGTCCCGGACGGTGGACCATGCGCTTAAGGTCTATGACAGTGTCGTTGTAACGACGGGGACGGATACGATGGAAGAGATTGCGTACTTCCTTGATCTGACGGTACAAAGCGACAAGCCTGTAGTCATTACCGGCTCCATGCGGCCTTGGACGGTGATCGGTTCCGATGCGCAGGCGAATCTGTACAATGCCATCAAACTGGCTGGAAGCGGCCGCACGGAATCCTTCGGCACGGTGCTAATGCTGAATGATACGATTCATCTGGCGCGCGGCGTAACCAAGACGAATGACTACCGTACCGACACGTTTGAGACGCCTATGCTGGGAGCGGTCGGATATATCGATGATGAGAATATTCGGATATACCGTGCCCCCCTCCGTGCGATGAAGGCGGAAGGTGAAGGCAAACCGGTATTTGATCTGAGCAGAATCGCAAAAGAGGACCTGGCGAAGGTTGAAATTGCAATCTCTTATCAGGAAGCCGGCGGTGGTGCCATTAAAGGCTTTGTGGCAGACGGAGCTAAAGGCATCGTCACTTCCGGCACCGGCGCAGGCGGCATCTCGAGAGAGATGAGCGCGGCCCGCAAGGAAGCCATCGAGAAGGGGGTGGTTTTCGTAACAACGACCCGTACAGGCTCCGGCAGCGTATACGGCGGAGGTGAAGGCATCATTTCAGGCGACAATCTGAGTCCTCAACAAGCCCGCGTACTGCTGCTGCTCTCCCTGTCCTTTACGGATGATTTCAATACCATTAAGGGTTGGTTCGCAACCTACGGAACACCTGAAGTGTAATCTCAGACTCAGTCATTTTTTTAGCTGCTCATTATTCCTACTGAACCATGTAATTCCTTCCACCAATTATATTGCCGCCAGGGTTGCCTGGCGGTCTTTTTTTGACGGTGTATATTTCGTCTAATCAAAGAACCATCCCCATATAAGCTGCTCATAGAGCAAGTTCACACGGGGATGGTTTTTTAATTTCGTTTATTTTTCGATATGCTCCACAAACCAGCGGATAATATGACTTAAGCGTTTCACCCGCAGATGCGGGTGGCCGCTTCGGGACAAGTTGTGATCGGCACCAGGGAAACGGATGAACTGAGCTTCCCGGCCAAGTCGCTTCAAGGCAATAAACAGCTGTTCTCCCTGTTCGATCGGGCAGCGGAGATCCTGTTCTCCGTGAAGGATGAGAAGCGGCGTATGGATGTCCTTCACGTAAGCGAGCGGGGAATGTTTCCACAGCTTCTCCAGATCGTCCCATGGATTGCCCCAGATCTGATCCTGCGTAAAGGTGTAGCCGATATCGCTGACGCCGTAGAAGGAGATCCAGTTCGATATCGAGCGCTGGGTTACCGCTGCCTGGAACCGGTCGGTATGACCGACGATCCAGTTGGTCATGAAGCCGCCGTAGCTGCCGCCGGTTACGCCAAGTCGGGAGGCATCGACATAGGTATAGGTATCCAGAACATAATCGACAGCTTCCATCAGATCCTGGTAATCCCGTCCACCGTAATCTCCCCTAACGGTATTAACGTGTACTTGACCGTATCCGTGGCCACCCCGAGGGTTGGTGTAGAATACCGCATAACCGGCTGCAGCCAGCAGCTGGAACTCGTGCATGAACGTATGCCCGTACATGGCTTGCGGACCGCCGTGAATTTCAAGCACGGCCGGAACTTTGGCGCCTTCCGTGAAGCCGGCAGGCTTCATGATCCACCCTTGAATCGGCCAGCCGTCCGACGTCCGGAACGTAAAGGACTCCGGCGTGCTTAACGTAAGCTCGCTCCACAGCTCCTCGTTGCAGTTCGTCAGACGTTTCTCCTCGTTCTTAGCGATAGAGAAGCTGAACAGATCACCGGGCTGCAGCGGGTCAGCCGCAGCAAACACTACGTTCTCCTCCGGTGTCAGAGCGAATTGGTACACTTCGCGTTCACCCGATACCACCAGCTCATAGGATGAACCGTCCAGGGCAAATCGTCCAATATGGACGCCGCCATCCTGGCTGAGCTGGATGTACACGGATTGGCCGTCCCTACTGAACAGCGGAGGCGTTCCGGCTCCGGCCCTCATGTCGCTAACCGCGGCGTGCCCCAGCTGAATATCCATGTCCGTGAAGAGCACGCGGGATTCTCCGCCGGAGAGCGGGATCAAGTGGATTTTGGTCAGCGTGGCAAAACCGCAGCTAAGATCGCTGGCAAGCACGAGCATATACTGCCCGTCCGGGGTGAACGCAATGGAGCCGATCGAGAGAGTTCCATCCGTCAATTCGGTTACGGATCCGCTGGCGAGGTCCATGACAAACACATCGTCCGTCAAACGAAGATCCGGATCCGGGAATTGCTCCGTGGCAAGGCTGCTGCTGTATGCGATGCGGGTGCCGTCCGGTGACCAGGTGAAGGCTTGTATATCAAAATCTCCTTCTGTAATTTGTGTGCATTCTTCCGTTGCCGGATTCACGAGGTATAGATGATGTCGACGTTCATTCCACAATCCGGGCCCATCGGCTTTATATTTAATGCGATTAATGATTTTTTCCTCGGGCAGCTTGTTTTTACCGTCTTTGTCTAGCTCCTCGCCTTCAGTAGTCTTCCCCGCGTCTGCCTCGCCTTTAACAAGCAGGCGTGTGCAGTCCGGTGACCATTTAAAGGCGCTGACTCCGTGCTTCAAGTCGGTAACCGGTCTTGCTTCCCCTCCGTTGGCAGGCATGATCCATATCTGTGGTTTATCGCCCTTTTTGCGCAAGAAAGCAAGCTCCGACCCGTCCGGGGACCAAGCGGGTGCGGCATCCGCTTCGCCCGACGTGAAGGGAACATCCTGGTCTCCTTCTGCAGGAAGCAATCGGATATGGGAACGGTAACCGTCGAACTTTTCGCTGACGGATTTATGTACATAAGCTATGGCTCCGCTAGCTGGAGATACGACAGGGTCATTCACCCAGTGCATCCGGTACAAATCCTCTGGCGTTATGAGTCGCTTATCAGTCATGAATCATCCTCCTAATCTTCTTGTATGAGTTAAACATCATTATCCCAGATAATGGCATGGAAATCTAGAAGAAAAATGAGAGGGGAGATGCGGACGTTTCGTACCCAATGCTAGTAAAATAGAGGGGGAATTACAATAATTATAGGGTGTAATACGGAGGTTGTTGAACTGAAAACAGCGAATTAATTTTCAACTGGTCAATTTAGGAGCGATACGGTGCGCTTTTTGTTATAATTGAGATAGACTCTCAATTAGGAGTATGTAAAATAAAACCAACTATATATAGCTCAGGAGGAAATCAGATATGAACGTAAGTGAAGCGATCCGAACGCGCCGCAGCCTTGGCAAGGTCAAGCCTGATGCCGTACCGCAGGAATGGATTGAACAAATCGTAGAAGCAGGTACCTGGGCGCCGAATCACAAGCTCACGGAGCCGTGGAAATTTTTTGTTATGCAAGGTGAGGGCCGTGATGTGCTCGGCAACGCGCTTGGTGACATTCAGGCGGCAGGCGGCGATGATACGAGTGAAGAGGCTGTAAATGCAGCACGCGAGTCGGGACGTACGAAGGCATACCGGGCTCCGGTTGTCATCGGTGTGGCGGTCGAACCGTCCACGGACCCCAAGGTGATTGAACTTGAAGAGTACGGAGCGGTATTTGCCGCCATTCAAAATATGCTTCTGCAAATTCATGAGCTTGGTCTGGGTGCCGTGTGGAGAACAGGCGAGCCGTGTTTCCATACGCTGATGAACCAAGCGTTCGGATTGAAGCCTGAAGATAAAATGCTGGGTTTCCTGTACATCGGATATCCGGATATGGAACCTAAGCAGGGGAAACGTCAACCGGCAGCGAACAAAACGGTATGGCTCAATAGTGCCGCAGACCTGTAGTTGATCTACCCTACGCCGCAATAATCCGGTATAATGAACCCTAAGTTTGCCTAAAGGGTGTTACGGCATCCGGGCGATTGACACTAGGGGAGTGTACGTGGATGAAATTTCGGTTCAAGCAGTGGGATCTGGGGAGCAAGTTGATTTTTATAGCCACCTGTTTAGCGATAGCTTCTTTCTTTTTTAAATGGCTGGATATCGGCGTGGCTGCAGAGAATGGTTTCTTGCAGGGCGGCGTGTTTTTCATCGTATGTTTCATCTATCCACTTTTGAAAGTGGTTCGCGAGAAGAAGATGAACAAGATCATAGCATACGCCTTTGCGCTGGTCGCTATTTTTTTGACAATGATGTACGTGTCATCCAAGACCGTAGATTTTTTTGGAGAGACGATAAGAGGGGCAGCGGCGGGGCCGTATCTGTTCTTGGCGTCATGCGGACTGCTGAGTTTCGGTATTTTTAGCCGCAAGTTCTAGTCTCGCTGCGCAGTCTTTTGCATAAGAGTGATAGGAATGAAGGGCTGAACCCGGAGGTGACATACCTCCGAGAGGGACGGCCCTTTTTCTATATGAGACGGATCACCTCTGGGTGAGCAGGACAAAGCCGCTGATGGACACCGCGTAAATGATTAACAGCACCACAGCGTACTTTTTGGCACGGATGTTCAAGTTGAAGGCGGCGGTGAGTCCGTTATTGATTAAATTACCGATGTATAGAATGAGTATGAGCGCGAGTGCGGTGATCGCACCGATGAGCGTAACGGTTTCCATAGGTTTGTGAATCCTCCTGTTTAAGCTGCTAATGTTGTATCAGATATAACCATTGTAACGGACGAAGTTTAAACCCCGGTTAAATGTAGTTAAAAAAATGAAGGCAGCCCTGGCAAGTGGTGTAACGTTGAGCGGGATACTGGGGTTTTGATATACTGGAGAAAGCGGCTTTACAACCGCTGCATTACATAATAGGAGGGATTTCAGAATGGCCAATCAAACTTTTACCGATGGACCTACTTTGAATGATGGCGTAAAAATGCCGTGGCTGGGTCTTGGCGTATGGAAGACCAAAGAAGGCGAAGAGGTTATTCAGTCCGTAAAATCAGCAATCGCTGCAGGGTACCGCAGCATTGATACTGCTGCCATCTACGGCAATGAAGAGGGCGTAGGGCAAGCCATTCGCGAATCCGGAGTTTCGCGGGACGAGCTGTTCATCACCACCAAAGTGTGGAACGATGACCAGGGGTATGAGAAGACGCTGCAAGCTTTTGAGACGAGCCGCAAGAAGCTCGGGCTGGATATCGTTGATTTGTATCTCGTGCACTGGCCGGGAAAAGATAAATACCTCGACACGTGGAAGGCATTGATTCACTTGCAAAAAGAAGGACTTGTTCGTTCCATCGGCGTCAGCAACTTCCAGATCCGCCACTTGCAGCATATCATCGAGGACACAGGTGTTGTACCGGTTGTGAACCAAGTCGAATTGCATCCGCTGCTCTCCCAGAAGGAGCTGCTGGGATTTGCACGCGAGAACCAGATCGTCCTGGAGGCGTGGAGTCCGTTGATGCAGGGCAATCTGGATCAACCGGTCCTCGCGCAGATTGCGGAGAAATACGGAAAAACCACGGCGCAAGTCATTCTGCGCTGGGATATTCAGAACGGCGTCATCGTCATTCCGAAATCGGTGAAGGAGCATCGCATCCGCGAAAATGCCGGCATCTTCGATTTCGAGCTTTCGGCGGAAGATATGGCAGCCATTGACGGCTTGAACCAAAACAAACGTTTTGGCTCCAATCCGGATGAATTCCTGTTCTAAATTTTGCATTTATATAAAAAGAGCGAGCCCAACCCGGAATGAGGGAAGTGCTCGCTCTTTTTGCGTCAATTATCAGGATGGAGAGGCCTCTTACAGTTACTGTTCTTTGGGTCCATCCTCCGGAAACAACGGTTCGCCGATCGTGCCGAGGTTTCCCTGCACTAGGTCTTCGTTCAATCTTTTTAACCAGTTCAGGTCGGTCTTGGCATGTTCGTACATCCCGATCATCAGGTGCTGGGTGCTGCGGGGTACGATATGCTGGTGTTCCACGTATAATTGATATGCCTGGTTCACCCGATGCTCTGCCTCCCGGATACGGGACTGCAAGATCGGGGCCAGAACGGCCGGATCCGCGTGTCGCGAGAAAGGCAGGGCAATATAGAGCGGGTGGTGTACGGGCTCGATGTCCCTGAATTTCTTGAGCAGCAGCTGCTCAAAAAGCTTGCGTCCGGCATCCGTGATCCGGTAGATGGTTTTGTCCGGGCGGCTATCGCTCTGTATGGTTTCCACTGCTTTGATATATCCGTCCTCGGCAAGCCGGTCTACCGCGTAATAAAGAGAGCCCATCTGCAGCTTCGTATACTGATCCATGCCGCGATCCTTCATTTTGATCCGGATCTCGTACGGATGATGGTCTCCTTCCAGCAGCAAGCCCAGGATGGCCAGCTTCATCGACATGCCATTAGGCTCCCTTGGCCTTGGCAGGTACGGTCACTCGTTCGTTGCCCATCATCAGCACGAACACGAGAGCCAGCACCGCAGGCACAAGCGCCCACAAGAACGTATTCGAAATGGAATCCGCCAAGGAGGCCGTGATCTGTTCACGTACGTTCGGCGGGAGCTGGCCCATCACTTCAGGTGAAAGCACAGCATCTGCATTTAACTCGGCACCGGCGGGCGCGTTTCCTCCGGCTTCCGCGAGTCGGCTGTTGAGGCCGTTGCGCTGGATAATCCCGAAGATCGTAATCCCCACCGTCATGCCGAAGGAGCGAAGGAAGGAGTTCGTTGATGTGGCTGCGCCGCGCTGTCTGGCATCAAAGTTATGGATGGAGGCCATGCTGAGCGTGGAGAACGAAAATCCGACGCCAAAGCCGGTCAGGATCATGAAAACCGTCAACAGGTAGCGCGGCGTATCCGGGCTTATCGTGCTCAGGCAGAAAATGCCTGCAATAAAGCACAAGACGGACAGAATCATGATGTTTCTAAACGAAGTCCGGGTCGTCAGCATACCGCCGCCCTGGCTGCCGACTACACTGCCGAGCATCATCGGCATTAGAATGAGGCCCGAATTGGTTGCTGATCCACCGTACACTCCGCTAACAAAGATCGGGATGTAGATCGTTGCCACGATGAAGGTTGCTCCATAGAACAAGGCAACGATATTGCTGGAGGCAAACAGCCGTTTACGAAACATTTGAAACGAAATAATGGGTTCGGCTGCCCGGGTCTCTGCCAATAGAAACACAATAAACAGAGCAATGAATCCCCCGAACAAGCCCAGAATTTGCGGTGAATCCCATGCATAGGTTTGCCCGCCCAGTTCCAGACCGAACATCAGGCAGATGATCGCGCCAACAAGCGTTGCAGCCCCCGTCCAGTCAATCTTTTGTTTGGCATGGGAACGGGACTCCTTGTAGGAAGTCATGATGAAGATAAAGGATACGATACCGATCGGCACGTTGACATAGAATATCCATTCCCAGCCGATGCTGTCGGTAATAAAAGCGCCCAGCAGCGGTCCCATAATGCTGGAGGTGCCGAATACGGCACCGAGCAAACCCGTCATTTTACCGCGCTTCTCCGGCGGGAACAGGTCAAACACGATGGTAAACGCAATCGGCATAAGAGCACCGCCGCCGATTCCTTGAATCGCCCGGTAAATAATAAGCTCTGTCATGTTGTTCGCCATCCCGCAAAGAGCGGAACCGATCAGAAAGACAACCAACCCGAATATAAAGAACCGCTTCCGTCCATACATATCGGATAACTTACCGAAGATCGGTGTACCGGCCATAACGGCAACCATGTAGATCGAGGTTACCCAGACGACTTGGTCGAAGCCCTGAAGATCGCGGATAATCGTCGATAAGGCAGTGGCTACAATCGTGTTATCGATGGCGGCCATGAAGATGCCGAGCAGCAGACCGGCCACGACCAATTTGATGTTGCTTTGTTGTGCATTCATGTTAAGGATACTCCTTTTCCATATTCAACTATGTACATATTATTCAAATTTGAATAATTCGGTGGTTATATTGTAGCCGGATTAACAGATGTTGGCAAGATGTTTAATGGCACGGCCTTTCTCTACATTCTGCACAAGAAAAAACAAGGCCAACCCTGATTTACGGGATGACCTTGCGATAATAAGGAGTCAGCTGCCGGAATACTTTCGCGTTAAGACGCGCTGCCAGCTGTGCCAGTTAGGACCTAGCAGTTCATCTGCGGCGATTTGGGATCCAGCTGCATGAATTCGATCCGGTTGCCGTCCGGGTCCCTGGCCCAGCACTGCCAGTTGAAGTCTTTTCCTTGAACCGGCTCGGCGTCCAGCTTCACGCCCTGATTGCGGAGATGCTCCGCGATGTGCTCGATGTCTTCCACCTCAAGGCAGAGATGGGAGAATCCGACGGGCCGATTTACATGCTCCGGTTTATTTTGCCCGCCGTAAAACAACTCGATAAATTGTCCCTCGCATACCTTAATGTACTCGATCCACGGCTCACCCTGGTTGTTAGGGATATCAAAAGCACGGGTGAAACCAAGCACATCGCAGTAAAAATGCAGGGACTTCTCCATATCGGCTACGTCAAACGCCAGATGGGCAATTCCTTTAATCATGACGGCATTCCTCCTCGGTATGTATCAAAGCATGAGATAAGATGATTTCTTAAGTCCATTGTAACGCATTCTGTATACGCTTCCATATTTATATGTAAAATCGGGAAATTAAAACAATGGAGAGAAAAGGACCGACCTGATACGTTCGCTGAAGAACGATAGGGGTCAGTCCTTTTTGTATATTGGATAGCGTCTTATAAGCATATGAATGAATGATGTCATTGTTTGCGGTAATTCCAGTAACTAGCTCCTTAACGCCTAATGTGCACCGGAACCTCTTTGCGCCCCTGTTTCATGGGCGACTGGCATAGAGGACAGGCCTTGCTCTCCCGATTCCGTGTGCCTGCAGGGATTCTTGCGTTGACCCGCTGCCAGCCTTTGCAATTGGCGCTGGTGCATAACCACACGTCGACGATCTCTGTCCCGGCGGATGCAGCCTGATGCTGTGGGCTCGGAGCGGAGCCCGAATCTGAACCGATACGTTGGCTCCTCTGACTGGTTGTGCTCACCGTTGTCCGCCCAGCAGAAGAGGGCAGGGAAGAGCGCTTGGTTGAGGTTGAGGTCTCTATGCGGATCGTGCGTTTAGCCGTAAAGGATGTACGGGGCGTTGACCCGCCGACCTTGTTTGGTATACGGTTGCCTTGTTTGCTCTGCTCGTCCGTGACGAACACATCGCGGAAGAAGCGGGAAACCTCCGCTTTACGTCCCCGGTAAAAGCCAGGCGAACTGACAATCAATTCATCCCGTGCCCTGGTGATAGCGACATAAGCTAATCTGCGCTCCTCTTCCAGTGCATCCAGCGCCTTATCCTCCTTGTCCGACAGCGGACGCTGATCGTCCCTGCGCTCGGCGTCTAAAGCGGACGTATGCGGGAGAATGCCCTCGCTCGCCCCGATCAGGCATACCGAGGGAAACTCCAGCCCTTTGGATTTATGGATCGTCATTAAGCGGACGGCATCGGCCTGCTCGTCCCGTTTCATGGCCGCCATTTCCTTATGAATGACGATCAGCCGATCGACAAATTCAACGAACTCAGCGATATCGCCAAAACGCTTCGCCGAGGCCTCCAATTCATCCAGGCCTTCCTGTATGAATTCCTTATGGAGGGTGATCTCCTGACGTTCGTCTGCCTCCAGAAACTTGTCGTAGAATTGCCGCCTCATTTCCTGTACGGCTTGAAGGGGCTCCATCGCCTTTAATCCCTTTATGAGCTTAGTGCGATCTCTAATATTCTCGATCTGGAAGTCCTTCAGGCCGGGAAAGGATAGAAGATGCGATAGAGGCCCCTTCTTGGGACGCGGAGCATCCTGCTGCCGGATGAACGCCATCCCTTTGTCCCGGTTCATGTACAGCGTATGAAGCATGCCCTCCATCGCCGTGAAATTGCGCCGGTCCAGCGACAGCCGCAGATGGTCCATGAGCGGTTTGACAATCCACTGCTCGTAGAACAGATCCCCGTTCTCGTAATGAATGAACGGAATTTCCCTCATCACGAGCTGTTCGAAAATCGCCCGGCTGTTGTTTGCGGTTCGGTATAGAATCGCATGATCGCGGTACTGTTTTCCGTGCTCCCGGACCTGTTCGGTAATATGGGTCAGCAGTAGCTCCGCTTCTTGGTCGGGATCACCTGGACGAAGATACAGCGGTACGCTGCTGCTCTTGCGGGTAGAGCGCAGCTGCTTGGGACGGCGGCGTTCATTGACACGGATAATTTCATTTCCCAGCCCGACGATCGACGAGAGGGATCGATAGTTGATATCCAGCGTCACCACCTTGGCCCCGGGAAACGTCTGGTCGAATTCCAGAATGAATTCGTTACGCGCGCCATTGAAGCCGTATATGGTCTGATCATCGTCACCGACAACCATCAGGTTGCGATGCGGGGCGACCATCTTCTTCAGCAGCTCATAGGGCAGCAGCCCGGTATCTTGAAACTCGTCGACCATCACATAACGGTACCGCCTTTGAAGGGAAGCCAGCAATCCGGGATCCTGCGACAGCAGACGGTAGGACAAAACCAGAATATCATCGAAATCCATCTGGCCGTGTTCTTCCTTCCACGCCTCATAACGGGCGAAAATTTGCCTTTGCTCGACTTCCGCAGGTGTTTTGACAGGCAGCTCGTCAAGACCGGTCATACTCATTCGATGGGCAGACCAGAGGGATAGCAGTGTCTCGGCTTCGTAGCTGTCCTGCAAGCCCATTTCTCGCAGGATGCGCTTCATAATAAATTGCTGATGCCTGGAGTTGCTCAGGATTTCCTGCCTGTAGCCGCGGGTTCGCAACAAGTATAGGAAGAAGGAATGGAAGGTTCTTGCCGTTACTTTGGCGGTTTCGCTAGCCCGTAACCCGGGAAGCGCCATGATGCGTTCCTTCATCTCGGCTGCCGCTTTGGATGAGAAGGTGACAAGCAGGATGGAAGACGGATCGATCTTCTTGGCCGCTATGAGGTAGCCTGTCCGGCTGACCAGCACGGAGGTCTTCCCGGAGCCGGCGCCTGCAAGCGTAAGCAGCGGTCCTTGCGTATGTCGTACAGCTTGGATTTGGGCGCGGTTCAGCAGCAGCCCTTGTGATTCCAAGCCGCGAAAAAAAGCCGCATCCGGGGCGTCATCGCGGATCAGGTCCTGGCTGTTCTCGAAGGAAGCCAGCTTGGCAAACGGAATATCCTGACGCTCACCGCCGTACGGGCGTTTATAGAAGGGTATGGATGTCATGAATTTCACCAATCATTTCGTATTTCGATTATCGTCCTACCAGTTTACCGGATTCTCGGAAGTCTGGCAAAGCGCAGGATATGGATGAGAGACGTGAGGCGGGTGCTTGATAGACTGATCACGTTACCCCATTTCATTTAATAGTATAGTTTTGGATTGACCATATAACAGTTACACTAAGTTGCTTGCTGAATGTAGTAGCCTATATTCTATTCCATCGATTTCATAAGTTAGTTCCGGAAGAAACACCTTGGTAATTATATTTAACGTGTTTTGGTCTATCTCGTTGTATCTAATCTCTGGAATAAAAATGATAAGCGCAAGAATAGAATCCAATAAATCTAAAATAGGTTGCATATACTTCTCTCCATTGCTTGATGTTCTAACCTTATCCAAAATCAAATAAAAGGATTCGCTCGCTAAAGAAATCGGTGGGGCATCCTCGTTTCTTTTAAAATCTCTGAAATGTAGCAATAGTTCATCATTTGTATGCGATTTTATAGTTATATATAAAACCTTGTTGTTCAAATTAAAGCTGGCTTCGGCACCAGCATCTATAACTTTGAATTTTCGAATAAGGCTTTCTCTTGATTGATAGATACGATTTATGAACATAGCATTCTCCTTTCAATTCTAAATCCTTATTAATCTCGAGATCCTTTATTCGTATAGAGACCGTCTCACTAAATATATCTGGAAAGCATCTGGCAGCACAACGCGGATCATTCATGACCTAAATCATTTATATGAATAACAAAATCCCGGACTCGAATGTAGGAAGTCCGGGAGATTTGTTACCCCTATGTGATATTGTACATCGTGCGTAATGCTCCATGTGGCACGGTGTGTAAACCGGGGCAGGCTTGGCTGGCTGGCTGGCTGGCTGGGCACCTTTATTCAATGTCAGCACGCATTTAGAAGCAGACGAAATTCGCTAAAAGATCATCACTCGGTCCAATTCCACAACCGCACTTCCCCGACCCGCAGGTTATGCACCCAGGATACCTCGCGCAGGGTCAGCAGTTCCTTGACGGGCCCGGTTATGACAGCGCCATAGAGACGAACGCCGTTTTGTTCCACATAAGCTAAGGAAGCGTCCACGTCTACGAACGGAGCCACCCGATTCGCAATGAGCTCGTACTCCTGCAGAAGCCGCAGCGACTTGATGAAGTGTTCATTCCGCAGTTCCCCGTCCCCGTAGGTGTCTATAGAAGGGTAATGTCCGCCGCTGGACACGATTTTGCCGAACCAGCCGCGTTTTTCTTCCTGATAAGAGGTTACCGTCAAATCGTCATGATGCCAGACGGGATAAGATGGGAAGCCGACAGGATCGGTGATGACTCCATCATGATCGCCGAATCGGTCATTCGGCCCGGTATCCACGGCAAACCAGACAGGCTCCATGTTCCGGTTCTCGAACTGCTTCAGCAGCTCGTCGGTCGAGAAGAAGCGGTTAAACGATACATAAGCCTCGGCCACGGTACCCTCGGGGAGCTTTGAAAGCCTGGACCAGTCACCGCTCTTGGTGGAGGAGGGTCTGGTGTTCTGTTCTTTTGACTGTTCCTGGGGAGCTCCGTCTTGGTCGACTGAAGACGCCTTCGCTGGGCTGTCCGGTCGGTAGAAAACCCGTGATGGACTACTGCGTTCGTTCCAATCCATGTTGACGGACGGCAGCCCGAACAGGAAGTTCACGGTATATTCGCCGACGGTCACGCGTTCTTTCCCCACTTTCTTGTCTATATCCCCGTACACCTCCTGCATAAAGAAGACTTTGCCCTGACTGCTTAGTGGAACCTCGATGTTAGGTTGGGAGATCGAGATAGCGGAGGCGATGGCATCCTGGTATTTATCGTTTCGGCTCGGGTCGCCGACACCGTAGAATAACGCTGTACCAATTGAGCTAAGGACCGTTATAGCCAGAATTGCCGATATTACTGTCAGCGCATTCGAGATTCGGGCTTTCCATTTGCCCCTGCGAACGATTCGCTTTTCTTTCTTGGGCGAGAGGCCGGTCTGATCGTCAGCTCGCATATGCATAGCGCTATTAGAATTAGAGCTTGTGTTATCCATCATCTCGTTCAAGTAAGTCTGGTATTCCTCCAGCTTCTCCATTTCCCGCTCAATTTCGATTTTTTCCTCGTCACTCAAATTGCCATCTGCATAATCCTTCAGCCGCTGTTTAAATTCTTCGCTCATAACATTCCATCCTTTCGTTTCATTTCCCGCAGCCGCTGCCTGGCCCGAAATAACGTGATTTTGATATGGGATAAGGTGATGCCCATAATATCCGCCGCCTCCTGGTATGTGAATTGATGAAAGTCCACCAGAAGCATCGCTTGCCGCTGCTTTTCCGGAATATCGGTTAACATTTGCCCAATTTCTCTTTGGGCTTCTTGCTGGAGCAGGATGTCCTCCGGGGTATGGCGGTCGATTAGTTGATCGAAAAAAACAGAATCCCTCACGATGCTGCGGCTGGCCTTCCGCTGATAATCCACATAAGCGTTATGGGCGACTCGAAATAACCATGGCTTGATTCGTTCTTCCTTCCAATCCTCAAGGAACAGGTAAGCGCGATAGAAGGTTTCCTGTACCAGGTCTTCCGCCGTATGGTGATCATAAGAGAGGGAGTACAAGTAACGATAAACGTCCTTTACGTAATATTGATAAACCGATTCAAGACTGTTCAGTTTCATGTCCTCCCCTCTAAGTAAACACACGTTTAACCAGGGCAAAAAGTTACACTTTCGGCAATAAAGTAATGAAGCTGCGATGTAACCCCTTAGTCGCAAAAAGCAAAAGCCCGCCAGATGAGCGGGCTTCAAACGTATATAAGGTGATGTAGGAACTGTAAGAGAGTTGTATTGCTGGCTGTCGCACCTCTTTATATACCATGCAGCGTTACCTCAATTGAATGTCCGGATCCAACACGATAATTCGCTGTTCATCCAATGCGGTGTTTAGCAGTTTATCCTTCAGCTGCTGCGTGCTGGTTATGACGTCAGGCTGGGTAGACTTGGTATCCGTCGTCAGTTTATTCACTAATCGCTCGATCGATAGCATATCCCGATATTCCGGCGGGGAGTAGTCTTCCCAGTATTGATCTTCGCTGATGCCCATCGTATCCAGTATGCGCAAGTGCTGTTCTTGCACCTGACGCGGCTGGGTTTCGAGCGTCTTCCGAAGCTCCTTGGCCCTTTGAATACCATCCTCCAGACTCGCCGCAACGCCTTGTTCGTTGGCCAATTGAAGCATCAATTCCTTCGTTGCCATTTCTTTAAGGAGCGTAGCGTCATCAGGGAGGGGCGCGGTGCTATGCGCGAGGTTGTTCTTATAGGCAGTTAGATGGGTATGCGTGATGAAGGTGGAGCCGACTTGAACCAGCGCCTGTCCGTTCATGTTGTCGTTCATGCGATGATGCTGGCCCGAGCGATTCGAAGCATCCGTGAAGAAGAGTATGATGCTTACCGTCAGAACGCTGGCCACAGCGATACTGAGAATGGCGATAAATTTACGGTTTATTTTCATACCTGACACCTCTCTTGACAGGGATATATGAAAACGAAGATATAATATAGACGTTTCATCAGCCTGAAAGGTTCTATAACAACGTGAAAAAAACGCCTGAAGGCACAAGATAAAGTGCTTTCAGGCGCAAAAGTTACATGATGATGGAATGACAGGCTTCGCGTTGAAACTTACTTACGAAGCAGGCGGGTCTTATGGGCATAGATAATCGCTTTGTCCGCGAGAAATGCCGCGTAGAGCAGCAGGAAGACCGCATAGGGAAATCCGGTGCCGTCCAGGCTCGGAACCAACCATTCGGCGGCAATAAAATACAGCAGCGTCAGAAGCACCGGGAGCTGCCGTTTCAGATGGTATTTCCAAACCGACCAGATGACGCCGGCAGTCCCGGCAAACAGCATGAGGAGACGGACGGCGTCCAATGCGGATTGCACAACCTTTCTGGCCTCCTCGTTTCCGATCGCTGCCGCATATTTGGAGGTGCGGCCGGCATATATGCTCCGGAAGAGATGAACCAAAGGGTTGCCTTCGATGTATCTCGATTCCAGCCACAGCGAGGCAAGGTTCCACGGACCGGACATATACATCAAACGATTGAAAAGCGGGATGTTCAGCCACCATGGAGATAAGATGAGCAAATAACCTGCGCTAATAAGAAGGAGCCCGCCGGTTACGATTTTGATCGGACTGCGGTACTTGATCCAAAAGGCAATGAACAATACCGGATACAGCAGCGCTTGAAGGTTGTAACAAGCCATAAGCGCTGTAAGCGCGCCGGCAGCTGCGTACCAGCCAGCCTGCTTCAATTCAAGCGCTCCGATGACGGCGCAGACCAGAAGAAGCATTAAGGTTTGCATGGTCGTATCCGGCAGGATTAGCCGGACTGCACCGTAGGCCGGCCAGAACAGAGCGTAGATCATGCATGACAGAAAAGCGATTCGCGTATTAAACATGTAGCGGGACAGTACGAAAACCAAGTATACGGAAAATGCATGGAAGACGCATTGAAGGAGCTGGTAGGCAATCAGGGCGGCATCCATGCTTCCGAATAAGGCGGTAAGTCCGGCAATCATAAGCGGCACACCGGGCATGACGCTGGAAGCATGGTCTTCCAGGTCTCCACCGGGGTGGCTGATCATGGCCGCACTTTGGATATATCGTTCTTCGATCACGCTGCTTATGCTCGGGGAACGTTCATGAAGACCGGTAAGAACCAGCAGACATGACATAACCAGAACCGCTGCAATCAGTATCAGCAGCATCCTTCGCTGCACACGGTTTAACGTCCATATGGAAAACAAAGGGTCCACTCCACTCTTTATATAATCTCTAGGTTTAAATCCGCATTCATCCTCTTCTATATTAAAGAAAAAACGGTGAAATAAAAAGGCTCCGCCAAAACGGAGCCCATAAGTGCAAGTTACGCTGCAGTGACAAGGTCAGTCCCTCTTTTAAAAGCCGCTGTGATACTTATCATTACTGGATGAACGCTTCTTTGACGTCCCGTCCCGCTGCTTCTCTTCCTGGCGCTCCAGTCTGGCGTCTTCCATCGGAATCGGGTCCACATGCTGTTCGCTCTCATGTTGATCGAACAGGCTTTCTTGTTCCGTCGGGTATTGTTCAGGGTGATCCATGTTGCCGGGACCGTTGTGAAGCGGGAGATCCTTTTTCTTGTCAGTCACCGTTTCTCACCTCATTTATCGTTGTGATACTACCTTTATACCTTATTTGGGGAAGTATCAAACATGTAGAGGTAATAATAGGAGGGGCATCGGTCTCTTTAAGATGTCTCCGAACCGGCTGCAGGCTGCTGCTGCGCTTCTGCTTTGAGTCTTAAATAACGAATAAACAGCTCAACAAGCTCCGGATCGAATTGCGTGCCTGAGCAGCGGAGCAATTCCTCAATTCCCTCCTCGAAGGTTTTCGTTTTTTGGTAAGGTCGTTCCGTTGTCATCGCGTCAAAGGAATCGATAATGGTCAGCATCCGGCACAGTTTGGGGATTTGGCTGCCCTTGAAGCCGTGCGGATATCCCCCGCCATCGTATCTTTCATGGTGTAATTCAATATAAGGAACCAGTTCCTTGAACTTCTCGTTCGTTTCCGCGATGCGTTTACCCCAGCTGACATGCCGTTTGACGGTTTCCCATTCACCGGCCGTGAGCTTGTCCCGTTTGTTCAAGATCCCCCAAGGAATCTCAAGCTTGCCGATATCGTGAATGAGTGCACCGAGTACGAAATTGCGTCGTTCCACACTATCAAGCCCGAGCACTTCGCTGATGTCCATGGCATAGCGGAATACCCGTTTGGAGTGTTTGAACGTATCCACATCTTTATACAAGAACAGCTTCAGCTGCTGCTCAATATCGCGGACGTCCTCCGCGAAGTCGATCTCGGATTCTTTTTCGGCGCCGCTCCCGTATACGTGCACATTATTCTTGCCCTGCTTCTTGGCATAGTACAGCGCCTGATCGGCAAGCTCGACGAGCTGTGACTTGTCATGGATGTCAATCCGATAGGACGCAACGCCGGCAGAGAAGGAGAGGCACCCGGATGGGAATATCTCAACGCCGTCAAAATAGGTATCGTTCAATTTTTTGCGGAGCCTGTTAATGAAGGAACGTGCTTTGTTATCATCGTAACCCGGCATTAGAATCGTGAATTCCTCACCGCCGAAACGAGAGGCCACCACTTCAGCCGTTTCGGATTCCACCTTGAGGTAATTGCCGAGAAATCCGAGCAGCATGTCCCCTTTCAGGTGACCGAATTGATCGTTGTATTTCTTGAAATCATCGATATCGATCATGGCCAGCGACAATGGCGTCTCATTGGCCTTGGCTTTCTTGATCTCGTCCTCCAGTAAACTTTCGAAATAACTGTGATTATACAGGCTCGTCCGTTGATCCTTGATTGCTTTTTCCTGTACCTGTTTATACATTGTGAAGAGCTGTTTGAAAGAATAGGACAGCATCACGCTGAGTCCTATAAACAAGGTTAGTCCGAACACGCCGTTATGTACGATGAGTATGGAGAGAACCAGCGAAAGAATGAGCGTACTAAGGTATACAAGCAGTGTATCTTTTATGAAGGTTTTCAAAATATCATATAACGATCCTTTGTATAGAAGGTAATAGTAGAAACCGACAAGGAATACGTTGATAACAAAATAAACAACCAACGCTGCAAGATACGCACCAAATTGATCATTGTGAATAGGGCCAGCTTGTCCGCCTGCCATTTTGAAAATGAAGGAGGACCCGACAATCATCACGGTATACACAGAGAAATTAACAAAATGCTTCCAGAAGGGGATTTTTCTGTCGTACAGCGCCATGGTAAGGGAGACAAACAGGATGACAGACAGCGCAAACGGTGCTCCATATATAAAGATACACGCCAGGTAAACAGAGGAATCCATAGACTGTAAATTACCCTCTGGCGGCAGCTGGAAGGTGAAGTAATTTAAGATGAGGGCGGCGCCTAACATCGCATAGACCCATACCCACTGTGAAGGAGTATAATGGAAAATCTCCCCTTGTTGCACCAACAGGAAGGTTGAACAGCCCAGAAGAGAAAGAAAAACAAAATACAGCTGTCCCGCTAAGTCTCGAGAGAATCTAGGACGCTTTAATATGGACATAAATGATTTCTCCTCAATAAAATCAATGGTGTATTCTCCACATTTTAAGGTATATTGCGATGCAAAACAACGAAAAAGATATAAAAAAACAGGCTGAATTTACCAGCCTGTTTTTATGGAAGTCTATTATCCGAATCTGTAACCGGAAGTCAGAGCGACAACAACAGAAGCAACGATGATCGCATTCAATACGATGCGGGAATACTTGATTTTATCAGTTTTCTTCACAGTTCTCCCTCCTTTCCAGGTGGCATGATGTATGATTAATTTTGCGGTTCCACACGTTCATTGGTATCGGATTTGGTTCCTAATGTTTGCACGTTGGCGGTATTCTTCCCCACGGTCATGAGATTTAGAATGTAGAGAAATATGCCGAAGTTCATGATAATATCTCCGATACTGATAACCTGTGTTCTTGGGTACGGCGGGGATAATGGTATAATGTCTCCCAGGAACGGCAGGCGGGTAGAGGCGTCCATCAGATAGTGCTTGGTAGTAGCTGTGGCATCCACTAGCATGTCCATATAAACAGGATCCAGCACGGAAGCTGCACCCATGGAAACGGGCATTCTGCCACCGTTCACTGCCATGACAAGGAAATTCAGAAAGACACCTGCCAAGATGCTGCCAAAACCTTTCTGATCCCGGTTCATCCAGAGAAAGATCATGCCGGCAACGTAGATGAACATAAAGACGTAGCCGCTTGCGGCTGCCAACCAATCAGAGTTCACTTGAAAGCGGAATATGAGCAGCTGCACAATCAGGAGTATGGGGAAGATTAAGCCGCCCTTCAGACGAATCTTACTGAATTGCTGCAGTCCATGACGGAGTCCGCCACGTATCAGCCCGACAATTAACCCGAGTATAATGCCGTCAAATACCATGATAGAATTCCTACTTTCATAGTTCATTATCTCTGTTATTAAGATAGTTCGACAGCAAATTGGTAATTCCTTCAACAAAAATCAAATTTTATAAAAAAACTTAGGAAGTATGATAAAAAGCTTGTCCCTTCCTGTATGAATCTAATGAATTATGTACATTATAACAGATTAAAAGGATAAATCTTCCTACTTTTTTCGTGTTTCTGTTGCAGAAAGAAGCAAATTCTTGAGCTTTACATACTTATGGGGGGTATAGTAAGGTTGAATGGTACAACATTATATGATAGGAGGACGACAGCATGAAACAAGTGACATTGACAGTGGAAGGCATGTCCTGCAACCATTGCGTGAACTCGGTGGAAGGCGCACTGAAGAATGCGGGAGCTTCCGGTAAAGTCGATCTTGCATCCAATACAGTGGCTATCGAATACGACGAAAACAAGGTCAGCCTTGAAGCATTAAAAGAAGCGATTGAAGAGCAAGGCTACGATATCGTGTCCTAACGAACATTCCCTGGAATAATCCAAGGCCATGAGCTTTGGCTAAAATAGGAGCCGGCTGCTGAAGGCGATCGACAGCAAGCCGGCTTTTTTGCGCGGTGTCACCTATCGCGTGAACTTGCACTGCCCAAGCCGAAGTTTCATAATAGATGGAACAATGCTTTCAGCCTAAGGAGTGGATACCCCGATGAATGATACCATATCGCTTCTGATGAACCATCGATCGATTCGTAAATATTCGGATCGACCCGTGTCAGAGGAGCAGCTTAGGACCGTTGTGGCAGCAGGTCAGATGGCATCAACCTCAAGCAACGTCCAGGCATACAGCGTAATTGCCGTTACCTCTCAAGAGAAGAAGCAGCGGTTGGCCGCTTTAGCGGGAAATCAGTCGTATATTGTGGAATGCCCGGTATTTCTGGTGTGGTGCGCGGATCTGTATCGTTTGAAAAAAAGCGCAGAGGCGCACGTGGTTGATCAAGAGACGTATGAAGATTCGACCGAGAATTTCATCGTGGCGACGGTGGATGCCGCTTTGGCTGCGCAAAATGCCGCGATCGCCGCGGAATCGCTTGGTCTTGGCATCGTGTATATAGGTGGGGTCCGCAACTCCATTGCTGAGTTCTCCGAGGCTTTGGAACTGCCGGAGCTGGTCTATCCGGTATTTGGCATGTGCCTGGGTTACCCGGATCAGGAGCCGGGGCTTCGTCCTCGGCTTCCGATGGAGGCTGTTCTGCACCGCGACAGCTACAATCGTGCGGCTGTAGAAGAAGTGAAGAACTACGATCGAACCTCTTCCGAATACTTGTCCCTGCGTACCCATGGCAAAAACAACACACCGTGGTCGGCGCTTATGGCTAAACGCCTGGCAGAGCCGGTAAGGCTGCACATGAAGGACTTCCTGAAGGGGAAGGGGTTCATGGGGCGTTAGACATGAATAGAGAAAGCGGGTACAGCGCTCTCGTAAATCAATAGAGAGGACTGGTACGGCTGCTCTCGTGGGGCATGCCTGGAGGACGCGGCTCTAGGAACTAAGCTCGGCCTCGAAACTAGGCCGGCCCCGAAACTAGGCCTGGCATGAACCCAAGCCTAGTTCGGAAACAAGCCCGACCTCGGACCCCATCCCACGCCAGCCGGCGTCGGAACCAAGCCCCGCCTCGGACCCCATCCCACATCAGCCAGCCACGAACCCAAGCCTGGCTGATGTGGGATTGGTGGCGTAGGAGGCGAGCAGTGCACCGCAAGTTTAACCGTAGCTTCCAAGCCGCAAGCCGGAATGAGTTACGGCCCGGGAGTAGCAGTATCGGACCACATCCACGCCAGCCGGCCTCGGAACCAAGCCCCGCCATGAACCCAACCCCACATCAGCCGGCCTCGAACCCAAACCTGGCTGATGTGGGATTGGTGGCGTAGGAGGCGAGCAGTGCACCGCAAGTTACCGTAGCTTCCAAGCCGCAAGTCGGAACGAGTTGCAGTACGGCGATAGCAGTATCGGACCTCAGATCCGTTATTTGCGCTATGGGCTCGTTTTTGCAGGATCTATCGGACACACGTTCCGTTAAGTAGCGTATAATCCGAAACATGAGAGCCTTATTCGGTGAATAACGGACCTCTTGTCCGCCACCATTCGAGAAATGGTGCTTTTGGTCAAAATAAGGTCCGCTGAGTCCGCAAAAATGTGCAACTATTTTATACATCGTGCGCACTGCTCCCTGTGCGCACGATGCGTGGTTCGGAGCATGCTTGGATGACTCGTCGGCGCTAATCGTGCCGCCATGTACGACGCTTGAACGTAAGTCATAGCTCATAAAAAAGGGGCTGTCCCAAAAGGTCGTGAAATACGGACCTGGGGACAGCCCTTTTTTCAGCGGTCTTCTTTTATATGGAGATTACTGATCAGGATGACATGCTGATTTATTTGCCGATGCCCTGCTGACGGTATTGTCCGGGCGTAATCCCTTCAAGCTTCTTGAACATACGATTGAAGTAGGGAGGCTGATATCCGGCGGCCTCCGCAATCTCGTGAATGCGAAGATCGGTGGTCAGCAGCAATTCTTTGCAGCGGTTCATGCGCACGGTTGTCAGATAGTCTATATAATTCGTGCCCGTCATCTGCTTGAACGCTTTGCTCAGCTGGGATACACTGACGCCGGCTTCCATGGCCATGGCATCCAGGGACAAATCCTGCATCCCGTTTTGCTCGATTTGCTCCAGCACGTTTTCGACCAGCGATTTCATGGAGCTGTTGAAGTTCTTTGTTAACTGATCGAGGTAGGGTTCGATAATTTCTTTCTGAAACCAGGTCACGCAGGCCTTCGGATCCCGAAGCAGGGACAACTGTTCCTGCAGATTGGAGAAATTGTACACCTGATATGGATTTAAGCCAGCCTGCAGCATAGACCGGTGAACGCTTGTGATTAACCGCATGAGGCCATGGTGGACATGCCACTCCGAGCCTCCCCCGGCCTGAAGCGCCGTTACGAAGCGGCTTAGGGAACGCAGCGCATCCCCCTGAAGCCCAAGATTCAAGGTATGAATGAAATCCTGCTCCAATTCCAGCGGGAAGTCGATCCAGTCGTTTTTCTGGGAAAGCACGGTTTCCGCTTCCAGCAGCTGACTGCCTGCGTCGAAGGACCGGTAATGCAGCGCCCGCTTGGCCTGTTCGAGAATATGGGGAACATCGGTCCAGGTTGAGCTTGGCCCGCCCAATACGATGGTTGCCGACATGCGGAGCGTATCGCGCAACGCCCGCATGATCTGATCGCACAGCTCCTTCATCAAACGCGATTGTTCATCGGCTTGATGGGAGGCCGGAGCGATCAAGATGACGCCGAAGGAGCCGTCGAAGAAATTGATGGGATGCATATATGCGCTTATGTCCTCTGCCAGCTCCTGGATCACGTTCAGAGCGGCATACGTGAGAAGATGCTGATCGTTTTCTGTCAGAGGTGTCCGATCCTCCCCGTGGGTATGCTGCTGAAGCACGATGGCCGAGAACTGTTTATGGGTAATGTCAAGATCCATCTCTTGCAGCTTGAGCACATATTCGGACTCCGTCAGGTGGGCGGCTTGTCCGCTCAAGAATTGATTGATATAAGCCTCCCTGATCGCGGGCAGGGACCGCTTCCATTGGCTCTGAAGCGTATCATGCGAGAACCGGTACTGCTTCCACTCGTGTTCAATGTAATCAAGCTCATTGTATCGCGCGCTCGGTTTGGCCTGATCGCCGCCAATCATATTCAGCATCTTGCTGATAGGACGATACATGCTCTTAGAGGCAAACCAGCTTACAGCCAGTGATGCCGCAAGCGCAAAAGCAAAGCAAATCAGGATGATATGAGTATAGGGCTTCGTTGGAGCAATGATTTTCGATTGCGGCGTGCCGGAAACATAGGTCCAACTTTGCTGCATTTTTTCGAATTGAACGGTATTCACCAGTAATACATCCTGGTCGACCGGAACCTTCAATCGCAGATGATTCGCACTCCGGGCATTCTCCGGTAGCTTCAGCTGTTCCTGAATCGCGCTCATCGCCTTCGGCATGCTGCGGCTCATCCCCGACTCTCCGATGACGTGACCATGGTCGTCCAGCAGGAACGAGAGATTCTCGCTATTGCGAATGACGTGCAGTTTCGACGGATCAATATAGATGACGATCGCGCCGTAGGGCGTATGACCGTTGAAGGGAAGTCGCATGACGAGCGCGTGAGAGGATTTATCCTTGTTAAAAGGCCGCTCCAGGTCGTGGACCCAGAACATGTCCGTATCTCCTTCCATGAGCCTGTTGAAGTTTAACGCATCCTGTTCCTGATCCAGCGTCCGCAGGCCGAGATCAGGCTCCATGATTTTATTTTGCTTTTTGATATAGAGATAGACCTGATCCACCAGCGGATCGGCATTCTCCACCAGGTTCAGTGTATTGAACAGCTCGTTCGTCTCCTCGATATTCGATACAAAGTCCATATCAGACAACGAAGGCTTGAAATGGGGCTTCACCACCATATTGAGGGCGTAGTGGACCAATTGGGTGAATTGCTCGTCTACTTGTCGCGCAGCGTCAACCAAGGCTTCTTCGTTCCGCTGCTGATATTGGTTAATCATGTGCTGGTTGCCCACATAAAGGTAAACGGCCGTTATGGCCGAGATGGGGAGGCATGTTAACAAAACGGCAAGCGCGATGCTTCTCCAATACATAATACCTTTGAAAACGGATTCAGGATTCTGTTGCCTCATTACTTTAACCCCCTGTTGGCATAGACAAATCAAAGGCTTGATCGAAGCGAGCCGGTAAAATGATTACATACTATCATAGCGAATGAGTGGATGAGTTGAAAAGATCATATCTTCCTAATCGAGTTCGAGTCAACGTGACCGATTAACCGGATCGGACGTTCGTTTGCCGTGGAAAAAAAGTGCAATACAAGGAAACGAAAGGTTCCACAATGCCGTAGAGACCAAGCTTTCCCTGTGCCGTGCATCGAATGGGAGGGGGATTGGAGCCGACGGAAAAAAAGTGGAATTGCAGGGAATCCTGCAACCGTTTACATTAGGACTACATTCCGTGAACGGTATGTTGAACGAGATGACAAGGCTGAAAGTGAGGGAGTATCGATGAAAGCACAAGAAACCGTTCAGTCGGCAAAAGGAAGCGGGGGCCCCCCCATTCCCGTGAAATCCAAAACGAAGTGGGGGAGGATATGGTCGGATGTTGTGCGCGACAAGTATTTGTACGTGCTGGCCTTGCCGGGTCTGATCTTTTTTATCATTTTCAAATATATTCCGATTACGAATCTCGTGATTGCCTTCCAGGAGTATTCACCATACTTTGGAGTGCTTGGAAGCCCCTGGGTAGGATTCGAGCATTTCACCCGGTTCTTCTCCAACGATGATTTCTGGATGCTGCTGCGCAATACGCTGGCGATCAGCTTTCTGAGCTTGATTTTCTTTTTCCCGGCACCGATCATTTTAGCTTTGATGCTGAATGAAGTGCGAAATTCCTTCTATAAGAGGACCATTCAGTCTCTGGTGTATATCCCCCATTTTTTATCCTGGGTATTGATCTATGGCCTTACGTACCTCATGTTCTCGCAATCGGAGGGCTTGTTTAATAAGTGGCTCATCTCGATGGATTGGGAGACGATCGATATTCTCTCCAACCCCAACTACTTCTGGGGGATGCTGACGGGACAATCCATCTGGAAGGAAGTCGGGTGGGGAACCATCATCTTTCTCGCGGCCATCGCCGGTGTGGACCCGCAGTTATATGAAGCAGCCGTCATGGACGGCGCGGGCCGTATGAGACGGATGTGGCATATTACCCTGCCCGCGATGCGCAACGTGATCTTGATTCTGTTGATCCTCCGTCTGGGAACGATTCTGGATACGGGATTCGAACAGATATATCTGATGATGAATGCACCTGTTACCAATGTAGCTGAAGTGTTCGATACCTATGTATACCGGGTGGGGATTCGGCAGGGAGAGTTCAGTTACAGTACGGCTATCGGATTGTTCAAATCGATTGTCGGCGTCATTCTGGTGGTTACGGCCAACCGGCTGGCGAGGCGTTACGGTCAAGAAAGCTTGTACTAAAGGATGGGTGAAGACAAGGAGGAGTAAAGCATGCATGAGAAAGGATGGAAAACCAGGCTGTTCGGTCTTGTGAATAACGGACTGCTGCTGATCATCGGTTTGGCAACGATATTTCCGATTTATTATACCGTTATTTTGTCGTTTACCGATCCGGTGGAGTATTATCAACGAAGCCTGATATTATGGCCGCGGGTTTGGACGCTGGATGCTTATAAGCATTTACTCTCCAACGGACTGTTTGTCACCTCGATTTCCGTGAGTGTGTTCCTGGCTACGGTCGGCACGCTGCTCAGTCTGCTCGTTACCGGGGGCTTGGCTTATGCGGTGTCCCGCAAACGTCTGCGGTTTCGCAAGGCAATCATGATTATGATCCTAATCACCTTTCTCTTCACGCCGGGATTGGTGCCGCTGTATTTGGTGGTTCGTAATGTGGGACTCATTGACAGCATCTGGTCGCTTATCCTGCCCAGCTTGACCAGCGCATGGTATGTGCTGCTCATGAAGGGATTCTTCGACAGCATTCCGGAAAGTCTGGAGGAAGCCGCGATGATTGACGGTTCGAATGATATCGGCGTATTCTGGAGAATTATTTTGCCTCTGTCGCTGCCGGCGCTGGTCGCTTTCGGATTGTTCTTTGCGGTCGGTTATTGGAATACGTATTTCAACGCATTGATGTTTATTAACGACCAGAAGATGTGGCCGCTGCAAGTATTGCTGCAAAATATGCTTGTGGATCCAACGACGATGGGATCCGGAAGCGGCGGCGGATTCGCCTTCCAAGTGAATCGTCCCGTTCCAACGGAAACGTTGAAGATGGCGGCGGTCGTTATTGCAACCGTGCCGATCATGTTAGTGTATCCATTCCTGCAGAAGCACTTCGCCAAAGGAGCGATGGTAGGCTCTGTCAAGGAATGAATCGATATACGGTTTATCTGACATCATGATCAGTCAGGAGAGAGGTATCATTATAAGGGAGGTCTAATGATGAAAAGAATGGAAACCAAGCCGGGCAAGTCGTTTTTAAAAATGTCGGGGGTGCTGCTCTTGGCAAGCTCGCTCTTGCTTAGCGCATGCGGCAGCCGTAACGGAAGTGCACCGAGCGACAACGGAGGCGGAACAGACAGCAGTGAACCTACAAGTATTACGATACAGACCCTGAATTATGCCACCGAATTCATAGACAACACCAATGCACTATGGAAAGAGCTCGAGAAACGCACCAATACCAAGCTGAATATTACGTGGCTGTCGCCGTCCACGGCCGAAGAGAAGATCAATGTCATGCTTGCATCCGGCGATCTTCCAGAGGTTACTTTCGTGGAGACGTTGCAGAACCCGCAGCTGCAGAAAATGCTGAAGCAGGGGGTTTTCTGGGATCTGACACCGTTTCTTAAAGACTATCCGAATTTGAACCGCGAAGAATTGAAGGAAATGTGGGAAATCACCAAGGTGGATGGCAAGAACATCGTCATTCCTCGTTATTATCCTAGCTATGGCGGCGGAGTGTTCCCGATGATCCGCAAGGACTGGCTGGATGCCCTTCAGCTGGAAACGCCCAAAACGCTGGATGAGTTCCATAACGTGTTAAAGGCTTTTAAGGAACAGGATCCGAATGGTAATGGACAGGCGGATGAGATCCCGTATGCCGCTAATCCGAGCGCACTCGCCTATATTTATAATATATTTAATGAAACGCAAGGGTCCTGGAAGCTTCAACCCGATAATACCCTGACTCCGATTATGACGTCGGACGAGTCTAGGGAGGCCATGCTGTGGATCAAAAAAGCATATGATGAGGGCTTGTTCCCCAAAGACTTCGCTATCATGAAGTTCTCGCAGGTAATGGATACGATGCGAAGCGCCAAGGCAGGGGTAGGGGGCATGTCCATGAACCATGCCTGGGTGACCGGCGAAGCCGTGAAGGGCGTTGATCCCAAGGCGGATCTGATGCCGCTTGCTTATTTGGAGAATGCAAACGGGGTGAAGTATACGCCTTCAGGATCGCCGTATTATGGAGTATACCTGATTCCGAAGAAAGTGCCGGAGGCGAAAGTGAAGAAAATCCTCGAGTTTTTCGACTATGGTTATAGTCAGGAAGGCAATGAAATGTTGACCTACGGAATTGAAGGGGTCCATTACAATGTGGAGAACGGGAAGAAGGTTGCAACGCCGCAGGCCGCCGTGGATAAGACGGGTGACGGCAACTTGAACAATATGATTCACCTCGTCAGCGACGATATGGCTATCAGCGCGGTAGGGATGCCGGATGAAGTATATGAGCGGAACGTAGAGATCGTCACGGAGCGCAAGACGGTCAAGGTTCCGAATCCTTCGGGAGAGCTGTATTCGGAAGCCTACAACAAATACTATCCCGAGCTTTCCAAGAAAGTGGAGGATATGCGGGTCATGGTCATCACGGGCAAAGAACCGGTTGAATCGTACGATAAACTGATCGAAACAATCAAGAGTGACCCGAAGATGAAGGAAATTACGGACGAGATGTCAAAGGCATATCAGGAGAAGTATGTTAAATAAGTACGTTAAATAATGGAACCAAAAAACCACAATGCTGCGGTTGGCATTGTGGTTTTTTGGCGTGAATAACAGAAAGAAGCCCCTCCATGTCATATTTCTGATGTCTAATATTAAACATCCTATAATTTTACATTAAAGCATAAAATATTACATGAGGGGAGGATATAAAGTCATGGAAACGAAGGAAGGCATAAAGTTTAATATCGAGCAAGAACGGCATAAACTTCATAAGATGAAGCAGCGGTATCGTGATTTTAATCATCCTAAAGTCCTCAGACAATCGATTGTGCTTGATGAGTTGATTAATCAATATAACCGATTTCTTCTTAAAGAGAACAAGCCGATTGCCTAAGCAACCGACTTGAACTGCATGAAGATTCTTTTTATAGACCGTAAAGTCTCGCGGCATTCTCATATAAAATCCTGCGGGCCTCAAGTATGGACAGCCCCTTAAGCTCAGCCCATGCCGAAGCCACAGAAGCCGTCATCCGAGGATGGGTCATCTGTCCGGTGAACGGACCTTCGAACGGCCAAGGTCCATCGGTTTCGGTCATGACGAGGTGATCCGGATACCTACATGCCATAGCACGAATTTCTTCCTCATAGAGGATGTCGGGCGTAAAGGAAATATAGTATCCGTTGCCCGCCATTCGCTGCAAGGTGTCACGGGAGCCCTTAAACCAATGAAAATGGGCACGAGTGACGCCGTATTTTTCGAGCAGATCACATGCGATATCCGCATCTTCATATACAGCGTGCAGAATGACCGGTTTATGATGCTTCTTAGCAAAAGCTATAAATTGCTCCAACAGATAGGCGTAAGGGCGGTTATCCCAGGGACGGCCTTCCGATTCAGCCTCCAGCCTGGCGTAATAGGGGAGACCCACCTCTCCTACGGCAACCATCTCATCGGCATGCTCTGCCATCCAATCCAGCAGCCCTTCGGTTTCGTCAGAGGAAGGGAGGGGCTGCTCCGGATGATAACCGAAAGCCGGCCGCACCATCAGTCCGTACTGCCTGGCCAGCTCCAGGTTTCGCTTGCAGGAAGTCAGATGCATGGAGACAGAGATGACGGATTGAACCTCATGATGGCGGATGTCCGCGAGAATTGCTTGTTGATCGGATAACGAATAACTGTCCAGATGAATATGAGTGTCGATCAGGGGGGAATTCGCTTCATTCTGCATGAATGATTTCATGGTTACATCTCCTCGCTTGCAAGCTTCCACGAAGCGCTTTGCCCATCATGGATGTATGTATTACGCTGGCCTTCATCGGTCAGCGCTTGTGCTGTTCTTCCCGCATGATGGCGGAAATTTCGGTTTTTAATGCGATGAAGGACGGATCCATCAGGATGTTTTCCCGGCGCGGGCGGGAGAAAGGGACTTCTACCCGTTTCAAGATGGTTCCGGGCCGTGCTGATAGGATATAGATACTGTCCGAGAGGAGCAGCGCCTCCTCGATATGATGGGTAATCATCAGCACCGAACGGCGCGTATCCTCCCAGATATCGAGCAGCCAGCGCTGCATATCGCTGCGCGTTAACGCATCCAATGCACTGAACGGTTCGTCCAGGCACATAACTTCCTGCGGACTCATCAGTGCGCGAAGAAAAGCCGCCCGCTGCTGCATTCCGCCAGAGAGGGTGTGCGGATAGGCCTTTTCGAAGCCGCTGAGTCCGGCGCGTTCCATCCAGCTGCGGGCATGTTCCCTGGCAGCGGCTTTCGAGGTGCCTCTCAGCTCCTCGGGAAGGAGCACATTGTCCTCCACCGTACGCCAAGGGAATAGGGCCGGCTGTTGAGGCATATAGGCGATGCGGCCTTTTTCCCCGGTCACGTCCTGACCGTCCATGAGGACAGAGCCTGCATCCGGAGCTGTTAACCCCCCAATGATATGGAAGAGGGTGCTCTTTCCGCTGCCTGAGGGACCGATTAAGGAGACGAATTCCCCGGGTTGTACTTGAAGCGAAAGGCCATCCAGCACATGCACTTCGCTGCGCCGGTCGCGGAAGGTTTTTCGAAGGCTGCGAACCTCGAGGGCAGGTGCGGTTGAGACCGACGCAGCCGACGGGTCAGCCCCGTCCTGGACCGTCAGGGGTACTTGATGTGTCATATCGACAAATGGCCTCCTATCATATAAGATTCGTTACGTCTATTCACGGGGACTCAACCTTTTCGATTCCAGCGGATGAGCCGCTTCTCCAGCAGAGTGATCAGCAGCACCATCAGCAGGCTGAGCAGGACGATGACCAGGATGGCAACAAACACCCGATCCGTGCGGTAGCCGGATTTTTGCAGCATCATGTAGTAACCGATTCCCCGGTCCGAGCCGATCCATTCCCCGATAACCGCACCCATGACCGAATAGGTGGCCGCAATTCGAATCCCGGAGAAGATGGAGGGAAGGGCATGCGGCAGCTCCAGCTTTCTGAAAATTTGCCAAGAGGTAGCCCCCGCCATCTGCATGTAATTCATCATGGTTCGGTCAGTACGGGCCAGTCCGTCCAAGGCCGCAACAGCGACGGGGAAGAAGCAGACCAGCGTAATCACGATAACCTTGGGCAGCATGCCGAAGCCGAACCAAATCATGAGAAGCGGGGCTAGGGCGATTGTCGGCACATTCTGGCTAAGAATAAGAAGTGGATAAAGAGCGGTTTTGAGAAAAGGCACCATGTGCAGTGCCAGCGAGATGACTAGGCCAATCGCCGTACCGATCATAAATCCGACCAAGGTTAATTGCAGGGTGGCCGCTGTATGCTGGAAGAGACCGGAAGCTCCGGTAACGGCCTCATGCCCGATGGCCGTCGGCGCAGGCAGAATAAAAGGTTCAATGTCGAATATAGATACTGCGGCCTGCCATACCACCAAAAAGAAGAGGACCGCCACAACGGGCGGCCAAACCGAACTCCACCAGCTTCTCATGGACGGTATTTCTCAGTCAGCTTATCCATGCTGATGCCGCTGGGATGATGGGCGATTTTGACTTGGGATATGATGCTGGGACTTCCCGCATTCACCAGCGCTTCATGCATGCGCTCCACGATCTTGAGCAGCTCGGCGAGCTCTCCTTCCATGGTCGTTTCGAGTGCATGAACCTCGTATTTCACGCCTGATTCCTGAATGACCTTAATCGCTTCATCTACATAAGGGATGCTGTCGGCCCCGTTTGGCGTTCTCGGTATCACTTGAATGCTCAAAAGTGTATTCGCCATGTAAACTCATCCTTTCGTGCAAGCTATAATGTATTGGAAGAAAGGCAGCCTTTTGCAAAGGCCGACTTTCTTCTTATTAAATAAAAATAACCTTATGGCTGCTCCGGTAAAAAATCATTGGTGAATGCGCGGTCCGCGTCAAGTTCCTTCTCCAGCAGCTTACGCTCAAACATCCAGTCTGCATATCCCGACCATACTTCGGCTTTCTGTTCGCCCCAGCGGGATGCATCATCCTGATAACGGGGGCTCAGCCATTTCTGGCTGGCGAGAACCAGTTCGGCATCGAGGTCAGGAACCGCCTTCGTAAGCAGAGCTGCCGCATCTTCAGGATGTTGAATCGCATAGTCATATCCTTTTGAAGTCGCCCGCATGAACGCTTTGATAAGCTCGGGGTCTTCCTGGATCAGCTTCTCGTTCGTCACGATCACTGGTGTGTAATAATCAAGCTGCTCGGAGTAGTCCTTCACATAAATCATGTCAAGCGGTTCATTGCGAAGCTCGGCTTCAATCCCCGTCCAAGCATAGAAGATCCAGGCAAAATCAATGTCGCGTTTGACGGCCGTAAAATAATCGGCATCGCCCATATTGACCATATTCACCTTGCTGACATCGGCGCCATCGATCTCCATGATGGATTTCATGACGGCCTCCTCCACAGGCGAGCCCCAGCCGCCATAGGATTTTCCTTCAAAATCGCCTGCCTTCACGATGCCTTTGTCCTTGGGGGCGGCAAAGCCGGACGTATTATGCTGAATGATCGCTGCAATGGAAACGAGCGGCAAGCCTTGGGTTCTGGCCAGCGTTACGCCTTCCTGATAACTGATGCCAAACGGCACGTTTCCGGATGCGACCAGCGTATCCGTTCCGCCTGCTCCCGGCTGGACGATCTGGACATTAAGCCCTTCTTCCTCATAATACCCAAGCTCCTTCGCTGCATACAGGCCGGTGTGATTCGTATTGGCGGACCAATCGAGCATCAGCTGCACGTCACGGAGTTTCCCGGAAGTCTGACTGCCTTCGCCTTCGGCACCTGTCTTTTTGTTCTGTCCGCTTGTGCCGCATCCGGACGCGACCATCAGCAGGACGCAAGCGAGAAGCAGCGGAATCCATCTTCCCTTCTTCATCGTTTCTTCTCTCCTTTAAGTTCTCTTTCTATTACCTCGCAACTCCACAAAAAAACGCCCTGATGATATCAGGACGCATGACGGCGTAAGTGTATACCACGGCAAATAAATAGCTGCCGCAAACATGGGCTTCCTACGCTGGCATTACCCAGATCAGGTGTAAGGGTCAGTATCATATCGGATACACTCTCAGCCGGCTATATCCCAGCTCCCCCGGTATTTATGAAGTTTTGATCATTACATCCGCTATTATAGTCCTAACACACCAGACCTGTCTAGTTCGAAGGAGCGCGAACGAGGCAGGTCTTTGCTCAGAACACTTGCCATGGGAAGGATTAATTAATCCTATGAACCTTTCACGGAATAAAGGATTTGAATAAGGCTTCTATATTGAGGTTAGCGCTGGAAGAACTCAATCCATTCCCCTTCGGGACCATGCACGAAGAAATAACGGAAACCATTCGGGAGCGTCACGATCTCCTCGTCCAAGTGAGGAACGTCAAGTCCTTGAACCCGGGCATATTCCTCTTCAATGTTATCCGTGCTGACTGCAAAATGATGAACGGTGCCCTCCGCTGGCAGCGTGTCGCTGTATCCCTGAATAAGCTCGACTTCCGTCTCGTTGCTGCCGTTAAATCCGAGGAACGCCAGCTGGATGACGCCATTCGTATGGGTCAGGCGATCCTTTAGTTCTAGTCCGACTACGGATGTATAGAAGGCGATTGTAGCTTCTAGGTCCCGGACAACAATACCAACATGATCTAATCGTTTCTGTGACATGGTTCAACACCCTTTCCGATCCATATGAGATATGACTGAAATATTATCACATAATCCCTATACGTCAAGTGGGAGTTGTGTTCATGCAGGGCTGATACAGATGATTTTTCTTTCATTTCCTCATCTTTACTTTTGGGTGGGTAAAAAGTATCGTGAGAAATAGAAAGATTAATTCAAAAGACCTAACATATGAAAGTGATCCAGCTTACCCTTTGGCCGAGGAGGAATGCTTATGAGTCCAACTCCAGCAGATCATCTGTGGATTCGACTCGCCATGATATATGCATTCATTCAGATCATGATTGCTCTGTGGATGCCTGTGGCTTTATCGCTTCAGCGTGTTCTAGTCATTATTCCTCCTGCAGCCGCCTCCGTTTATTTAATGCGGATTAGTCGGCGTTATGAGGTTCATCTTCGCAGGTTTTGGCTTATTGTGAGTCTCGGATTAATGGGGGATGCAGCGGCACGAATCATTCACGCTTGTTATGTTTGGTTTGAAAAAGAGAGCGCTTTCTCGCCGATCCTAACCCACTTATTCTGGGGACTTGAACTCATTCTGTTCGCAAGTTCTCTCATTTATTTATTCCGGCATGTTCAAGGTTCGTTTCGGGGGCTCCGGTTTATGCTGGATATCGTGATTGTTGGCATAGCCGTCATGACAGTAGGGTGGGAATATTTCATCAAGCCTGAGCTTCAGGGTCTGGCCCATGAGGCAGTATGGGGAAACCTTTGGGTGGACATGCTGTATCCCCTGTGCGCAATGGTACTTATTTTTTTTACGCTGGTGTTGTATTTTAATACCGGACTGTTAGGGAAAAGGGCGGCCATTCTGTTATGTCTAGGCGGAAGCGCATATATTGCCGGAGATGTCCTGTACATCTATCTCGTTGATCTGATGGGTATCGAGGTTCGTTCCTATCTGTATCCACTCTATACGATATCGGTATTATTCATTAGTTTCGCAGGTGGGCAGTCCGCTCCTAATTCCCGTAAACCATCCGTTGGCGAGCGGGAGCCGCGTTCAGTCGGAAACCTGATCGTAAGGTACCTGCTTCCCTACAGCGTGCTTGGCGGGATGTTTGCCCTTATGGCGCAGCGGTTTGGAGGGTGGACTGGACTGTTTACCGGCCTATCCCTGTGCGTGATCCTGATTCTGTTCAGGCAGATTTTAATCCAGTTCGAGAACGATCGCTTGTTTGACCGACTGCATGAGAGTCTGATGCAGAGTGAAGCCCTGGCACATCGTGATGATCTTACGGGGCTGTATAATCGCCGTTATTTTAATGCAAGGCTGGCGAGTTCGCTGAAGGAGGCGGACCTCGCAGCTTCCCGTGTAGGCTTGCTGTATATGGATATGAACCGTTTCAAACGAGTCAATGACCGATACGGCCACCGTGCCGGCGATTTGTTGATACGAAAGGTTGCAGACCGGCTTCAATCTCTTGAATCCAAGGGAGTTTTGGTTTCCCGTTTAGGAGGAGACGAATTCACCGTTATGATCCATCCGGCTGGTGAGGATCAGGAGCTGATCTGGATGGCGGAGGAGATTTGGACGATGCTTAGCGAGCCGTACGAATTGGAAGGGCATGAAGTTCGAACCACGCCGAGTATCGGCATTGCGGTTTATCCGGATCATGCCAGAAATGACCAGGAGCTGATTGGTCGCGCCGATGCCGCGATGTATGCGGCCAAGGAACGGAACGCCCCTTGGCATTTTGATGTGGAGCGGACGATGCTGCTGCAGCTTTTGGATCAAAAGGTTGAGTAGATCAAGTATGACCATAATATTGACAATACGTTGTTAAAAGCAATATAAGTCGATTTTTGTAGAATTTGGCGTAATCATTGCACGAATCTTGCGCATTTCTCTTAAAATAGGTCATAAATTCGATATAAAATCCATAAAATGCAAAGAAATCATATTCAAAATGCCGATAAGAAGCATAGTGAGAGCTAGCTTGCCAAGGAGGACGAACATGATTTGCGACAATTGCAGCACCTTTGAACCGATTGAGGATCAGGGGACCATTCATATGAAGCCTGCAAGTGGAGAGCTTATTCAGTTGCTGGCAGTGAACGGCTACGCGGTACAAGAGAACAATGAGGGTTGTGCTGTAAACTACAAGGTACGCGCGGACCTGATCTCCATGATGAAGTGTCTGCAGCCCCTTCCGCTGAAGATTCGTCAAGAGCTGTCCTTCTGTGTTACCGACGGAGAAGCTCCGCAAATCCGGCATTCGTGGACCCCTATGCAGAAGTTCGAACTGCAGATGGAGCATTACGATATGGTAAGTATCATTTTACATAAGCAGTTTACGAGCTATATGCAGCCCATCGTGGATTCATCCGAGCAGATCGTTGCCTACGAATTTCTCCTTCGTCCGGTAGATGGGGGAGCCAGGTTCCAGCCGTATGAGCTGTTTGAGACAGCCCGTAAAACCGGATTGCATGCATTCCTGGACCGGGCGGCACGAACCAGTGCCATTGAGACCAGTGCCGAGTGGCTTCCCATCGGCGTGAAGCGATTCGTGAACTTCCTGCCATCCTCCATATATGATGCGCAGATGTGTCTAAGCCACACCTTCCATACCATAGACAGGCTCCATCTGGATCCGAGGGACTTCGTATTTGAGGTTGTGGAAACCGAGAAGATTGATGATGTTGAGCATTTGCAATCGATTTTCGAGGTGTATCGCAGTCATGGAATCTCGGTAGCCATGGATGACGTTGGTGCAGGTTATTCCACATTGGAGCAGATGATTAAGCTTAAGCCGGATTATGTAAAGATCGACCGAAGTCTGATCGACCATTGCGATCGTAATCCCGGGCAGCAGGAGCAACTCAAAATGATCACGAACAAGGCTCATGATTTTGGGGCCATGGTGCTGGCTGAAGGCATTGAGAGACGGGAGGAGTTTCATTTTTGCCGAGATATCGGGATCGAGCTCTCGCAGGGGTATTTGTTTGGGAAGCCATCTGAACGGCCTCCGCGTGATCCCCATTCTCAACTCATTTATTCATAGCATACATAATCGGTATTTCTCCCGCCATCGGGATGCGAAGCTTTGCATCTGATTGTCACAGCCTTTGGCTGAGTTCAGATGATATAGATGCTTGGCGTGGATGAAAACGAGCCCTTTAAGAAGGAGCAATGATGCCTGAAGGAGCCCGTTTTCTGTAAAAACAAGAGCCCTGGAATGTTCTCCAGGGCTCTTATTTTTATATAACTCGGTAGTTTTTATTAGACGTATGCCTGTTATCTTGCGGCTTGGACCTCTCCAAATCCGTCGATGCTGTACTCCTTGCCATTCACGTTCAGGACAGCCGGCGTATCCGTTTCGTTGACGATGATGGTTTCCTTGCCTTTGACGCTGACCTTCAGGCGGGAACCGCGGAACATCACCTTGAAGGAGAAGGAAGACCAGTGACCTGGAATGAATGGATTCAAATGCAATACGCCGTCCTTCACGCGCAAGCCGCCGAAGCCATGCACAACGGACATCCAGGTTCCCGCCATACTGGTTGTATGACAGCCGTCCTCGGTATCGTTGTTGTAGTTGTCCAGATCCAGGCGAGCTGTACGGAGGTACATCTCGTACGCCTTCTCCTGGTACCCAAGCTCGCACGCGAGAATGGAGTGTACGCAAGGCGAGAGGGAGGACTCATGCACCGTGAACGGTTCATAGAAGTCGAAGTTGCGTTTTTTCGTAGCCAAGTCGTACTGGTCGCCAAGGAAGAACAAGCCTTGCAGCACGTCAGCCTGCTTAATGTACACCGAGCGCAGAATGCGGTCCCAGGACCAGTTCTGATTGAGTGGCAGGTGGGCTGGATCCAATTCCTTCACAGGGACAAGCTCCTTGTTGAGGAATCCGTCCTGCTGCAGGAATACGCCGAGCTCCTCATCGACCGGGTAGTACATTTTGCTGATGATATCCTGCCATTTGGCCGTTTCGACATCCTGCAGCCCCAGCTTCGCCGCAAGCTCGGCATAGCGGGAATTCTCGTTCTCTTTCAAATATTCGAGCACGTCAAGCGTGTATTCCATCGTCCAGCTGGCAATGCGGTTAGTATACCAGTTGTTGTTGACGTTGTTCTCGTACTCGTTCGGACCGGTGACCCCGAGCATCATATACTGATCCTTCGCCGGCACGTAATTCACGCGCTCTTCCCAGAAGCGGGAAATTTCGACGAGCACTTCCAGACCGTATTGGCCGAGGTAAGAGAAGTCGCCGGTATAGTTTACATAGTTATAGATGGCATAGGCAATCGCGCCGTTACGGTGGATTTCTTCAAACGTAATTTCCCACTCGTTATGGCATTCCTCGCCGTTCATCGTCACCATAGGATAGAGGGCGCCTTTGGTAAAGCCGAGCTTCTTGGCGTTTTCCTTCGCTTTTTCCAGGTGTTTATAACGATAGATCAGCAGGTTGCGCGAAATGCTGGCGTCCGCGGTGCTCAGGTAGAACGGCAGGCAATAAGCCTCGGTATCCCAGTAGGTGCTGCCGCCGTATTTTTCACCGGTGAAGCCCTTCGGCCCGATGTTCAGACGGTCGTCTTCGCCGCTGTAGGTTTGGTTCAGCTGGAAGATGTTGAAGCGGATCGCTTGCTGGGCCGCCACATCGCCTTCAATGACGATATCGCTTTCCTTCCATTTGTCGCCCCACGCATCCGCCTGCTCCTTCAGCAGCATCTCAAATCCGGTTTCGACCGCCGGCTCCAGCACAGCACGTGCAGCATCCACCAATTCGCCGAATCCATGATTGCGGGATGTGACGTTGGCTACATATTTATAGATGGTGATGGCTTCGCCTTCAGATACGGATACGTTTACGCGGTTCACCGCATACTTCTCTTTTTCCACCAGTTCGGCCTGAAGATCCAGCTTCGCGCCGTTCTTAAGGATGCTATATGACATGACGGAGGTCACATGGAAATCGAGTTTCTTGGTCTTTACGGTCAATGCGGCCGAGCCTTCCGCCGCTTCTTTGAATACCTCCAGCCAGAACTTCTCGTCATAGTTGGAGTCTTTGTTCTTCACATCGCCATCGAGATAAGGCGTAACCGTAAGTTCTCCAGCAAAATTGAGCGGAGTTACGGCATATCGAATGGCGCCGATCTCGTGGCGAACAATGCTGACAAAACGGACAGCTTCAACTTTGAGCTCCTTGCCGTTTTCCATGACAGCGGTAAAGCTGCGGGAGAGGAAGCCTTCTTTCATATTCAGCTCGCGCACAAAATCCTTCACCGTGCATTTGGCCAGATCAAGCGGCGTGCCGTCGATTTCAATGCCGATGCCAATCCAGTTGGTGCTGTTCAGCACTTTGGCAAAATATTCAGGATAACCGTTCTTCCACCAGCCTACACGGGTTTTATCCGGATAATACACGCCGGCCATATAACTGCCTTGCAGGGAAGAACCGCTGTAGGATTCCTCGAAGTTGGCGCGCTGGCCCATAAATCCGTTACCAATACTGAAGATACTCTCCGAGATCTCATGCGTGTGAGGATCAAAGCCCTCCTCAATAATTGACCATTCATCAAGCTTTAAATATTGTTTCACAATCATCGGCTCCTTTGTTTTTAGGAAAAATGGTTGCAGTTCTATATGGGATGAAACTACCGGATGCCGTAAGCGTGTCGCATTCGCTTACAACTCCAGCAGACGATCCACCGTGAAACCTTCCAGGGAGGGAAGAACGATGTTGGCGCGCCCCAAGGTTTCAGGCGACCCGATACCGACGCTCCGCATTCCTGCGCGGATGGCGGCTTCGATGCCGGCCTCGGCATCCTCGAATACGACGCAGGCGTCAGGCCGGGCGCCAAGCTCGCGGGCTCCCATCGTAAATACCTCGGGATCCGGCTTCGCTTGGGCAGTCTTCGTTCCATCGATGATAGCGTCGAAATAAGGAGTCAGGCCGGTATTGTTCAGGATCAGCATCGCGTTCTTGCTGGCGGAGCCCAGCGCAACCTTGATGCCGCGGTCCTTCAGCGCTTGGATAAATTCGCGGGCTCCAGGCAAAATCTCGGATTCGTCCATGTTGGAAATATACTCGACATACCAAGCATTCTTCTTCTCGGCTAGCGCCAGCTTCGCGTCTTCATCGAGCGTAATTCCGCCAACCTCAAGCAGAATATCGAGGGAAGCCATGCGGCTTACACCCTTCAGGCGTTCATTGTCCTGCTCCGTAAATTCAAAGCCCAGCTCTCCGGCAAGACGCTTCCAGGCAATGTAGTGATACTTGGCGGTATCCACCAGCACGCCGTCAAGATCAAATAAACAAGCGGTTAGGTTTGACATGATCATCCTCCTTAATGAATTAGTGCAAACGTTTGAACCAAGCTGCAAAAATAAAGGAAGCACCACGATGCTTCTTTATTTTGATAATACTTCGTGTATTCCGCCATGTTTATCCAAACCTTATGATTTCGGCAGCGAAAACATCGAGGATTCGCGGATCATCAACCGGTGCGGAATGATATAGCGGTGCGGCAGTATCGTGTTGTCATCGTTACGAATGGTCTGGATCAGCGCTTGCGAAGCGGTATAACCCAGGTTGTAAATACCGATGTCCACACTGCTCAGCGGCGGGGTCGATAGTTCGGTCAATGAGATGTTATTGAAACTGATAATGGACACATCTTCGGGAACCTTATACCCCAGCTCGTGCAGTCCTCTCAGCACGCCGAAGGATACAATATCGTCAACAATAACAAGCGCCGTCGGACGTTCAGGCAGGTTCATGAAAAAGGACATGGCGCGATAGCCGCTCTCCTGAAGGAACTCGCCTTCGACAATCCATTCTTTTCTCATCTCCAGATTGGCATCGGCAAGCGCTTTGCCATAGCCTTTCATCCTGTCCTGAGAGACGATCAGGTTAGGCGGGCCGCTGACAAAGCCGATCCGTTGATGTCCAAGGGAGATCAGATGCTTGGTTGCATCATAGGCAGCCTGCACATTATCGGTATCGACGGATAACAGATCCGGGTATTTCTCGCTCCGGCCGACAAGCACGAACGGGTAGTTGTTGGACTTGAGAAAATCGACCACCTGATCGTCCTGCCTAGAGTACAGCAAAATGGCGCCGTCGACGCGGCGACCGTTAAGCAGCCGGGATACGGCTTCGACTTCTTCCTTCTCGTTGCCGCCCGAACTGAGAACGACGTCGTATCCGGAGCGGTTCGCTTGGGTGACGATCCCGCGGATCAGTTCCATGAAGAATAAGTTGAGGAACAATTCTTCCGCAGGTTTCGGCAGAATCACGCATATGCTTTCCGTCGTTTTGGAAACCAGGCTCTTGGCCATAATATTGGGATGGTAGCCCATTTCCTCCATGATCTCTTTTACCTTCCGCGAGGTTTCGCGGCTGATCCTAGGATGATTGGAAAGGACCCTTGAGACGGTGGAGGGGGATACGCCCGCTCGTTTTGCGACATCTTTAATCGTTACAGACATAATAGGACCTCCAGTGGAACCGTTTGCGTTTTTTTGAAAATAAGAAAGCGACTACTGGAGTTCTCTCTAATTTCAGAAGAGTAACTTCCGCTAATCGCGGACCGTTCTTCTTTATTTAATTGTGGGTCTGTCAGGCCCTGAGTATACATGATACCTATTGATTTAAAGCCATATTGATCCGGTTTGTTAAACGGTTTCACACTGCTATATTAACGTTAATCGATAGGCTTGTAAATACGTATCCAAGTCAGTCCAGCGCAAATATTTCACAAATACATCAAAAAAGAAGCAAGGGTTAGAAAACGGGAGAAAGTGCAGTGTTATAGTCAGAAAAGCCCGGAAAACAACTTAAAACGGCATTGTGCAAACGATTTAACAAAACAAAGAAGTAAGTTATGATATGGATGGATAAAAACGAGCCGTCATCTACGGAAGAAGATGAATGTTAAGTTGAACCACGAAATGTAACCGTTTTACTGGGAAACAATGATGAAATCGAATACAAACGTTTGCGCTATTCTAAGATAGCTGTAGAGATCCATTTGAATAGATAAGTGCAGCAACTGGATGAATTTCAGCTGCTGCAACGAACAGGAGGTAAACAACGTGATACGTTCTACATGGGGAAAACGCAGGGCTCTGCCTATATGGCTCGCTGTCTTTGCGCTTACGGGAAGTCTGCTGGCAGGCTGCAGCGGCACAGCGGCTCCGTCGCAAGAGGAGGCTAAGCCGCCGGCAGCCCCGGAAACAAAACAGCCGGATCCGAAAGCGCCCGAAGCAATGGAGACAGCGGAGGTGGATGAGCAGCCCTCCGACGTCTATTATGAGATCTTTGTACGCTCATTCTATGATTCCGATGGGGATGGGATCGGTGACTTACAAGGCGTCATTGAGAAGCTGGATTATCTGAATGACGGAAATCCGGAAACTTCAGAGGATCTTGGCGTGACGGGGATATGGCTGATGCCGATTAATCCTTCGCCGAGCTATCACGGCTATGATGTGACCGACTATCGTTCCATCCACCCGGACTACGGAACCCTAGATGACTTTAAGAAGCTGCTTGCCGAAGCGGATAAGCGCGGAATCAAGATTATTATGGATTTGGTAGTCAATCACACAAGCACGGAGCATGCCTGGTTCCAGCAGGCTGCCAAAGACAAGGCTTCGGCAACCCGCGATTGGTACATATGGGCCGAGGATCAAGGGAGGACTCCTTCAGGAGCCAGCGCGGCAGGCAGCGACTCGCCATGGCATGAGATCAACGGGGCCCATTACATGGGCACGTTCTGGGGCGGGATGCCGGACCTGAACTTTGATCATCCCAAGGTCCGCGAAGAGATGAAGGATATCGGGAAGTTCTGGCTGGAGCTGGGTGTCGACGGATTCCGGATCGATGCAGCCAAACATATTTATGAGGATCTGATGTCCGATAAAGGCGAAGCGACAACGGCTAAGAATACAGCATGGTGGCAGGAATTCCGCGCCAGCATGAATGAGGTGAATCCGGACGCTTATATTGTCGGGGAGATTTGGGATAATTCCGCTGCGGTCATTGCGCCGTATCTGGATAACGCGTTTGATTCCGGGTTCAACTTTAGCCTGGGCGAGAGCATCATCGGTGCCGCGATGAATGAAAAGGATAACAATCTGGCCTTCACCCTGGAGCGGATGTATGGTTTGTTCAGCCAAGTATCGGGCGGCAAGTTTACGGATGCCGCATTCTTGACGAATCATGACATGAACCGTGTCATGTCCCAGCTGAAGGACGATGAGAACCACGCCAAGATGGCCGCCGGCATTCTGCTGACCATGCCGGGCAATCCGTTTATTTATTACGGAGAAGAGATCGGGATGAAGGGAGCGAAACCGGACGAACAAATCCGCGAGCCGATGATCTGGTCCAATACGGGCAGCGATAAGGGGCAGACGACCTGGGAGCCGCTTAAGCATAATCGCGGCGATCAGGTGCAGGGCGTGGAACAGCAGATAGAAGACCCGGATTCTCTGCTGTCCCGTTACCGCACGCTGATCCGCTGGCGGAATGATATGCCTGCGCTGAACAGCGGAACGATTGAATCCTTTGCTTCCGGCAATGGGCAGGTGATGGCTTATATCCGCCGTTCCCAAGACAACAAAGCCCTTGTTGTCCACAATCTGTCAAGCGAAGAGCAGACGGTTGATTTGGCAGCAAAGAGCGGGGAATCGCCGTTCCAATCCTTGTCGAAAACAACGGATGATAGAGCGGCATTAGACGGCAAAGGTTTAACACTGCCGCCTTATACAACCGTCATATTGGAGTAAGTCGGTCTCAGCTTGTCTACTACAGTGGAACACAAAAAGACCGCGTACCCCCTTGGAAGGAGGGGGACTCGCGGTCTTTTTGCCGTTAGGATGCCTTCGCATGAGCCAAAAAAGGCCTAGATGTCTAGCCTTGAAACTGCCGTAAATATCTGGCTGTTAGGGAATGCGGGTTCTTCAGCAGATCGGCCGGTTTGCCGGAGAACAGGACATTCCCGCCGTCATGTCCCGCGCCGGGCCCCATGTCAATGATCCAATCCGCTTGGCTGATGATATCCAGGTTATGCTCAATCACAATGACCGTGCTGTTCTGAGCGACAAGTCGGTTGATGATGGACATAAGCCGCTCACAGTCGGACAGATGAAGGCCAGTTGAAGGTTCATCGAGCACATAAATTTCACCTTGCTTATCGAGCTCTGCCGCCAGCTTCACCCGCTGCCGTTCCCCTCCCGACAGCGTGCTTAAGGGCTGGCCGAGCGTCAAGTAACCCAGTCCAACATGCTCAATGCGCTGAAGCGCGGCCACGATACCCTGTTCCGTGAAATAATCCAGCGCTTCGTCGGTGGTCATGGCGAGCACGTCACTGATGTTTCTACCGCGAAGTTGATAGCCCAGAACGTCATCATGAAAGCGGCGGCCCTGGCAGGCTTCGCAAACCGTAACCAGGCTGTCCATAAAAGCCAGATCCATCGTAATCGTGCCGGAGCCGTTACATACCGGACAAGCCCCCTTTGCGTTAAAGCTGAACAGGGAAGGACTTACCCGATTCTCGTTGGCGAACAGCTTGCGGATAGCATCAAAAATGCCGGTAAACGTCGCGATATTGGAGCGGTTGGATGCCTGGATCATGTCCTGATTGATAATGACGGCCTCCGGATAAACGTTCGGCAGCACCTGGTTAATGAGTGTGCTTTTGCCTGACCCGGCAACGCCTGTTACCACGGTCAGCACCCCGGCGGGAATGCTCACGGATACCTGCTTCAGATTGTGAAGTGAGGCGTCTTTGATGCGCAGCCATCCAGCCGGCTCCCGGACCGCGGACTTTAAGCGGGTGCGTTGACTGAGATATTTACCTGTCAGGGTGTTGGCGTGCCGTAACCCTTCCGGGTCCCCCTCGTACACGATCGTACCGCCAGCGGTGCCTGCTCGCGGCCCCATATCTACAATATGATCCGCAATCCGGATGACGTCCGGATCATGCTCCACGATGATGACCGTGTTCCCCTTATCCCGAAGCTGTTGCAGCAGGCGGTTCATGTTATGCACATCGTGCGGATGCAGGCCAATGCTGGGCTCGTCAAAAATATACGTTAAATCCGTCAAGCTGCTCCCCAGCTGGCGCACCATTTTGATGCGCTGGGACTCGCCTCCGGACAGTGTTGCGGTTTCCCGGTCCATCGTCAGGTAACCGATCCCGACCAGAAGTAGCTGCTCCAGCCGAGTGATGCAGGTATCCACGACAGTTGCTGCCGCCGGATCCTCGATCGTCTGCAAAAAAGCGATCAGCTCATTGACCTGCATCCGTGCACAGTCGGCGATGGATGTGCCGTTGATTTTGCAGGAGAGCACCTCCTGATTCAGTCTCCCGCCATGGCATAACGGGCAGGCGGTCTCAGCCACCACTTGATCAATAGCTTCCCTGTACGTCCTCGCATCCCGTGAATCCTTGCTCAGGAACGTCCGCTCCAACCGGGGTATAATGCCTTCATAATACGAGGTGGGCGGCCATTCCTCCGTTGGGCTCGGCGGTTTAAAACCGGTTTTGTACAGCAGCGTGTCCCATTCTTCCTCGGTGTAATCCTTCAATTTCTTATCATTATCAAACAGGCCTGTAGCGACATAACGCTTCCAGCGGAACTCCCCCGGGCGGAATGTCGGGAACCGGATGGGGCCTTCGTTCAGCGATTTCTCCTTGTCGATCAAGTTCTCGATCCGAAAGCTGTTCACTTTGCCGAGTCCCTCGCAATGGGGGCACATGCCTTGAGGGTTGTTAAAGGAAAAGACGTCCGAATATCCGACAAAGGGCCGGCCTATTCGTGAGAATAACAAGCGCAGCAAGGAATGGATATCGGTAATGGTTCCCACGGTTGAACGGGCATTGCCGCCGATTCTTTTCTGATTGACGACGATGGCCACCGACAGGTTTTCAACCGAATCCACCTCCGGCTGTCCGTAATGGGGGAGGCGATGGCGAATAAAGCTGGAATACGTCTCATTTAGCTGACGCTGGGATTCCGCGGCAATCGTATCGAAGACCATGGCGGATTTGCCGGAACCGGACACACCGGTGAACACCGTGATTTGTTTTTTGGGGATCGAGAGGCTCACGTTACGCAGGTTTTTGTTGCGGGCACCATTAACCTTGATGGCCTGTTCCATAGGGTTGCACATCATGAGGGCTCCTTTCTTGTATCGTTTTGACCTTGACACAGCAATAGCATATCTTATAAACATGACAATTATTGTCTAGTTATAACGTGTGAGGTGGGTATTATGTCAAAAGTGAAACAGCTCATGGATGTCATCATGTATGTCAATGCCAAAAGGAGCTTTACCGCTCAGGAAGTGGCCGATGAATTCGGCGTTTCCGTTCGCACGGCGCACCGGTATCTAACCGAGATCAGCGACATGGGCGTTCCCTTATATACGGAGCAAGGGCGGCACGGGGGATACCGTACATTGAAGAGCCGCGTTCTTCCTCCGATCCTGTTCGATGAAGATGAAGTGTTTGCTATATTTTTTGCTTTTCAAGCTTTGAAGCGTTATACCTCGTTGCCGTTCGAGCTGAATATCGGCTCTGCCTCCCGCAAGCTGCTGGCCGGATTTCCGGAGGATACCAAAATAATGATCAGCCGCCTGGAATCGGTGCTGACGTTCTGGAGTCCAAACAGAACCGCAGGGTCCCCTTATCTAAAAGACGTCATTGAAGCCGCTCTTCATCAGCGGGCTATACGGATCAGCTATCGTTCCAAATCGGGCACGAGCGACCGGGAAGTGCTGCCGATCGGCGTTTATGCCCAGGATGGTTTATGGTATATGCCCGCGGTGGAGCATGGGAAGGAAGGGGTGCGCCTGTTCCGCATGGACCGAATGGAATCCTTAGCCCTGACCGATAACACCTATGAGGCGGACATTAGCATGCAAGAATGGCTCGAGGATTACCCCATTCGGGAGCCGGTTCGATTGTATGCAGAGCTGACTAGGGAAGGGGCGAGACAGTGCGAGAGCATTCCGTGGCTGGAGAACGAGGTAGCCATGCAAGACGAGCACCGGGGCATTGTGGATACAACCATTGATGGCCATGATCTTGAATATGTCGCTCAAATCTTCCTGCGTCTGGGTACGGAAGCGAAAGTCATTGAACCTCCGGAGATCGTTGATATGCTCAGGGAGAAGGCAAGGCAGCTGAGCCTGCACTACGGATTGCCGGGTTAGCGAATCATATGCCTGCACGCCGGGTCTCCCATGATACAATGACAAATGATGGATCAATGTATACCTACATAGATACGGGAGTCTTTTTTGTTTTGAAGGACCTAAGGAGCTCCTTCTAAGGGGATATGATTATTTGCACGAGAAAGGAAGATGGTTCATGAGCGCATGCATTCTATATATCGAGGATGACCGGGAGATCGGCGGGTGGGTCAGTGAGTTTCTTAAGGACAAGGGGTATGAGGTGCGATGGCTGCTCAGCGGAGAGAAGGCCGTAGGGGAAGCAGCTTCGTGTGCGGTCGTTGTTCTGGATGTTATGCTTCCGGGACTTGACGGCTTTACAGTCGGGCAGCGTCTCAAAAAGGCTTATCCCGGATTGCCCATCCTGATGCTGTCGGCTCGAACCTCCATTGACGATAAGCTGCAGGGGCTTGAGTTCGCCGATGATTACTTGACGAAGCCCTTCCACCCGGACGAGCTGGCTGCCCGTCTCGAGGTGCTTCTGCGTCGATCCGTCGTCAAATCCGCGGAGCCCATGAGAGTGAAGCACTTATCGGTATACGAAGCCGAGAATCGGATCGTGAACGAGGATACCGGCGAGGAGACGCTGCTGACCGGTAAACAGCATCAAATTTTTATGTACCTGCTCCAGCATCAGGGGCGTGTCATGACCAAGGAGCAAATATATGAGTCGGTCTGGGGAGAGTCATATATCGAAGGGGACAAGACGCTGATGGTCCACATCCGGTATCTGCGCGAGAAGCTGGAGCGGGATCCCGCCAACCCGGAGATTATTGAGACGGTTCGCGGGCTTGGTTATCGGGTGAGAGCATGAGATGGAGAAAGAAGCAGGGAAGGTTCCGCAATTCGCTGACCAACCGGTATTTGCTGTTGATTTTGATGGCCATGATCTTCATGCCGATCATGTTTCCGTTAGCGTCGATTTTTTACTGGTTCGTGAACGATACCTTCTCGAACCGTCCGCCGACCCCTGCAGGGAAATATACCAGCGGTGCCGCGTTAGAGAGAATGTGGCACGAGGAAGCAGCCGGATTAAGCGGAGCTTCGCCGGAGGCCATTGAGCAGAAGCTGAATTCGATACGGCAGGAGTATCCGGAGATCTCCATGTTCTGGGTGGATGGCGGCAATGAGACCAGGCTGCAGCTGCCGGTGCAGCCTAACCTGCCCGAGGTATGGAGCGCGCTCTATACCGTGCAATTTATGAAAAACTCTAGGGATAGCGATCCGTTCACTTCCGTGGCTTTTATCGGGGGAGAGGGATCGGGAGAAGGATTCATGGTCATGCAGCTGCCGAGAAAATACTTGAATGTCCAGCAGCCCATTGCGAGCGAAACAGCATTGTACGGGGTGTTCACAGCTTCGATGTCCGGCCTGTTCATTCTGATCTCCTGGCTGTTCTTCGTGCGTATTCGCAAGCGGCTGCTGCGGCTTCGTACGGCTATGAAGTCGTCCCATACGGTAACGGGCATACCGCAGCCGGTTACGTTAACCAAGTATGACGAGATTGGGCAGCTGGAAGAGGGCTATAACGATATGGTCATCCAGTTGGAAGAGGGGCAGCACCGCCAGCGCGAGGAAGAAGAGCTGCGCAAATCCCTGATCGCCAATCTGTCTCATGATCTGAGAACCCCCCTGACGGTGATTCGAAGCCATATTTTCTCCATGGAACGGGAGCCGCTGAGCCCGAAGGGGAAAGAATCGCTGTCACTCATTGAATCGAAAATCGCGGATTTAGGCGGTCTGATCGACAACCTGTTGTCCTACAACCTGCTCACCAGCGGCAGAGTGCAGCTGAGCATGGGGCCAACCGACGTTCTGCGAATCGTCAAGGAAAGCGCGGCGGCCTGGTATCCCGTGTGGGAGAAGGAGGGAATCGAACCCGATATCCAGGTGCGCGACGAGCCGCTCAGTTGGAACGTGGACGTGCTGTGGTTCCGACGACTTCTTGATAATCTGTTTCAAAATGTCGTCCGCCACGCCAAATCCGGGCAGTACATCGGAATACACACCGAGGAGAGAGAAGGGCTTGAGGGCGTGCTTGTCATTTCGGATCACGGACCTGGAATCGAAAGCGACTCCGGCAACAAGGGCACAGGCATCGGCCTGGCCATCGTGGATCACCTGACAAGGGAAATGGGGCTTGGATGCCATGTGGTAAGCTCGGATGAGGGAACGAGGATCAGCATCTGGAAGCGGTGAGGAATCAGGGAGTGCATGCTGGCGAAGAGCGAGATCGTTTCTAGCGGGAGTTATATGCAATTCAAGTAACCTACCTCAGTTACGAGCAGTAAGGCTAGTATGTGAAGGATTTAAACCACCCAAGTAGTTTTTAGAAAGTTATTTCGAACCGTCGGATACGAGAAGGAACCGGAAATTGCCGGTTCCTTTTTTGGTTGCGGAATATACATAAGCGTGCGTGTTTCGGGGTGTTCTTGGAATGGCAGTCAACCTATGTGATTTAAAAAGTGACGGGGTAGGCATTTTTGGTTACGGTGCGTCTGGTTTTTACTATGAACTTTCCACGTGTACACCAGCGGAGGGGACGGAATCGTTGCTGGAGAAGCGAAGCGGTCGCCTTTAAATCCGGGAAACCACCCTTGGGCAAATTACAGTTTCCTGGATTTAACAGCGATCGGAAGAACGATCCGGCACCGGAGCGGCCTTAGCTGCGCGAAGCTGCTCTAGCTCTTTTCACGAAGTCATTCCTATCTGCACAGAAGCTCCAGCGACAGAGATCCACGAAAATTCCCACGATGGTGGCAGACACTTCGAAACCGTTTGGATAGGCTGCCAGCTTTTTTAAAGAAAATTTAAACTTGGGGCCGACCGGCATTTAACCTTGGACAGGTAGGATATTACCTGAGGTGATGAACGTGACGGAACTCGTCATTCAAACGAAAGGCTTATATAAAATATACAAAAAGCGCGCAGCAGTCGTAGATTTGAACCTGGAGATCGCACGCGGCGACATTTATGGCTTCCTTGGACCGAACGGCGCCGGGAAAACAACGACCATCCGCATGCTGCTCGGACTCATTCAACCGACGCGCGGCGCGATTCATTTGTTCGGCAAGGATTTGAAAAGTGAAAAAATGGACATTTTGCGCCGGACCGGATCACTCGTGGAGTATCCTTCGTATTACGGCCATTTGACGGCCGTTGAGAATCTGGAAGCGATTCGCCGGATCACCGGCGGGCCGAAGTCCCGCATCGCGGAAGTGCTGGAGATCGTCTCCTTGACGAAGGAGGCCAAGCGCCCGGTCAAGGGATACTCGCTTGGGATGAAGCAGCGTCTTGGCATCGCAGCTGCCCTGCTGAACAATCCGGAGCTGCTCATTCTGGATGAGCCGACCAACGGCCTGGATCCGTCCGGCATACATGAAATCCGGGAGCTGATCAAGAATATGCCGCGCCAATACGGCATTACCGTGCTGGTATCCAGTCACCTGCTGGGCGAGGTCGAGCAGATGGCGGACAAAGTCGGCATTATCCGTGAAGGAAGGATGGTGTTCCAGGATACGATCGACAATCTGGTATCCACGGCTTCCAGCGGTTTCCGTCTGTCGGTGTCCGAGCCGGAGTTAGCACTCGGCTTGGCGCTGGACCTGGGCTGCGAAGGAGTCCTGCGTAATCAGATGCTGGAGCTGGAAAGCATGCAGGACGCGAAGATTGCGCTGCTCGTGAAGCGGCTCGTGGAGAATCAGCACGCGGTGTACCGGGTGGAAGAGCAGCGGAGGTCGCTCGAGGATATTTTCATGCAGATCGTAGGGGAGGGAAGCCGGGTATGATGTTCCGTGCGCTTTCCGCCGATTGGCTGAAGATCCGGGGCAAGGGCATTTGGTTTCTCGCTGCGCTCGGTCCCATCGGGCTGGCAGCGATGCAAGGGCTGAACTTCGGACTTCGCTATGATTACCTGATGAAATCCTACGCGGCAGATCCTTGGGGCGGGCTGCTCGAGAACGTGCTGTTTTATGTACCGATTGCCCTCTTTCTTGGGATCACGCTGGTCTGCTCGCTGATGGCCAACGTGGAGCATCAGCTGAGCTCGTGGAAACAGCTGCTGGCATTGCCTATTTCCAGAACAGCGGTATTCAGTGCCAAGTTCGTACAGGCCTTCCTCATTCTCTGCGTATCCTGTCTCCTTCTGTCGATCAGTACCGCCGTGCTCGGCATCATACTGGGGATGGGGGCGGAGCAAATGCCTTATATGGATCTGCTGCGCATTGGCTTTGTACAGCTATTTGCGGCGCTTCCCATGCTGGCTTTTCAGCTGTGGATGTCTTTGACGCTTAAGAACCAGGGGATTGCGGTTGGGATCGGGATTACCGCCTCTGTGGTGTCGATGTTTGCCCTGCAATTCCCCGATTGGATGCCGCTAAAGTGGCCGCTGCTGGCTTATATGGGGCCGGGAGAAGTCAAGGTCATCGGAGCGGGTTTGCTGCTGGGCGCGGTCATAACGTGCGTTGGCCTGATTCATTTTAACCGAAAGGATGTGGACTAAGATGACATCCTATAGAAGAGCGGTGTCCGCAGAGTGGCTAAAACTGTCGAAATCGAAGCTATGGCCGCAAATCTTCTTGTGTGCGATCCTGGTCATGCTGCTGGGCATATTAAATGGAAAGCCTGAGGAGCTTGCGCCATGGGAGTACTTGATCAGCATTATGATCATTCTGCATGCGATGCTGCTGCTCCCGATTCTGACGGGGATTTTTAGTGCCATGGTGTGTCGGTATGAGCATTCGGGCGGGGGATGGAAGCAGCTGCTTGTCCTGCCGGTTTCACGCGGCACCGTCTATTTTGCGAAGTTCTCGGTGGTAGCCATGCTGCTGGCCGTCGTCCAGTTACTGTTCATGGGAGCTCTGCTGGGAGCCGGTTTGATCCACAAGGTGGATGCCCCGATACCGTGGGAAATGCTGCTGCGCAGCCTGCTTGGCGGTTGGGTTGCTTGCTTGCCGCTGGCCGCGCTGCAGCTTGGAGTCTCCACAGCCTGGAGCAGCTTTGCCGCTCCGCTGGCATTGAACGTCGTTTTTACCATACCGAACATGCTGGTGGCCAACTCGCAGACGTATGCCCCTTACTATCCTTGGACGCAGCCGTTTCTGGCGATGATGCCGGAGGGTCAAGCCGATTTCGGCGCATTCAACCTGCCGTTCGAAAGCCTCATGACCGTCGTGGTTGGCGGGTTTCTACTGTTCTTTCTTGCAGGCTTTATCTATTTTCAGCGGAAAGAAGTGTAAGCATTCAGAACCGGAAAAAATCGGTTGAATCATGACAAAGAGCTGCCCCGGGTCTTTTTGGCCTACGGAGCAGCTCTTTTTTATTTTGCTAATGTGTAACGAACCCTTGGTTTCGCTATTGAGGCAAATCCAACCACACATAAGGGGTGTCAGCGGCCTTCAATCCATACTCGATAATCGTGATGACGGCGACCGTTTCTGCCGGGTTGACGGCAGGCTTGCCCGTTTCGAAGAAATTCACCAGATTCTCGATGAACAAGTTGAAAAAATTCGAATGGGCGGTGACCTGCTTGAAGCCCCCGTCGCCATTCTTAAGGCCTAAGGTAAATGGACAATTATCGCCAAGATGATTTACGGTGGCCTGCCGTCCGTTCCCGAAATCGATCAGCAGGGCAGGGGAGTCAGGCGTGCCGATATACATCACCCGCTTCGGGCTGGCCCCCATCAGGCTGACGATCGGCTCGATTTGATGGATCGAATAATTGGCGAAGGCACCCGGCCCCCAGCTGCTGATCGTTTGGATATCGCTTCGGTCCAGCTCACGGTATTCGCTGGCAAAACGCAGGGCGGACGTCGAATACATCGGCGTTCCATGCTTTGCCGCCAGGTCGAACAGGCGGATAGCCGTTTCGCGGTCAGGCGCGAACGTTTTATCGATATAGGTCGGCTTACCGGATTGCAGCGGCAGCTGGGACAGCTCCTCATGGAATTCCGGGTTATCCGGGGACAGCACGATCAGGTAATCACTGCGCTCCACCACCTCTTCGATTGTGGGCAGCAGCTCAATGCCAAACTCCTGGCTCCAGGCAGCGTTCGTGAGCCCGTTCTCTTTGTCTCTCTTGCCGTAGGCGTATACGACCTTCATGGCATGTTCCGATGCCTGTTCAATCCAACCGGGATATTTATTCGCGTGGAATTGGTCCAGATGCAGGTCGATGAATCCGATTTTTTTCATGATAAAAGGGCCTCCCTGGCGTTCGAACTATAGGTTATAGGCTGTTCTGGGCAACGGGCTGCAGCGAAACCTCCGCGCCTTGGTCGGACGAGTCGTAAATCGCCTGGATGATCTGGGAGGAGAGGATGACCGTATCGATATGCGAAGGCTGCTTCTCCCCGGTTTGAATGCAGCGGATGAACCCGTCGATCTCATTTTGGAACATGCTGCCAAGATTGAATTTCGGCGTGGTTTCAATCAATGCGCCGTCCTCCGTTGTGTAGAAGGTGAAGTCCGCGCCGTATTTCAGCCGGATGCCGCCTTTGTCGCCGAGGAAGTCGATGAACATTTCTTCGGCGCCGATATTTTGCGCCCATGCGCCGTTCAAGGAAATGGTCGGACCTTCGGTGCGGACGAGAGCCGTGACAAAATCGTCGACGTCATACGTGCCGTCATATTTCGGCGGACCTGCCCACATTTTGAGGAAGGTGTAATTCTCCATGTCTTTGCCCAGCTTGCAGTAAGCCTGGCCGGAGACGGTCTTCGGCTTGGGATCGCCCGTACAGTACATCACGACATCAAGGAAGTGAACGCCCCAATCGATCAGCGCGCCGCCGCCGGCAATGGCTTTGGTCGTGAAGGCGCCGCCGAGTCCCGGGATCGAGCGGTGGGAACGGAAGCTGGCATATACGTGATACAGCTCGCCGAGATCGCCGTTTTGGATCATTTTTCTGATTCTGTTTACGCTTTCATTGTAACGGTTGACCACCCCGATATTGAGCGTTTTGCCCGTTTCGTGCTGAACCTTCTGCATTTCCAGCGCTTCCGCGTAGGTGCGGGCTGCCGGTTTTTCGCATAATACATGCTTACCTGCCCGCAAGCAATCGATGGCGATGGAAGCATGAACGTCATTTGGCGTACAGATCGATACCGCGTCGACCTCAGGGTCGTTCAGGATCTGGTTGTAATCTTCGATGGCTTGGCCGCATTCGTATTTGGCGACGGCGGCATCGGCCCGATCCTTCACGATATCGCAGAAATATTTGATCTCGGCATCTTCGTTGGCCATGTAGGCGGGAATATGGGCGCTGTTTGCAATCGTGCCGCAGCCAATCACGGCAATTGTAATTTTGTTCATCGGTTCTCCTCCAAAATCGTGGATTGATGATGCTGTGAAAACATAAGCCTGTCGCTTGATTCTTCGTTATTGCTTGCCACGAGTATAGCATGTGAACGAACCGATCGATTTCACTATCGTGTTTATTTATTGGATTATCGTACCGGGGGTGTTAGTCCACGGTTTTAAAAGCGTTCTTTTTGTAGTAGGCAGGAGTCGTTCCCGTATATTTCTTGAAAGTGCGGCAGAAGTAGGGAAGCTCGTTAAACCCGACCTTGAAGCATACATCGGTTACCGTGAGCTCGGGCTCCGTCAGCAGCCGCATGGCCATCCGTATCCGATAGTTGGCCAAGTACTGGCTGAAGGTCCAGCCGGTCACTTCCTTGAACCGTCGGCAAAAGTTCGTTCGGGACATCATCGTCCGCGCACAGAGATCCTCCAGCCATAGAGGCTGGTCGTAATGGTCGTGAATATATTGTACGGATTCCATAATGGGCTCACGGTACGGGGCGCTGCCGGCGGTTACCGCTGTATGCTTGCCTTGCTCGGCATGCTCGCGGTTCACGATGGCCAGCAGCTTCAGCAGATTGGCCTTCAGCAGAATATCGAAGAATGGGCCGCGGCCTCCGAACTCGTTCAGCATTTCGGTCAGGAGCTCCTTTACGGCGAGGTCGCTGCCGCCGGTTAAGGTGATTTTGAGCGGGACACGGTCTTCGGTCGTGACAAAAGGCTTGATAAAGGAAAGGTCGAACAGCTGCGGCTTAGCCGGCATTCCCTCCAATCGCTCGTTAATGAAGGCCGGCATGAATTCGCACCCCAGCACCTCCAGTTCTTTCCCGGGGACCATCTCCACGCGATGGACGCTGTAAGGAGGGAGCACGAATATATTGCCTTGGACCATCCGGTATTTTTGACCATAGAGCGTATGGATGAATTCGCCTTTGCTGACATACCAGATTTGAAGATAGTCATGCATATGATCGGATAAGCTCCCGAACTTTTCGGTAATGCGGTACATTTTGCAGGGCAGGCCATTCGCCATCTCCAGCTCCGACGTAAAGTAGGCGATTCCTCTTCGGGTGCATTCGGCGATATCCGGTTCCAGCCAGTGAATAGCCATCGTTTTTTTCCTCCTCACGTACGTTTCGATCCTGTTATTCATAGCATAACTGATTAAGGACATGAAGGAAGAGAAAAAGTTGAAAAAGTTAGCTGTTCATGCGCATTATGTCCAATGATCAATGTGATGAGGATGCCCTTTATGAAGAGGTAAACAAGTGTATTTTTTTGGCTCGGCGAGGGTCATGATCTAGAAAGTGGGACCTTCCATGTGCTGGTTCCCGTTGAAGGCGTAATTCAAAATAACTAAAGATCAAATCCCCTTTAAGCGTGCGAAGATCAATTTTCGTACAGCAAAGAGCCGAGGAAACCTGAAACACAGGTAAACCTCGGCTCTTTTTTCGTTACGGGCAAAACTCCTTCAGCATCTGCTCCTTCACTTCTTCAATGGGGAAGTGCTGGGGATAGGTGGATATCATCAGCATGATGCCCTGCAGGGTAGAAGAAAAGTACAAGGAGCGCTTGCGAGGCTCGGGAACCCCGAGGCTTTCGAATATGCGGCACTGAATCTCAAATTGCCGTGCAGCCTCTTCCACAAGACGCTTGCTGTAGGGAAACAGCTCTTGATCCGCTTCGGGCTGGGTTTGAAGATGCAAGTAAAAACGGAATACTTCCGGCTGCCGATCGACGTTGTCGATGGCTTGCTCCAAAATATATTTCAGCTGATCTGCGGGTGCTTGGAGCGAAGCTGCATTCTCTATGACTTCGGCAACGCCTGCGATTCGCTCCTCGACCATAGCGGCAAGCAGTCCTTCCTTGCCTGGAAAATAGTTATAGAGCAGCCCTTTGGAAATGCCGGCTTGCTTGGCTACATCACTAATGGAAGTGGCATGGTAGCCCTGATGGATAAACAAATCCATGGCGGCTTCTAAAATTTTCTCTTTCGCCATCTGGCGTATGCGTTCGTTCTCGCTGGGTGAGCGTGGCATAAAATCTTCATTCCTTCACGAAAGAATACCTAATCAATCTTCAATCATTTACAGAACTTGATGAGATTTATTTTAGTATTGAATGAATGATGGGTCAATATTAAAACAGAAGCGGATCTTAAGTTGCTTCTCGGAGAATGAAGAGCATTGTGTTTTTTTCTGTGAATTAATTCACTAATAATGATTGTGAATTATGTTACAATCGAAAAAAACAACTTTGCGGATGAGGAGGAACGGACGATGGCTCGTTATTTTAACGGTAAAGAAGTGGAACTGTTAGCTCCTGCCGGAACATTCGAGATATTCAAAACCGTCATTGACGCAAACTGCGATGCCGTATATTTCGGGGGACCATCCTTGAACATGCGCATGATGCGCAAGGGCTATAACTTAAGTTATGAGGAAGTCAAAGAAGCCGTCCATTTGGCCCATGAGCGCGGTAAACGTGCTTACATTACAGTGAACAATCTGATGGATGAGGAGGATCTGGAGGAAGCGAAGCGTTATTTCGCCTTTTTGAACGAGATTGGCCCGGATGCCATTATCGCGCAGGATCTGGCCGTATTTCCTCTGATTCAGGAGATGAACTATACCAATATTCCGGTTCACTCCTCGGTCATGATGAATGTGCACAATCTGGAGATGATTGAAGCCGTCAAAGCATTGGGCGTTTCCCGCATCGTGGCTTCCCGGGAGATGGACCTGAAGACGGCGGAGGTGCTGCACACTAGGAGCGGAATGGAGTTCGAGTATTTTGTGCACGGTGATATGTGCACCGTTCACGGCGCTAACTGCCTGTACAGCTCCATGCTGTTCGGCAACAGCTCCAACCGGGGACGATGCATGAAGCCCTGCCGCTGGGATTATCGGGTGAAAAAAGACGGCTACCTCTATCCTACCGAGTACCCGCTTGCGGCGAAAGATATGTATATGTACGAGCATATTCCGGAGCTGGTCAAGTCTGGGATTACCAGCTTTAAAATAGAAGGACGCATGAGAGACATCGAATTTCTGCTGATGGTCGTTAATTCTTACGGAGATGCCATAGATCGTTACATTACGGATCCGCTGGGCTTTAACCGCGAAGACGGGGCGGATACGCTGCATAAAAACCGGAAGCGCGATTTCACGACCGCTTATGCCTTTGGCAAGCCGGGACTAGCGTTCATCAATCGCCGTTATGAAGGAACAGGCAAGTTTTACAGTTCGGGGAAGGTGTTCAGCACGCCTACCGCGGAACGCGAGATGAAGGAGGAGCGGGTGCTTCAGGTGAAGGAGTCGCTTCGTCATGCGAAGCGGGAGCAGCCTTGCACGTCGATTCCGCAAATTACGGTGCATGTCAACTCGGTGGAGCAGGCCCGAGCGGCAATAGAAGAAGGCGCGGACGTCATCTATCTGACAGGCGACGTGTTCCAGCCGGATCGCCCTTTCGGTCGTGAGGATATCGAAGCTTTGACGGCGGATAAAGGGAATGCCGAAATGATTCTTGGCATGCCGCGCATGATGAATGAGCTGCATATGGAGCAGTACCATCATTTCCTCGCCGAGGGGAAACAGCATAAGTTTTATGGCCTGGATGGCCTGCTTGCCTCCAACATCGGTGCCATGCACAAGTTTCAATCTCTAGGGCTGCCGATGATTGCCGATTTCAGCCTGAATATATACAACCATATGGCGGCTTCGTTTTATCAGAAGCATTTTGGCATATCCAGAGTCATTCCGTCCCTTGAGCTTCAGCTCCATGATTTGACGAAATTGCTGCGTCATCCGGAGATTCCCCTCGAGGTCATCGTCCACGGATCGCCCATCGTCATGTATCTGGAGCATGACCTGTACGCCAATGCGGCAGAGTTTGAGCCCATAGCTGAAGAGGATAACCGGTTCGTGGATAACCGACATCTCGTACTGCTTACGGATAAAGGGGAGAACCCTGTATACCGGGATGCCGCAGGGCGTAACCACTTGGCACTGGCAAAAGAGCTTTGCTTCATGCCGTTCTTGAAGGAGCTGCACGAAGCGGGCGTGAATCACTTCCGCATTGAAGGGAAGACGTATACGACGGAGCAGCTTCGCGGCCTGGTGCGGATATATCGTCAAGCTGCCCTGAACCTGGACTCCTGCGGCAGGCTGTATCAAGACATGACACCGATCTATGCCGGTTATACACTGGGTTCGCTCCAATTCGGCCATGCCATGCAGCTTGAGCTGACGGAAGTATGAGTTGAGCTTCGAGACGGAGTATGAGGATTAACCCGACATAAGTCATTCGTTTGACGTATTTTCCCGGAACATGGGGAACAAGAGAACAATTCAAAGAGGTGAATATCCATGACGCATGCAGATCAGACGTATATGGGTCCGGAAGCTATCGTGACAAAGCGTCGGGAATACGGCTACCCTTGCACGGCCAATTTCTATAAAGAGCCGCCCCAGATCATCAGCGGCAAGATGCATAAACTTTACGGGCATGATGGCAAAGCGTATGTCGACTTCTTTACGGGAGTGTCGGTTGTCGCCTGCGGCCACTGCAATGAAGCCATTACGGCAAGAACGATCGAACAGCTGCAGACGCTGCAGCATACGTCAACCATTTACCTTACCCAGCCGATGGCAGATCTGGCGGAGCGGTTGGCAAACGGCGTTTTGCCTGGCAACTTAAAGCGAACGTTCTTCGTAAACAGCGGCTCCGAAGCGAATGAAGGCGCGCTGCTTGTCGCCCGTCTGCACACGAAACGCCGCCACTTTCTGGCGCTGGATTACGGCCTTCATGGCCGCACCTTCCTGACCATGAATGTGACCGGCATCCCGATGTGGCGTGCCGATGATTTCCTGGACCAGGAGGTGGCTACGTTTATTCCTCGTCCCTATGATCCTGCCATGGATCAGGATGCTGCCGCTCGCCGTTCCCTGGATGCGTTGGCGAGTGTGCTCGCTGCGAAGGGAGACACCTTCGCCGCCATGATCGTGGAGCCGATCCAAGGCAACGGGGGAATGATCGTGCCGCCGGATTGGTATTTCCGTGAGCTGAAGACGATACTGGAGGAGCATGGCATTCTCCTGATTGCCGACGAAGTTCAGACGGGCTGCGGCCGCACGGGACGCATGTTCGCGATCGAGCATTACGGCATCGTGCCTGATATTCTTACCATGGCCAAGGCACTAGGCAATGGCGTGCCGATCGGCGCCTTTTCCACGACGGACGAGATTGCCGCCAGTCTGGATCGGCCTTCCGCCTCGACCTTTGGCGGCAACCCGGTATCATCCGTCACGGCGCTTGCCGTCTTGGATTACATCGAACAGCAGGGCCTGGTTGAGCGTTCCCGGCGCGTTGGCGGGCGGCTCATCGAAGGTTTGGGGGAGCTGCAAGGCCGATATAAGATAATCGCCGATGTCCGAGGCAAGGGCTTTATGGCGGGGGCCGAAATCCGTGGAGCGACCGAAGAGGAAAGCGCAGCATGGACGGATATCATTCTGGAGCGCATGAAGGAAGAAGGATTTATTATCGGCAAAAATGGGGTGGGCCGAAACGTGCTGGCTTTCCAGCCGGCCATGATGATTCCGGAGGAAGATATCGAGGCCATGCTCAGTGCGCTGGACAAGGTGCTGGCTGGGTTATCCCAATTCGTAAACGAATGAGGTTGGATTCGGATGCAGATGATGTATAAAGTCGTTCATAAGACCAAAATGTTCGGAGAACTGGTGATGTTCTCCCACACGCTGTTCTCGCTGCCCTTCGCCATCATTTCCATGATCTGGGCCGCGGACGGCGTACCGTCATGGCATGTCATGCTGTGGTCGTTGATTGCGCTGGTAGCCGCACGCAATGGAGCCAATGCCTTCAACCGCATCGCCGATTTGAAGTTTGATGCCGCTAACCCGCGGACGGCGACTCGCCATATGCCAAGAAAACTCCTGCTGCCTCGCGAGGTGTACGTATTTGTGGCCGTTAACTTCGCCATCTTTATTCTCGCGGCGGGGATGCTGAACCCGCTCTGCCTGGGACTCTCTCCGGCAGCGATCGTGCTGATTTGCACGTACTCGTACACGAAGCGCTTCACCTGGCTGTGCCATCTGTATCTGGGCTTTACGATCGCTTCGGCTCCGATCGGGGCATGGTTTGCCGTAACGGGGCAATTCGCATTCATTCCGTTTATCATCGGTACCGTCGTCATGCTGTGGATTGCAGGCTTTGATATCATCTATGCCACGCAGGATATCGAATTCGACCGGAGCACCGGCTTGTGGAGCATTCCCCGCGCGTTTGGGTTAGAGGGCGGACTGCTCATTTCCAGAATGCTGCACGGGATTATGATCATCCTGCTGGTTTCCCTTTACTTTATCCAAGGCTTAGGCTGGCTCTACTTGGCGGGAATTGCCGTTTCGGTGATACTGCTTGCCGTGGAGCATCGCATCATCAAGCCTTCCAGCCGCAGGCGGATGCACCTTGCCTCCTACAACCTGAATCAGGTCATTAGCTTGACGATTCTGCTCTTTACCTTGGCCGACCAATTTGTGCTCGGATAAAAAAACTCCCTTCGACTGCCGGCCCACTACTCGGGCCATATGGCATTCAAAGGGAGTTTGATTTTATTGCCCGGCTTTCAAGATCGCAAAGCCGTAAGCAGGCAGCTTCACGGTCAGCTGGCCTTGCTTCGCGCTGAGGCCTTCGCCGTTCCACAGGTTCGTCCATTGCTGGTCCTGCACAGGGACGGTTATCGTGTTGCCCGCCTTGTCGTTGTTGACGGCAATGAGGATCGTTTCGTTGTCGTCCTCGCGCAGGTAAGCGATTTTGCCGCCGTTCTTCTCGGCCTTCAAAAATTTGAAGGTTCCCGTGCGGAGAGCGGAATGCTCTTTGCGGAGCTTAATGAGCGTTTGGTAGAAATGGAACAGGTCCTTGTCATGCTTGGACTCGTCCCATTCCATGCATTTGCGGCAGCCCGGATCGTGTCCGCCGTCCATGCCGATTTCGTCGCCGTAATAGATGCAAGGCGTGCCGAAGTACGTGAACTGGAACATCGCGGCCAGTTTCATCAGGCGTTTGTCGCCGTTCGCCTGCGTTAACAGTCTTGCGGTGTCATGGCTGTCCAGCAGATTGAACATCACTTCGCTGGCTTGTCTCGGATAGCCGGCAAGCTGCTTGCCGAGCATGAACGAGAACTTCTCGGCATCGGCGGTACGGTTGATGAAGAAATCCAGTACGGCATTCGTGAACGGGTAGTTCATGACGGCGTCAAACTGGTCGCCTTCCAGCCAGATGGAGGATTCATGCCACACTTCGCCAAGGATGTAAGCATCCGGGTTGGCTTTTTTCACGACTTGACGGAATTCGCGCCAGAAGCTGTGTCCCACCTCGTTGGCTACATCCAAGCGCCAGCCGTCGATGCCCGTTTCCTTGATCCAGTACTCGGCAGCCTTGAGCAGGTAAGCTCGGACTTCCGGATTCTCCGTGTTCAGCTTTGGCATCAGCGGCTCGAAAGCAAAGGTATCGTAAGTCGGAATGCCATCCACCACTTCCAGCGGCAGGGAGCGAACGTAGAACCAATCCTTATATTTGGAGTTCAAACCGTTCTTCTGCACGTCAACGAATGGGGCAAACGTTCTGCCGGAATGATTGAAGACCGCATCCAGCAAGACGCGGATTCCGCGCGCGTGGCATAGATCGACCAGTTTCTTCAGCGTGTCCTTGTCGCCGAACTGCGGATCGATTTCCATATAGTCTTCAGTATCGTATTTATGGTTTGTTGTTGCCGTAAACAGCGGCGTAAAGTAAATCGCGTTGACGCCGAGCTCGCTTAAATGGTCAAGATGGTCGATAACCCCCTGAAGGTCACCGCCGAAGAAGTTCTTCGGCGTCGGTTCGGCACTGCCCCAAGGCAAAGTGCCATCCGGGTCATTGCTTGTATCCCCATTCGCGAAGCGTTCCGGGAAGATTTGATAGAAGATCGCGTCCTTGACCCATGCAGGCGGGTGGAAAACGTCATCCGGATTGATGAACGGGTACTCGAACAGGCGGTCCGGATTGGCCGGCGGCTCTGTCAGGAAATCATATTCGGTCACCCAGCGCTTCTCGTCGCCCTGCTGGAGCAGGAAGCCGTATTTCAAACGGCGGTACGGAGGAGTTGCCTCGCACTCCCAATAATCGAACATTTCATCCGAGGACAGCTTGGTCATCGGAATATATTCCATCGTTTGATCCCACAGGTACTTGTCGCCTGCGAGGGCGTACACTTCGGTAAGGTCGTCTTTTTTGGTGCGGATTCTGAGATGGATGGTCGTGCCGTTATAAGCGTAGGACCAGTTTTTGCGCGGACGGTGATAGATGGCTTCCAAGAACATCGATAATTCCTCCTTAAATAGGTAAATTAAAAAAGGCACAGCCAGGACTATGAATAGCCGAGGTTGTACCTTTGTAAGATAACATTGCCTTTAAATTATGAGGTTTGGATCTGGTTGCTTATGAATTCATTAGCTGATTAAAAATATACCACGCGCTCTGAGCGTATTCAAGCCCCAAGTCGAAGTCGCTGATCCTGGCCTGCAACGAGGGAGACAGGGTGCGGATTTTCGTGCGGATACCGCCGGGCGGTGCAGGTCGCAAGGAAAGAGCGGGCATTTGTTGTATAATATAGGGATAAGGACAAGCCTGACAGTGACAGATACGTATTATAGGAGGACGGTCATATGCAATACGACGATCAGATGAAAAACCGGATCAAGCGGATTGAAGGACAGCTTCGCGGCATCTTGAAGATGATGGAGGAGAACAAGGACTGCAGGGAGGTCATCACCCAACTATCCGCTTCGCGTACGGCGATCGACCGAACCATTGGCGTTGTCGTCAGCTCCAACCTGGTGGATTGTGTACGGAAGGCCGAAGAGAATGGTGAGGATACGGAGAAGCTTGTGCAGGATGCCGTTAATTTGCTCGTTAAGAGCAGATAAAGGATTAGGCACCGAACGCGAGAGCGCCGCTTGTTAAGGGGCTAGCCTTAGGGCTAGGAAATTTGTAAACGGACAAAATGGGTAAAGATAGGATGACGTTTTTTTTAAAGGAGGGTACTCAGATGTCTGTAAACGAACAAATTATACTAGCCAAAAGGCCGCAAGGCATGCCGGAGGAGTCGGATTTTATATTGGAGGAGCAGCCTTTGCCCGTTCCGCAAGCCGGAGAAGTCCTGGTACGGACCGTATACTTGTCGGTGGATCCGTATATGCGGGGCAGAATGAGCGATGCCAAGAGTTATGCGAAACCCTACGAAGTAGGACAGGTTATCGCTGGAGGCGCAGTAGGGCAGGTCATGGAATCGACGGATCCGACCTATCGGGCAGGCGATTATGTTGCAGGAACATGGGGCTGGCAGCGCTTTGCCGCCGTGCGGACAGGAACGCTGCGTAAGGTCAACCCGGATCTGGCGCCTGTATCGACCGCCTTGGGCGTGCTGGGGATGACCGGTTTGACGGCCTATTTCGGACTGCTGGATATCGGTCAGCCGAAGGAAGGCGAGACGGTCGTGATATCGGGTGCCGCAGGCGCCGTTGGCATGATTGTCGGGCAGATTGCCAAGATCAAAGGGACCCGGGTGATCGGTATTGCCGGTTCTGACGAGAAAACCAAGTACCTGACCGAGAAGCTGGGGTTTGATGCAGCGATCAATTACCAGACCGAAGATCTGGCATCGTCTTTAGCGGAAGCTTGCCCGAATGGGGTGGACGTTTATTTTGACAATGTCGGCGGTGAGGTTTCGGATGCGGTGCTGCGTCTGATCAACAAAAATGCAAGGATCCCGATTTGCGGCCAAATCGCACTCTATAACCTGGAAAAACCCGATACGGGCCCGAGAATTCAGAGCCTGCTGTTGACCAATACGGCACTGATGAAGGGCTTCCTGGTCGGCGACTATGCCAGTCGGTACAATGAGGCATTGCATGAGCTGGCCGAATGGCTGAGGGATGGTAACATTCAGTACGCCGAACATATCGTCGATGGTTTCGAGAAGACCATTGAGGCGTTTCTGGGGCTCTTCTCCGGGCAGAATCTGGGGAAACAGCTGGTGAAGGTAAGCGAGGAGCAGAGTTAGTCTTTTGATATAGATAACAAAAGAGTGTCGGATTCACGACTTCGTGAAACTCCTCAACACGGGAGCTTCACGGCCGAACGGGTACAATCCGTCCGGTTTGCGTGAATATCGGCACTCTTTTTTTGCGTTTATTAAGTTTAATGACTATATAGATTGAACTAAAGAAAAGAAGAACTTCAACGGAGAAGGAGGAATTATTGTGTAGAAACGAAGTGGTCGCCGTTGCCCCCGGATTTTAACCATGATATGAATGTATCGAAGAAATCTGGGGGCCACAGCGATCGGAAGAATAATCCGCATTCGTAGTGATGCTTAGGCTAAGAGTGTTTAGTTCAACTTATATAGTTAACGATGGAACACGTCCGCTATATAGCCGCTCCTGGTGTCGTAAATTGCTGATACTGGCGATACATCGAGATGCGCCAGTGGACAATCATGCCGTAAGCCAGCATGAAGAACAGCGCCGCGGTCTGCGGGATGGAAATATGCTGCTCAATGTATCCGTGGAGCAGGAGCCGGACAGCCAGCAGGCCGAGCAGAATGTAAACAAAGCTTTTCGATTTCTGCATGAAGATCTGGCCATCGACCTTTTCGAATTTGGTGCTTCGAATCAGTGGATAGGAGAAGATGAACCAGCCTACCAGAAAGGCAATTCCCGCCCACCATATAGGGATGCGTACCTGCGGCTCAACGAACATCAGAAACCCTGTGCTCATCGCGACGGGAGGGATGATGATCTTCTTGACGGTGACGGGGCGGTTGCTCGCTTTCATCCGAATGAAAATAACGGTCAGTGCCATAACCAGCATCGCAATCGTAGAGCCTATCTGAAGAATTGGGGAATCGAAATTAACCACAATTCAGAACCTCTTTCCATAAATAAAATGACATGAAATGTGCTGCCTTTTGATTATAGCACATTCTGATGCCAGGCAAAATCAGGCAGGAGCGGGAGGATCAGCGCGGTTTGGCGGCGGTCGTCTTTAAGGTTGGAGTCCATCGATGAAAATCCGGATCATGAAATCCAGGCTTTCATCTACATTCAGATCCATAGCGAATTGACCCCCGCGTTCCAGAGATGAGAAGCCATGGCACAGGCTGCGAAGTGTCCGCACGGCATGCAGCGCCTCCTGCTCACTGAGCTGGTATGGAGCCAAAATTTGGAGCAAAAGCTCGACAATCTGATTGCCTACCTGCTGCGCCTCCTGTTGTTCCGGATGGAGAGGCTGCAATGCGGCTTCGTATAATCCGGGGTGAGATCTGGCAAAGTCGACATAGGTAAGGCATACATAACGCAGCGCGTCTTCACCAGACCGGCCGGCGACAGCCTTCAGCAGCCGATCATGCAATGTCTGGAGGCCATACAGCATCAGGGCGGCATGAAGACCCGGCAGTCCGTCTACATGGTTATACAGGGAAGGGGACCGAACGCCCAGCTTGCCTGCAAGCGCGGCTAAGGTCACGGCATGAAGTCCATCCTGATCCGCCAGATCGGCAGCGGTTTGAAGCAGTTGAAGCCGGTCGATTCCGGGTCTTGGACTCATTTTGCATTCCTCCTAATTGTAGATTCCGCATGCGTAACGGCCTTCTGCATGGCAGCGACAGGATTCTTTAGCATCCGTCCGTGGCCGACGGCTAGAACGGAGGGCTTTCGTGCGGTTAGCACTTTGGCGCTTTCCAAGGCAAGCTCCTTGCTCCAGGTCGCCATGGCAGGGAAGGGAAACCAGGGTTTGAGCACACCGGATACGGCTAATCCGCCCCGTGTCTGCCAAGCATCGCCGGCAATCAATATACCGCTGCGCTCATCGAGAAATGCCATATGCCCCGGCGTGTGTCCGGGAGTAGCGATCGCCTTGAGCGAACCAACGGAATCCCCGTCACCCAGAAGCACGTCCGGAACGGTGGTTATGTTCTTGGGGATATCTCCGCGAATCGGAGCTTGCAACTCCCCAGGCTGGAGCTCCGCGTTTCCTTTCAACAGCAGCGCATCACGCTTCGAGATGTAGACCGACGCATTCGAAAGCTCTTTCTTTAACCCGTCGAGCGCCCCGACATGGTCGCCGTGGGCATGGGTCAGCACGATCCGGGTGATGGGCTTACCTATAGCGGCTGCCGCTTGCAGGATTCCCTTTTGGGAAAATGACATACCAGCATCAATCAGCGTAATGCCGTCGCTCTCTTCTACAAGATAGACGTTTATCGGGAATAGGCGAGGAAGAAATGAAATTTGAGTCACGTGCTCAATCGTTGTTTGTAACATAATATGATTCCCCTTTCGCTCAAAACTAATGATATTAGTATAATAACTAATATCATTAGTTTTATCAAGCCTAAATTTTAACATTTTCATGAATAGGCTCATTTCACCCCTAAAATTTTTATATATTTACCAAATTTTGAGTGCAATTTTCAATGTTTTGCGTTACCATAAAGATAGATATACGGAAAAAAATGTAGATTATTGAGATGAAGGGTGAGGGGCGGACGACATGGATATTTTCAAACGCATCGTACTTCTGATGGTGATGTATGCCTTCTCCGCGGTACTTCTGTATGTAGCCAGTCAGCACACGCCATATCTGCTTCCTGTCATCTGGATTTCTGCGCTTATGCTGCTGTTATGCGGCATCGGCTATCTTGGATACCATTATTTCTTTAAAGGACGCAGAAAACGAAGTTAATCGAAGATACGTACAAGTCTGCCTAACCGGGCGGGCTTTTTTTGTGCGAAAAATAAAAAAACCGTTTGAATCACTTTGCAGTCTTATATACAGTGATGTAAACAAGCGAGGCAGGTCGGACAAGGGGAAGGGTAATCGGATGATAGATCATAATGAGCTTGCGGCTGCTGCATGCAGAGGAGACGAGGAAGCGTTCTATGCACTCGTGACGGAGCACCGAAGGCGCCTATATGGAATTGCGTACAGTTATTTGCATAACGAGAGTGACGCACTGGAGGTATTGCAGGAGACGGTGTGCAGGGCTTGGGTGAAGTGCCGGAAGCTGAGGCATCCGGAGGCATTTGTCCCTTGGCTCATTCGGATCCTGATTAATTGCTGCGTGGATGAGCAGAAACGAAAAAAACGCATGGTTCCGGTTGAAGAAGTGCGCAGCCAGGAGACGGCTGCCGAGATGGTCAGTGACAGCAAGCTGGATCTGGAGCGTGCGCTCAGCCGGATGAAGCCCAAATACCGCCATGTGCTGATTTTGAAATACTATCAGGACATGACGATCAGCGATATCGCCAATATTCTCGATGTTCCGGAGGGTACGGTCAAAACCCGGCTGCATCAAGGATTAAAGCTGCTGCGGCAAAAAATCGAGCCAGGAGGTGCCATATTCCATGTTTGAGAAGGAAGAGCGAATGCTCAAGGAGATGAACAGGGACGCGGAGATCAGCGAAGCGGTTGTATCCGATGAAGCATTGGACGCGGCGGTGCGAAGCGGGATGCGAAGAGGACGGCGCACGCACCGGAGCCGGGCCCGAATGGCTACCGTCTCTGCCGTGGCTGTAACCGTTGCGGCTGCGCTGCTGTTCGTCGTCTGGAGCGGGAACGAAGGGCTGGTAAATCCCAAGGAGCAAATGGCGGCTCAAGGGCCGTATCCGCCATTGACCGGGTTTGATTTTGGAGAAGATATTACGCTGAATTCAGCTAACAAACACGGCATGATTCAACAGGTGGATCAATCGGCGACCAAGGGGGATTATACGGTAACGGTCAACGGGATACTTGTAGGCTCCCAGCAGATGGAGGTGTTCTATACGATCCAAAACCGTGCGAGGAATCCCGCAGATTTAAAGGGGCTGGAGATGAAGCGCCGGGGATCCAGCGAACCGCTGCCTTATAGTATTGGGTCGTCGGGTGGAAACGAGATTAAGCCCGGCGCCGACAAGCTGTTCCATTCCCGATCGTACATTCTTATGGCTGAGAATCACGCTATACCTGAGGAACTGACGTTATCTTTTAAGATTGCCCCCTATTCGACAAATACGGCTTATGAATCCTCGGCAGAGAACCAGCAGGTGCTCGATATTAACGTATCCGTTGATATGGAGACAGTCCGGAAGTATATTAGCACGATTCCGCTCAACAAAATGCTGCAGATTGAGAGTCAGCGGTTCTATTTGAAAGAAGCCGTGTTGTCTCCTGCCGGTATCGTCGTGAAAGCAAACATCCCATCCGGCAATACGATGAAGGTATCCGGTTTATGGGATGTGTATTTGGAAGCCGTGGTTAACGGCGAGAAGATCAGATTGAACAGCGATTCCGCCTTTTTGCCCGGTGCAGGCGGTGGAGACATGACTTACTTCTTCGACAGCAATATATTGGAGAAGCCGGAATCGATCACGCTGAAAGCGAGCGGATTCCAGGCAGTGGACCCCTCGAAGATGAAACTCGTGGTGGATACGGATAAGAAGGAGGTCATTCGTTCACCGGACGGCGATCTTCGGTTCGGAGAGTACACGGGGCATACGCTGACAGTTGAATACGAAGAACAGGCTGACCGGCATATGGGCAGCGTGTCGATTGAACCGGAGTTTGTGGATGGAGAAGGGAAAAAGCATAGGATCAACGAGGATGCAGGGGGGCTCAGTGCCTCGTCCCAATCCTCATCGGATTCTGAGGTAAGCCTCATTACGCAGTATATTCACCTTAAGCCCGGGGTTTACCCTCAGCCGCTGACATTTACGTTAAGCAGTTATCCTGGTGTCATGGAGCAGGCATTCGAGGTGCCGATTCAATAAACTTAAAGATGCTGAAAGCTCATCAGGATAACCACAACGCCGAATGCGATGGCCACTTTGCCGGCGAATTTTAGATACCATATTCTCAAATCGCTGAGTTCAATATCATCCCTGGTTCTTCTAAACCACCATGAATGCGGATTTCGGATGGCGTATAGCCCAATCGCGATGAATGCGATGCCCATTAACACTGTTAATATAAAGTTGATGAACAGAGGTCAATCAGCTCCTTTCTTTAACGATAATACGCAAGGTTAAATAATGAAGTTCCAACATGTGTAAATAGGAGAGCATCTCCATTTAAAGTGATGCGCCAGAAATGAGGATTAGAAAAAGGAACCGCCCCCGACCATAAAGGCCGGAGAACGGTTCCTTTCTCATGTATTTATATCTTGAAACAAGGGCTTGATGACGCTATTCCTTGTGCGTGGTAGGGGAGCTGCCTTCGTGTCCCTTGGCATCCAGGAGTTCAATTAGAGCTTTGGGCACTCCGTTGAGCAGCAGCCACTCACGAAGTGTTTCGATGGCCCGGATATGGCCATTCCCCTCATCCCGCCAGGTCAGCAGCTCGACGACCTTGATGACGAGGAGCATGAGCTCCATTTTGTCATGCTCGGTTTGGTCTGCGCGGATTTTTTGGAATACGGCTTCTTTCTCCCAATCCAGCAGGATCTCTTCACCAATGGTTGGTCTCATGAGTGAATAGCTGTAATCGCACTGCGGGCAGAGTACCGTGGTGAACTGTTCTGATTTGAACGTAACCCGGATATCCGCTTGACACTGACGGCAGTGAAATTGGACTTCAATTGCTGAGTTCGTTTCCATATCGATGATGCCTCCTTCGAAGAGAAAGGTATCTACTTATACCCAATAGTCGGTAACTATGACCCATCGTCTTGGTAAAACCTTTGCCGATAAAGTCTATCGTGACGCTGGTGGGAAGGAAGAATATCAATCGTATGGCTTTACACGGTGGGTACAAAAAGAAAACCGTGAGCTCCCCTCGCCGGGGAATTCACGGTTAAATCGAACAAGTTCATTATGCCAATGACCTATTCCAGCTCCAGTACATCATAGATCAGCCATTTGCCTTCGGTTTTCTTGAGCCAGTAAAGGGAGGTCGAATGGATGATTTCACCGTCGGCATCATCGGTTTCTTCAGCGTAGACGACGGCGTCTTCCCCTTGGAAGAAGACCGTTCGGAGCTCAACTGATTTAAGGTTGAAATTCACCTCATCGAAGATGCCTTCCGCAATGCTGGTTCGGAACATCTCGTGGAAGGCCGATTCCGGATGAATAACCGACATGAGCAGCGGACCATTCTCATCATTGAAGCCCTTGGACTGGGTGTCAATGGTCGCAACTATGGCTTTTTGTTCCGCTTCCGGCACTTCCGGATGAGCTTCCAGCAGTTCATCTCCGACTAGATATTCCGTCTCGTAATGGCTCAGATCATAGATTTTCCATGCTCCCGACGCGTCCTTCTTCAAGAGATTCTCGTAATGGAGCGTAGCATCCCAAGCAAAAGGCCCGCTGGTGCGGTCGAGGGTCACACTGGTGTAGGCATGGATCGATGTTCCGGCTACCGTTACTTCCCATACGTCAGCGGATACATGCAGATCGTTCTTGAATTGGTTCTGATAATTTTCTTGGATTTCTGTAAAAACAGGAGATTTTGGATGGAAGGCGCTCATGACAGCATCCAGTTTCTTGGCATTACCAGCTTCTTCAATCGTATGATAAAGCTTCTTCACCTCGTCGGTGGCGTTGTCGATTGCACCCTCCCGGTCGATCTTGATGGTACGTGACTTGGAGTCCCACTTCACGGGCAGTCCGGTGGCTTCCGCTACGAAACGAAGGGGAACCAGCGTGTTGCCGCCTTGCGTGAATGGGGCGATCTGAAGCGTGGTTTTTGCGCCATTGACATAAGCGGTCTTCTGCCCGATGGTCATCTGCAGCTTCTGATCGAGGTATGTACCCGTTACCTGTTTCTTTCCGCTGTTCCAATTGACTTTATAATCCAGGGCCTGAAACAGAGGGCGGAATTGCACGAAGGTAACTCCATTTTTCATAATAGGGGCTGCCTGAAATTTGATTTCCTGGTTATCGAGGTAGACTCGGATATTCCCTTGAATCTTTGCCGGAGCGGCTTGCGTCGCGCTGGCGAACAGGAACAGAAGAGCGAATGCCAGTAGGCTTATTTTTTTCTTCAATTGGCTGTCATCTCCTTCAACGAATGATAGAATAGAGGGGTAATTGTGGTAATCGTACATGATAAAACCAATGCTAGCAATAGATTTCTTCGTGAGTAATAAGGGGTAGAGCAACGTGGCGGCGGCTTGCCGGTTCGAATTGAAAAAAGGCGGTAAGCACGAAGCCCTTATGGGTAATACATAATAAGGATCAGACCGGGTCACCGGAACATTCATTAGACAAAGGAGTGGATCACATGACAGCAGGACAGGAACTGATATTTTACATAGGAACCTACGGTTCGGATGAAGAGAATCGCATTCATTGGGGGGCGATGGATCGGGGTACAGGAGAGCTCCGTCTCTTAGGCGGTACGGCGGGTATTGAAAACCCTACCTATCTGGATTTCGATGATTCCATCTCCGTACTGTATGCAGCCAGTGAGAAGGGCGAAAGCGATGTGTCGGCTTATTCAGCCAATCTGGTAACCGGTGAATTAACGCTGCTGAATGTTCAGTCTACCGGCTCATCCGGTGCGTGTCATGTATCCCGGACATCGGACGGGAACTACCTGCTTACGACAGGGTACAGCGATGGACATATATCGGTGCTGGCATTAGAAGAAGACGGTCAGATCGGAGAGCTGGTCTCCAAGATCAAGCACAGCGGACGCGGTCTTCGCGATGACCGTCAATCGGAAGCGCATCCGCATTCGATATTTGAAGACCCCGTCAACAAGTATATCGTGGTCAGTGACCTGGGCATGGATGATGTGAACCTGTATCGGCTGGAGGAAGGCAAGCTGGTCACCCACCGCGAGATCAGTCTTCCGCCAGGCTCGGGCCCAAGGCATGTGTCCTTTCATCCATCAGGCAAGTGGGTGTATGGCACGAACGAACTGAACAGCACGGTAACGGCATACGCAAACGATGGGACATTTGGGGATTTGAAAATATTACAGCATATATCGACGCTGCCAGAGGATGTAGTGTTGGATAACAACACATCGGCCCACCTGCTGGTATCTCCTTGCGGCCGTTATCTGTACGCCTCCAACCGGGGCCATGACAGCATCGTTCAATATGTGATCGACCAGGAGACCGGTACGCTCCGCGCAGTCAACTGGGTGTCTTCCGGCGGTAAAACGCCGCGCCACTTCAATATACTGCCAGAGGGCTTTCTGCTGACGGCGAATCAGGACAATGGTTTGATCGCAAGTTATCGGATCGATCCGGACACGGGTAACCTCGTCTCTACGGGTTATACACTAGAAGTTACGCGCCCGGTATGTATCTGTCCTGTAGAGAAGGCAAAGGCGAATAAACGTTAACTTATATAAAGAAGAAGCAGCCCGAAGATCCGGAAATGGGACTTGAGCTGCTTCTTTTTTTGGTGTTCTTCGCCCGTAGCAATGAACAAGGAACACGGTGTTCAACCTCCGCAAAGAGAGGAAACAGGCTAAGCAAGGTCATAGGAAATCATAGGAATTCATGGGTTTAAAGATTCATTCGATGAATAATTAATGCGCAAAGATATGATTGCCGATTTGCAGCACTTGCGGTCTGGACCAGATCCATTTGCTGGTCGCTGTTTTGGGATTAAAATAGTAAAGGGATTCAAAAGTCGGATCCCAGCCGCGAACGGCATCCAATGCGGCCAAATAGGCGGTCCGGTTCGGGGGGAGCCAGTATTGTCCATCGTCTACGGCTGTAAAGGCCCCTTTTTGAAAGACAACGCCCCGAATATCAATCGGAAATTCGCTGGATTGAATGCGGTTCATGACAACGGCCCCGACGGCAACTTGTCCTTTGTAAGGCTCACCGCGGGCTTCACTGTAAATGACTCTGGCCATGACATCCATTTCGGATTGATTTAACGTATATTTTTTCAGCTGTCTCCAGGTTTGTGCGCCGGTAACTCCATCGGCTGGCACACCGTATTCTTTTTGGAAAAGGGTAACAGCTGTTTTCGTGTTTGCGCCATATTTGCCATCCAACGGCTGCGTGTAGAAGTCCAGCGTTTTCAGGCGATATTGAAGTTCCCAGACATCCCCGTTTTCACTGCCCGGCTTTAACAGCGGAGCTGCCTCCGTCGTTTGGGCGAATGCAGGCATGAACAGAAGAATACTTAGGAAAAGAGCAGAAATTATTTTCCTAGTTGGCTTTCTTATGGTGATCATCTCCTTTGGGGTTGAATTATAAGGATGGAAGCGAGTTCATACAACCCTCAGTAAATGGAAAACCACGCTGTGACTGCGTTCGCGGGCCAAAAATGGTTCTATGGACCGGGGGGGCCCAAACTTGTAATTATTTGAAAAAAAGGTTTGACAGCAGAGGATGGACTTATTACAATAGCTTCATAACATACTAAACAGGTAGGAATTATAATATTTTGTTCTCACCGTATCGACGGAGGAACGCTCAAGGATCAAGAGCAGGCACGGTAGCAAACCGGCTTGACTCTGTTCTGATGAGCCTTCCTCCGTCTTTTTTTGCCATACGGCCTGTTTAGTAGAGAATACCAGGGGGAGTGATCCATATGAAAAAGGTGTTGAAGCAAGGGGTTCTCATCGGATTGACCATGATGTTTACGGCGGCGCTTACGGCTTGCGGTGCAGAGAAAACAGAGACAGTCGCAACCGCCAATGGAGAAGCGCCTGCTTCGGGTTCAAGCAAGCCGAGCGTGGAACTTCTCAATGTTTCTTACGATCCGACCCGCGAGTTATATGACCAGTACAATAAAGCATTCGCGGCGCATTGGGAGAAAGAACAAGGCCAGAAGGTAACATTTAAGCAATCGCACGGGGGTTCAGGCAAGCAAAGCCGCTCGGTAATCGACGGTTTGGAGGCGGATGTGGTGACACTGGCCCTCGGATACGATATCGATGCAATCCGTCAGGCCGGATTGATCAATGAGGGCTGGGAGAGCAAGTTCGAGCATAACAGTGCGCCTTACACCTCGACGATCGTTTTTCTCGTCCGCAAAGGCAACCCGAAAGGCATTAAGGATTGGCCGGATCTGATCAAGGAGGGGGTAGAGGTTATCACACCGAACCCGCAGACCTCCGGCGGCGCACGGTGGAACTACCTGGCGGCATGGGGCTATGCACTCAAGGTTAACCATAACGATGAAGCGAAGGCACAGGAATTCGTGAAAGAGCTGTTCACCCACGTGCCGGTGCTGGACAGCGGCGCACGTGGTGCAACAACCACTTTTGTAGAACGTGGGATCGGGGATGTGCTGCTGGCTTGGGAGAATGAAGCGTATCTCTCGATTAACGAACTGGGACCGGACAAATTCGAAATCGTGAACCCGTCGGTCAGCATTTTGGCGGAACCGCCGGTTGCCGTCGTGGATAAGAACGTCGACAAGCGAGGGACCCGCGAGGTAGCGGAAGCGTACCTGCAATATCTATACAGTGAAGAGGGACAGACGATTGCGGCGGAGAATTACTACCGTCCGACGCTTGCCAGCGTGGCTGACAAGTACAAGGAGAAATTCCCGGCCATCGAATTGTTTACGCTCAAGGATGTGTTTGGAACATGGGAAGAGACGCAAACGAAGCATTTCAATGACGGCGGCATCTTTAATCAGATTTACGTGCCAGGAAGCTGATCGGCATAACCGCCGAAGGCAGGAAAGGATGAGTGGACATGGCTGTACTCCGCGTACAGAAGCAAGGCAGAAATCATCGCAGGGTGCTCCCTGGTTTTGGAATCGGCATGGGACTGACCGTTCTTTATATGAGTTTGGTTGTGCTCGTCCCGCTGTCCGCGCTGCTGCTCAATCAAACCGGACTAACCTGGGAGAAGTTTTGGTCGGTTGCAACCGATCCGAGGGTGCTGACCTCCTACCGGGTTAGTCTGACGACAGCGGCGCTGGCCGCATTCGCGGATACGATATTGGGGTTGCTGCTGGCTTGGGTGCTGGTGCGGTATGATTTCCCCGGTAAAAAATTGTGGGATGCGCTGATCGATTTGCCATTCGCCCTGCCAACGGCCGTGGCGGGGGTGGCTCTAACCGCGATCTATTCCGCTAATGGCTGGATCGGATCGCTGCTGGAGCCGCTAGGGATCAAGGCGGCATTCTCTCCTTTGGGCATTACGCTGGCTCTTATGTTCATCGGCATACCGTTTGTTGTGCGGACGGTCCAGCCGGTGCTGGAGGATGCGGAGCGGGATACGGAAGAGGCGGCTGCTACGCTGGGGGCAGGCCGATGGCGAACGTTTAGCACCATCATTCTGCCAACCCTGATTCCGCCGCTGTTGACCGGATTTGCGCTTGCTTTTGCCCGGGGGATCGGAGAATACGGCTCCGTGGTTTTCATATCGGGGAATATGCCGATGAAGACGGAGATTGCGCCGCTGCTGATCATGACAAAGCTGGAGCAATTTGATTATGCCGGCGCGACGGCGGTTGCCTTGATCTTGCTGCTCATCTCTTTTGCGCTGCTGCTCGGCATCAATATTTTACAACATTGGACGCGGAAAACCGCGCGTTAAGGAGGGGATACCATGGCTGGAACTGTACCCGCTGCCGTTCCCGCAGCGAAACGAAATTCGCCGTCCTCTCCGGCTGCAGCGGAGAAGCCGTGGGTGAAATGGACATTCATAAGTTTGGCTGGGCTTGTGCTGTTGTGGCTTATTGTGCTGCCTCTCATTACGGTGATGTCCGAAGCGCTTAAGAAGGGATGGGACGTCTATATAGCAGCCTTATCCGATCCAGATGCACTATCCGCGCTTCAGCTGACTTTACTGGTAGCGGCCATTGCGGTACCGCTGAATTCGATGTTCGGTGTCATCGCGGCATGGACCATAACGAAGTTCCGTTTTAAAGGGAAAAATCTGTTGATTACGCTGCTGGATCTGCCGTTTGCGGTATCGCCGGTGATCGGCGGGTTAATCTTCGTGCTGATCTTCGGTCGGCAGGGCTGGTTCGGCCCTTGGCTTGAAAGTCAGGATATCAAGATTATTTTTGCCGTGCCCGGCATTGTTCTGGCTACATTGTTTGTCACGTTTCCCTTTGTGGCAAAGGAACTGATCCCGCTGATGGAAGACCAAGGGACGAAGGAAGAGGAAGCGGCAGTAACGCTGGGCGCCAAGGGCTGGCAAATATTCTGGAGGGTTACCCTGCCCAATATCAAGTGGGGGCTATTGTACGGCATCATTCTGTGCAACGCCAGAGCCATGGGCGAGTTTGGGGCCGTGTCCGTTGTATCCGGTCATATCCGCGGTGAGACGAATACGCTGCCCCTTCACGTGGAAATTTTGTACAACGAGTATCAGTTTTCGGCATCGTTTGCGGTGGCCTCATTATTGTTGTTATTAGCGGTCGTAACCCTGCTGCTGAAAAATTGGTTTACGCGAAAAAATGACCATTGACAGTCGTTTCCAACCCATGCTAATGTTAATTCATACTATGTAGGTTGGAAAAGGATGAATAATGAACGCGTGCAGGTAGGTTGCCACTTCGACTTGTGGGATGAGTAAATAGATTGGGGCTTTGCCCGGTGAGGAGGCGTATCCATGGCTAAACCTTTAAAAGTGGATGAAATGTGGCTCGAACGCATAGCAAGCCTGCTGAACGACATGGAATTCGGTTCGCTGCAAATCGTAGTGCATGAGGGTCAGATCGTTCAGATGGAACGAACGGAGCGCAAGCGTTTCGAGAATACGGCCTCCGGAGCGGTCAAGACGTCCCGGGCATCCGGCCAACAACGAAGAACGAGCGCAAGATGACCCCGCAAGGTTGTCGAGTATCGAGATAAGAACTTCCATCGATGCCATGAAGTGCACCTTATCCAATAGACTTTGGAAAAACACCCTGGAGTGTCAGCCGATGTAGTCTAAGGGAGTGCGCTTCAGCATTTATGCGGGAGTTCTTTTCTTTTTTGTAGAAGGAATGCGGTATGGAAGAGCGTGATATCCGATAATATCTGCCTGCCCCAAAGGATTGCGAAAATAAAAAAACAGCCCGGCCGATGAATTTCGGTGCGGGTTGTTTTTCGTAATACTCATGTCGCTGTTGTCTTATCTGGACCGCAGAGGACTGCTGCTAATCTCCGGTTCACTGGAATGTGCCGTCTCACTAAGAGGGTCGTGATCTCCCGCAGGATGAAGAAATTGTTCCATTAGCTCCGGGTGCCCGGCATAGGGCCGCTCACGCCGCTGGCGAGTGGCCGTAACTCGGAAACCCGCCAGATACAGCAAGCATTGGGTAGCCAAAACGTAAGGTGAGGCCTCGTTCCAGATCAGATTAAACAGGGCTGAAGCTACAATCAGCAGATGCAGCACGGTATAGATAACGCCATGCGTTCTTCTTCTGGAGTCCATCAACAATCGATAGAAAGAGATCGTGGCAATCATGTTGGAGAGCCATAGACACCATACCTCGGGGTTTGTCCAGACAGAGGATTGCCTTAGTTCTTGAACGAGAATCGTCGTCCATAGGATTGCAGCACCTAGTGAAAGGGCAGGTATTGCAGGTTTCAAGAGCAGCCATAACCCCATACCCCAACCTGGTTTCTCGAGCCGTCCAACCAGCTCGTCGCGCTCCTTCATAAGCCTGTTGATCTCGCGGTCCAGCAGCTTGTGAAGTGTTGTCAATCTGGATTCATCACGATCACTTAGAAAGGTATCAATCTGTTCGTGGAGCTCCCGAGTCAACAGGTCAGCGGATTTGCATTCCTGCAGAAGCCGGATAAGCAGATCCTCGGGGACAGCCGTTCGGGTCGGTCGATTGATAAGGGTTCCCAGAGGCCCGGCCAGTCTGGTGTAAATCGTCAAGGACTGACGAATGCGGGCGAGTGAATCCTTGCGTGCACCCAGTAGCCGGGATGCACTGTATATGTACAGGCCCGTAAATACCGCAGTGGCAAGAAGCACAGCCACAAGCGTGTCGAGTGAGCCAAAGATATCATTCATCCATTCCGTAAGGGACAAGCGGATCCCTCCTTCAATATTCTATCTTTCACTATTGCACAACAAGGGAGGGATTTCAAGCTGATTCGGTAACAGGCAGCTATGGAGAGCATAGGGGGTTGCGTATAACGTTACGTCATATCCTATAGTCACCTTAGGAGGGGATTGAAGTGAAACGAAAAAAAAGATGGGTACTCTTGGGTAGTATTCTCATTGCGATACTAGCTATACTGACGGTAATAGGCTTCCTATTTAGAGATGACGGGTCGTTAAGCGGTTTTGTTACAGAGGATGGGCAGAAGGAATATGCGGCAGCTTATGGTGAGGCGATGAGTCACTTACCAGAACCGGTTGAATCGATTAAGGTTCATACCGATTTTGGCGTGGTACAGCTCTACAAGTTCCAGGGGAGCGATACACCGCATAAAACACCCTTGCTGCTGCTTCCCGGTAAGGGATCTGCTACACCCATGTGGGAGGCCAATCTAAGCGGCTTTCTAGAACACAGGCCTGTATACACACTTGATTTGATAGGAGAGCCGGGTTTAAGCACAGAAACCAGACGGATTGAAACCGCAGCGGACCAAGCAGCATGGTTAGGGCAAGTGCTGGATCAGCTGCCGGAATCAGAGATCCACCTATTAGGGCTGTCGTTCGGCGGGTGGAGTGCGGCGAATGTGGCGCTCAAGCATCCTGAGAAGATTCACTCGCTCATATTGCTGGACCCTGTCTATGTGTTTGGCCCCATTCCACTGAAAATGATACTGGTATCCATTCCGGCGTCTGTGCCCATGGTGCCCAAACCGATCCGGGAGAAAATGCTCAGCTATATATCCGGCGGGGCTGAAGTTGATGACAGCGACCCGACCGCCAAATTAATCGAAACCGGTATGCGGACATTCAAGAGCAAGTTGCCTATGCCGGAAGCCATCAAGCCGGAACGATTAGCTGAGCTGACGATGCCGGTGCTCGGTATTTTAGCTGGACAATCGACGATGCACCATGCTGAAAAGTCGTATCAAACGGGGAAGGATTCTCTGAAAGACCCTAATAGCGAGATGGTCGTATTTGAAGATGCTTCGCACGCAATTAACGGGGAATACCCTGAAGAGTTACTGGAAACAATAGAAGCTTTTTTAGCGAAAATCGAGTAAGGGACAAAGAAGGGATGGGTTCATGGAAAAAAAATATTCCGTAAAAGAACTCAGTCAATTGTCGGGAATAACTCCGCGAACCATTCAGTATTACGATAATGAAGGGATTCTTAAGGCGGAGCGGGATGAGCTGGGGCATAGAGTATATTATGATAAACAGCTGTATGTACTTGAACAGATTATGTTCTATAGAGCCATCGGTTTCTCTTTAAAAAAGATCAAAGAACAATTGATCGTGGGCACCGAGGAGCAGGATATCGAGAACATTCTAGATTACCAGGCATCGGTCCTCTATTCACAGAAAGAGAGTATCCAAGCCAAGCTTGACGGATTGCATGTCGCAAAGGAAATGATGAAAGAAGGTTACACCGTACCCTGGGAGCTGTTAGCCCATCTCATGCGTTCATTGAATGAGGTTGATATGTCGGCTTGGAAAGAATACGAATTTTCGGAGGAAGACTCTCGACTATTTCGAACAGTATTTAACTCTGAGCAGGCGGCATTGGGTTTTTACAATACGTTCAGAAAAATATCGCTGCAAGCTGCAGCTTATAAGGCCTCAAACGTTCCCATCGAGTCCCGTTTAGCCAGAACCTTAGCCGAAGAATGGCAACGGATGGTTCAACGTGTGACACATGGCGACGAACGGATTCATCCTGCCTTCTTAGCAGTCGATAGAAATCGGGATCAATGGAACAAGGGAGAGCGTCAGCTTGTAATGGAAGCAGAACAATATTTGCAGGACGTCTTGAAGCGCTATCCTGATCGTGAATGAGCTGCATTGCAGCCCAGGTTCTGCTTCCTATGCAGGAAGCTTAAATCGTACTCTACTGTTTACAAGGCTAATATTTTTTTGTTGGCAAACAATTTTTCCCCAAGGCAACATAAGGGACCGAGCCGCATATAGTATATGAATAAGACGGTAGCATCGTAAGAGAGGGAGGGGCCGGGGGATGGAAGTGCAGGTAAAAAAAGGGCCGCTACAACGCGCGAAATTGACGGTCGGTTATGTACTGCTTCTCATGTTGACGGTTTAAGAGCGAGCAGGCCTTTTACCGATGGAAGAGGATGAGTTCCTTCATCTAAAATATAAAGATGGCGCCAGAGGAAAACACCCTCTTGAAACGCCATCTTTTTTATTCCCATTATGAAATAATCGCGATGTTATCGATCGGAGTCATGCAATGCTTTCCAGTATCTATAGTCATGAATGGCGAACCCGGAGAACGAAGGATGCTTCTCCGCTTTGATACATACCTTGGATAGCTGTTCCTCCATATAGGACGTGCCTTCCTCAAAAAAGGTAATGTAAGCTCCCTCATTGCTCGATTTGGTCTCTACGGCAATTAAGGCTTCCTTGCCAAGTTCATCGGCTTCCTTAAGCTCGGCAGCAGCGACTTTATAAATGGTATCTGCCTGATCACGATAGGCCATAATGACGACCTGGTCGAACTGCTGGATCATCCACCGACTGATCGACATCGACTGGTCCGGCAGCTGGTAGCCGTGCAGCCAGAATGTCATGTCGGAACCGATGGGCAGATTCAGTGTGTGCGCTTCCTGGACCAGATAGCGGACGCTCGCTTGCCATTGCTTTACCACGGAGGCTTGATTTGTTTTCCACTCAGTCAGCACATGCGGCTCGATATCGACATGAATGCCGGTGAAGCGCTCATTCGGAGCAGCCGATGCCTGATATTCAGCAGTCCATTGAATGAAGGTCTCCAATCGGTGACGTTCCGATTCCAGCGCCCAGTTAGGCGCGCCGCCGAGGACATGAACCTCGATCCCCTGATCGCCTGCGTGGCGAATAAAGCTGCGGTAATACTCGGGCCGAACATCGCGGTTCATCTGCAGATAGAGCACATTGACCCCTTGACTGGAGGCAAAACTCAGAATGTCGTCAGCTGAATCTTGAATCTGCGGGGTGTCCCAGAACCAGGTCGCCTTTTGGCGGGGTTCGGCCGTAGCCGTATCGGGGTGAAGAGACAAACTGCTTAGCAGCAGCAGACTGCCAGCGAGACAGAGGGCCAGCAAGCGAACGTATTTTTTTTTCATTATATGGATAATCTCCTTTACATACGATTAGCTCATAGGAAAACGGCAAATTCCAACAAGCACACAACATTAGTATGGCGATGTAAGTCATTATTCGAGTTATATTTGTTCGTAAATATGCACTTGTGTATTCTATCGGCGAAAATAATATGGTGTTACATAGGTCTAAAGATCTATTGTTTTGAGAAAAAATGAACGAGTGGAGTTTGAAGATGTCTTCATGGGGATAAGTAAATAGAAGGTGTGACAGCCCGAAACGGCTATAGACGGCACCAGGTGTTTATAATACTACTTAAGATTCAAGAAGAGCCATTCATCACCAGGGGTGATGTAGTATAATTTCTAAGCGAAGGAGCGATGAACATGAAGGTAGCATTAATTGGAGCAAGCGGAACGATCGGGAGACGAATTACGGAGGAAGCGCTGCGACGGGGGCACGAAGTTACTGCGATTTTGCGTAATCCGGATCGATTGGATGCAGAGCATGAGCAATTAAAGAAAGTTAAAGCGGATGTAATGGATCCTTCATCATTAGAAGAGGCGATTCAAGGGCATGATGCTGTTATTAGCGCTTTCGGTCCGAAGTTCGGCCGGGAAGAGGAACTCGTTGCAGCCGCACGCACGATTGTGGAGGGGACGAGACGTGGCGGCGTAACCCGACTGTTGATCGTTGGCGGCGCTGGCAGCTTGATCGCCGACAGCGGCGTACCGCTTATGGATACCCCGGAATTTCCGGAGGAGATCAGGCCGCTTGCCCGTGCGCATGCGGATGCTTACGATCTGTATAAGGAAAGCGATCTGGAATGGACGTATGTCAGTCCGGCAGCGATTATTGAGCCGGGGAAACGTACCGGACAGTTCCGGATCGGCATGGACCGCCTGGTGACTGACGAGAGCGGAAGCAGCCGAATCTCGGTTGAAGATTTCGCGGTAGCGGTGATCGATGAGCTGGATGATCCGCAGTTTATTCAGTCCCGTTTTACCGTTGCTTATTAATAGACAGGCATCCTGAGTCGCCAAAGCGTTTGCGTAGGATATATCGAAGCAAAGGGGAGAGCTTGGATGTATGTTGTGACGTCTGAACAGATGAGGGCACTCGACAACCATACGATTTATCAAATCGGCATTCCGGCCATAGCCCTGATGGAAAATGCAGGTAAGGCGATTGCCGAGGAAGTCCTGAAGCTGTGCCTGGAGCGTGATAGAGTGAGCCGTTCTGATTACGGAGGCACTGGGACAGCAGGAAAGGCTCGGTCCTTCATGTCCGAGGACGGGCGGGGTGAACAGCGGCTATTCTTACCGGAGCATTCGGCTGCGGCGGAGGCTCTTACCGCCGGGGATGACCTGGCTCTGGAGATGAGCCGTCCGTCGCCTGTCATCGACGGAGACGCTCGATTGCCCACCGCGCTTGCAGCGCAGGAGCACTGGCTCATTCTGGTGGGCAAGGGCAATAACGGCGGCGACGGGGCGGTCGCCGCCCGGCATTTGCGTGACGCCGGTATACGCGTCACGCTGCTCTATGCCGCCGAGCCGTCCGCGTTAGCCGGCGAGGCGGCGGTGCAGCGGGATGCCGCGGCAGCGCTTGGCATCCCGGCTCTGGTCCACGGCCGTGATGCCGTGGACTACGGCGCGTACACCGGCATCGTGGACGCGCTGCTCGGCACGGGCGCGGCGGGAGCGCCCCGCGGCACTTACGCCGCGCTGATCCAGGCCGCCAATGACAGCGGCCTGCCGATTGTGTCCGCGGATATTCCGAGCGGACTGGACGCCGATACCGGCGCGCGGCACGAGCCGTGCATCTCGGCCGCGGTGACGGTATGCCTCGCATTCCTGAAGCGAGGCTTGGTGCAGTACCCCGGCGCCGAGGCGGCCGGCCGGGTGGTGGTCCGCGCCATCGGCATCCCGGCATCGCTGTGCCGGGAGCAGGGCGTCAGCACGCATCTGCTCACCCCGCATGTCCTTCGGACCGAGCTGGGTGTGGACGTGGCCTGCTACCGCTCGCCAGATGGACATAAGGGCACCTACGGTCACGTGCTGACCGTAGGGGGCAGCCGCACGATGAGCGGCGCAGGCCTGCTCGCTTCCCGGGCAGCACTTCGTGCGGGCTGCGGCCTGGTGACCTGGGCGCTCCCTGCAAGCCTGGTGCTGCCGCTGAGCGGAGCCGCGCCCGAGGTGATGCTTGCCCCCGCCACAGGCGAGGAGAGCGGCGGCTACTGGGATGAAGCCTCCGCGGAGCAGGTGCTGGAGCTCGCCAAAACCCGCGATGTGCTGGCCGTAGGTCCGGGACTTGGCCGTTTTGAAGGAGATGCCAGATGGCTCCGCCGTTTGTGGGAAGAATGGGAAGGACCGCTGGTGGTGGATGCCGATGCGCTGAATATGCTGTCCGCGGCCGGTGATTTCGGCACTTGGAAGCCGCGCGGTGCGGCAACCGTGCTGACCCCGCATCCGGGGGAGATGTCCCGGCTGCTGGGCATCCCGACCGCCGAGCTGCAGCGGGACCGGATCGGTGTTGCCGCATCGTTCGCGACCGGGCACGGGGTTACCCTCGTGCTCAAGGGGGCACATACCGTCGTGGCTTCGCCGGACGGACAAGCCTACATCAACACAACCGGCACCTCCGGCATGGCGACCGGAGGCACCGGGGACGTGCTGACCGGCATCATTGCCAGCCTGCTGGCGCAAGGATATGCCGGTCCGTCTGCAGCCGCGCTTGGCGTGTGGCTGCACGGCCGTGCCGGCGAGCGGGCCGCGCGGCACCGGGGACATCCCGCCTCGGTCATCGCCGGGGATGTCATCGAAGCACTTTGACGCGAAGAGAAAGGCCCTCATTGCGAGAGCACTGCAAAACGAAAACAGTTATTGTAAAACACAATCCAGTGCCGCGAAGGGTGCTGGGTTTGTTTATATTGGAGAAAAAGTGAGATGAGTCGTGTTGCTTCAGCAAGCCAGACAATTTACCGCATCGTTCCATTGGGGCAAAATAGCAAGGTCTATTCTGTTTCATAGGTATCATTGTTCTCTCGAATCACTTCCATAAACTCCAAGACAATCGTTGACATGGCATCCTCTTGGGACATGTAGATATATTGACTGATTCTCATGATATCGTCTTTGTATAAATCAATGAGCTGCAGGATGGCTTGAACATCGTTCCGCTTTGCAGCTTGCAGCAAGGTTATGAATTCGCGATCTGAGATAACTTTTGAATCATTTTTCTTTTCCATCGGTTCACCGCCTGTTGAGAGATATGGAGCTGCTTGGCGACTTCCACTTCCGTGAGGTCTTCGATGAAGAGTTTATATATAATGGTTCTCCCTTGCGGGGGCAATGAATCCAATAATTGACCAATCCAAATACGATCATCGGATCTAGCATGAAATGAGCCTGTCTGCACGATGCTAAAATCAGGGTAGGGGAGCGGGGGGAATGTTCTTTATAAGGACAGCAGAAAAAGGACAGCTCCTATAAAAACCGAGCTGTCCTCTTCTATCTCATGCTATTGGAGTGTAACCTCAGGATTGAGTGTGATCTCAAAGGCGCGCCACCAGATGAAATCAGGATTGTCATAAGCGAGCGAAGCAGTAAACCTATATTTTTTTCAAACCCGTCCTCCAAATCAACAAAAAAGGAGATCAAAGAAGTTCGAAGAATCATTATAAGTAGGGGAGAGAGCTTGAGTAGTGAATGAGGAGACCACAGGAAAGGTTCCCAGCGTTCACGGCTAAGTCTGTATCGATTCCAACAACAGCTACGAGGTGAATAAAGAATGGATAAACAAGCAGCGGATATTGCTGCCAATGAAATGCCTGAAGGAACCCAGATTATCTATGGCGAATTTGCTGAACGGGGGGCTATTATTCCTGTTCGTATCGTCCTGATGTAGTTTATGCGAAATACGGTGATGCAGAGAGAAGGCTCCAGATCATTGTTCCGCATCGGGCTGGGAGTCAATTTCCCTTAGTGATTTTCGTTCAAGGCTCGGCTTGGAGAAAACAAGACACCTATGCGATGATTCCAAATCTCTGTCAAATCGCAGCAAAGGGTTATGTGGTCGCAAGTGTGGAGATCAGGGAATCCGACATCGCACCGTTCCCGGCAGCGCTTGAAGATGTGAAGTGTGCAATTCGGTTTATGCGCAAGAATGCTGCAGAATATGGTGTTGATCCGAACCTTGTCGCGGTATGGGGGGATTCATCGGGCGGGCATCTGGCCTTAATGACAGGACTTACCATAGGCGAATATAATAACGGCCTTTATAGCGAACAGTCGGATGAGGTCAGCGCAGTCATCGATTATTATGGGGTATCCGACCTGCTTACGTTAGGCAAATATAATGATATTCTTGACCATGATGCAGCCGATTCTCCGGAAGGTTTGTTCATTGGAGGAAGGATACCGGATCATGTGGAGCAGGCGAAGAAGGCTAGCCCTCTCCATCAGGATTTGGATAAGAAGCTTCCGCCGTTCCTCATCATCCATGGTGACAGCGATAACGTGGTCCATGTGAACCAGAGCATAGAGATGTATAAGGCGCTTAAGGAACACGGACAGAAGGTGTTGTTCTACAAGGTTGTAGGCGGGGACCATGGGGGAGGTGTATGGAGTCCGCAGGTGCTTGATATAACGGAGAGGTTTTTGTCTGCCCACTCATATCGACCAAATCATCGATAATCCGCAATAGTTTACCCGCCAATCGGCTTATAACGAACCACCTAGTAAAGGACCTCGAATCCCACGATTGGGGGATAGAGGTCCTTTAATGATCAGCCCAAATTCAACTCCTGGTGGGGGAATTACTGATTTCTTCTTTTCTCTAAATTCTGCATGAAGGCTTCTTCATTCTCAAACAATCCGACGCCCATAAGATAGGAGATCATACGCGGTAAGTCCGTGTTATCGATCAGGCCAACGAATTCGTTGGCACCTTTGCCGTAAGCGTATAACGGCAGTTCTTCCCCGGTATGGTTCCGGGAGCCCCAACTGATCAATGCGTGTCCGGATAACACCGTACCGATTTCGTTGATGAGCGTGGTATCGTTATTCCAGTTGACGTTCGCCAAGTCAGCAGCATCTTCTTCAGTCAGCTTGATGCCGGCAATCGGCTCGGCAACTTTTTTCACATCGACCCAATACGCGGTTGTAACCTTGGAATCTTCACCACTTCCATAGGCTACCTGCATCCCAATCAGCTCAGCCATGGATTTCAGATTGAAATACGCCGTGCCGTTCTCCACAAAGAAGTCGGCGTTTTGTTTCTGGGAGGAGGCTGTTACGATCCCCTGAGGCAAGTGTACCTTGAATGTCGAACCTGCAACATCAACATCAACCGTGAGATCGTCGGCATGGTACTCAAGGGTTCCGTCCAGTTGGGCTGCGATTTCCCTGAGCGGCAGGTAGACGTTGTTGTTGACTGAGCGAGCGGAACTTCCAACATCTGTAGTGATTGCTCGGGATTTCAGTTCGGCGCCGATGGTGTTCGAGCTGCCGGTGGCATTTTTCAAGACGGCGATGTTCTCCTTATAGCCGCCGGGTGTATTGCCGATGTTCATACCGCCTGTTTCGTGGTCTCCAACGATAACAACCAGCGTGTCCGAGTTGTTTCTGGCATATTCAAGCGCGACGTCCACCGCTTCTTCAAACGCCAGCATATCCGAAATCATGGCGATAGGGTCGTGGGCATGGCCGGCCCAATCAATCTGGCTGCCCTCTACCATAAGGAAGAATCCCTTGTCGTTCTTGCTAAGTGTATCCACTGCCAGCTTGGTCATTTC